>JANYFB010000074.1 GCA_025362955.1 Akkermansiaceae bacterium
CCCAAGAATCCGCGGGCCGTACGCGACATTTTCATAAATGCTGCGGGGAAATGGATTGGACTTCTGGAACACCATGCCGATCCGGCGGCGGAGTTCGACCCCATCCACATGCGGGCTGTGGATTTCGATTCCCTCGATCCAGATGCCACCGCGCGTGACACGGGCACCGGGGATGAAATCATTCATTCGGTTAAAACAACGCAGCAAGGTGGACTTGCCACAACCGGACGGACCGATGAAGGCGGTAATCTCATTTCGCTGAACGTCGATTTGTATATCTTTCAACGCAGTGGACTTACCATAATTGAAATCCATATCCTTTACCCGGATGGCAGGAGGTGGAACGGAGCTGGAAGTAGATGATGGTGATGACATATCAACTGAAGCGGCCGGAGATATAGGCTTCCGTTTCTGGTTTGGCGGGTCGTTCAAAAACTTGCATGGTTTCGCCATACTCGACGAGCCGTCCCATATAAAGAAACGCCGTGTGGTCCGAGCAACGAGTCGCCTGCTCCATGTTATGGGTGACGATCACGATCGTGAACTGCTGGGTAAGTGTCAGTATCAGTTCTTCTATTTTCAAAGTCGCGGTGGGATCGAGCGCGGCGCACGGTTCGTCCATTAACAGGATTTCCGGCTGATTGGCGATGGCGCGGGCGATGCACAGTCGCTGCTGCTGGCCGCCTGATAGACTGAAGGCGGAATCGTGAAGACGGTCCTTCACCTCGTCCCAAAGTGCAGCGGATTTCAGGGCCCACTCAACAGTGGCATCGAGTTCGGATTTCTTTGAGCGACCCGCCACCCGCAGGCTGAAGATGACGTTTTCATAGATCGACTTCGCGAAGGGATTGTATTTCTGGAACACCATGCCGACGCGTTTGCGGAGCGAAATCACCTCGACGGAGGGGTCGTAGAGGCTGGTCCCACCGATGCGGATGTCGCCCTCGTGGTGGACGCCCTCGATGAGGTCGTTCATCCGGTTCAGGTTCCGCAGCAGGGTGGATTTTCCACAACCTGAAGGACCGATCAGAGCCGTCACCTGATGTTCGGGGATGTCCATGTCGATGTTGAAAATCGCCTGCTTTTCCCCATAGTGGAAACTGAAGTTGTCCACCCGGATGAAATCGGGACGATGTGACGGGGCAGCACTCATATTAAAAGCTGCTCACGGCGAAGCGTTTCTTGAGGCGATTGCGGATGAGGATGGCAGTTAGATTGAGACTGATCACCACGACAATGAGTAACAAGGCAGTGGCATAGACAATTGGCTTGGCAGCTTCCGCATCCGGTGATTGAAAGCCGAGATCATAGATATGGAATCCAAGATGCATGAACTTGCGTTCCGGGTGGATGAACGGTGCGATATCGTCGAGCGGTAGGGTTGGAGCGAGTTTCACGACGCCGACTAACATGAGCGGCGCAACCTCGCCGGCACCGCGCGCCATGGCGAGGATGACGCCTGTTAGAATGCCGGGCAACGAAGCGGGAAGCACAACTCGCTGGATAGCCTGCCATTTCGACGCGCCACAGGCGAGTGCCGCTTCACGGACACCGCGGGGGACTGCGGAGAGCGCTTCTTCCGTGGCCACGATGACCACCGGCAATGTTAGAAGAGCCAGAGTGAGGGACGCCCACAGAATACCGGGCGTGCCGAAAGTCGGGGTAGGGAGCTTGTCCGCAAAGAACGTGCGGTCCAAGCCGCCACCGACGAAATAAACGAAGAACGCCAACCCGAACACGCCGAAAACAATGGAGGGCACGCCCGCGAGATTATTGACGCAGATTCTAACCATGCGGACGAAGAATCCCTGCTTGGCATACTCGCGAAGATAAATCGCGGCGATCACCCCAAACGGCGTCACGAACAAGCTCATCACCAGCGTCATCACCACCGTGCCGAAGATCGCCGGGAAAACCCCGCCTTCCGTATTCGCCTCGCGGGGGTCTTCGATCAGGAAGCGTATAATCCTGCCGCACATTTCGCCCGATCTCTGGAAAAATCCCGCGCGGTTCGAGGGGAAGACATGCAGGAGATTTCCTGCCGGATAGGAAACCGCACTGCCATCCACGGTGACGGCGAGGAACTTCGATTCCGCCAGCATTTTACGAATGCCTGCTGCTTCGGACTGCAATTTATCAAATGCCGTTTGGAGTTCGGCGCGGCGGGCAGTGGCGATTCCCGTTTCCACGGAATGGTCCCTTTCCGCACGGCCCAATGCTTCGAGTTCTCGGCTGATGGCACCGATTTTTTTCTTCTCGATGACTAGCAGCTTTTTGCGGGCATCACGGCCCTGTTCGAGAATGCCGTTGAGAATGGCTTCAAAATTACCGGCGTCCGCCTCAACCCGACCGGCAGGGGTTTCCAACGCTACTGGATTCACGATGGCTGGCCCGTATTCCAAGCGCTCCACTAGCAGAATCGACTCGGGGCGGGAACTTGATTGAATGTAAGCGCGATCAATGAATTTGAATGCCTCGCCGTTCAAATCTTTGTTACCCCGGAAAATCTGGATTTCCTTGTGCAAGGTGCCGTCTGCCTCGCGGCGTTCCGTTTCCCGAGTGACGTATCCGGCGATTTTTTCGACCGCTCCCTCTTTTGAAACGTCCATCAGGTCGATGCGCCGTGGCCAAAATGAGGATGCGCCCTTGATGGAAATCAGCAGGAACAAGCCAAGCGCCATCGCCACGCCGAACGTCAGTCCGGCGGCGGTGAGCCACACCCACGGCTCTCCCTTGCGGGATCGTCTGGTCGTGCCAAAGGCGCTTGAATTTACGGCGGGTTCCATCCAGTTAGACGATTTTATTGCGATCTCGCAGGCGTTGGCGGAGAACCTCCGCGAGGGTGTTTACGACGAAGGTCATCGCGAAAAGCACGACCGCTCCGAGAAACAAGGTTCGATAATGCGTGGAACCGACCGAGGCTTCCGGCAGTTCTACTGCGATGTTTGCTGACAGCGAGCGCATCCCGTTGAAGATGTTCCACTCGGTGACCGGGGTGTTTCCTGTGGCCATCACCATGATCATCGTTTCACCCACGGCGCGACCGAAGCCGATCATCAGCGCCGAGAAAATGCCGGACGAGGCGACTGGCAGCATGACTGTCCAAACCACTTGCCATCGGTTCGCCCCGAGAGCGGAAGCAGCAGCCGTTAGAGACTTGGGCACGTTCGATAGCGCATCCTCGGCGATGGTGAAAATAACCGGGATCACCGCGAAGCCCATCATGAACCCAAGCACCATCGAGTTCCGTTGCTCAAACGCCATCCCGCCTGTTGCCTGTGGCCACCAGAGACGGAAATCGGCGATTTGATGGCCGGTCGCGGGATCCTTGTAGATGAAAAGCCAACTCTCTAACACCGGCCCGAGTTCCCACGCCAGCCATGCGGCGAGCACGAGAAAGGGCAGCACCACCAGCCACTCGCCGCCGTTTTCAAATCGGTTGCGAATCGAGATCGGCAGGCGGCACCAGCAGAAGCCGACGAGTAATGCCGTAAGTGGAATCGCCAACGTCATTAGCGCGACCGACGGCACCTGGGTTTCGAGGATCGGCGCGAGCCACAGTCCAGCGAGAAATCCCAGCACTACTGAGGGCAGCGAGGACATGATTTCCATCACCGGTTTCACGACGCGTTTCACATGGAGCGGCAGGAATGCGGCGGAAAACAGCGCGGCTAACAGGGCGACGGGCACCGAGAACAGCAGGGCATAGGCCGTTCCCTTGAGCGAGCCGAAGATCAGCGGCACCAGCGAAAGCTTGGGTTCGAAATCATCGGTGCCACCGGTGGATTGCCATTGATAGAGTGGTTTCCCGCCGCCTTCGTACCAGACCTTGCCGAAGAATGCTTTCCAACTCGCCTCAGGGTGCGGATCGTGGATTGAATACTTCCGCGCCGCGCCATCCGCAGCGACAGCGATGAAATTCTCCCCCTTCGCATCAAGGACGGCGAGGGCGGGCACGATGTCGAGTGAACCCGTCCAGCGAGTCGTGCCGGAGGTGCTGTGGCGGATGGAAAGTTCAGTTCCCGATCCAGTTAGAAACGTCCGGTTGCGCTGGCTGGCGGCGAAAACCACGGTGCCATCTCCCAGTTTGGCAAATGTTTTGGTTTCGCCGAACAGGCGCTCGCCCGCCTCATCCTTGCGGAAAAGGCTCCATTCTTCCTGCTGGCCGTCCGCCCCGGTGATGATCACGGCCACGCCGCCGAAGAGGAAATCCATTTGCC
>JANYFB010000086.1 GCA_025362955.1 Akkermansiaceae bacterium
CGACGTACATCTCGATTCGATCAAGTAAACACGATCCATTCACCATGGAATGTCAAGCGACGGACATGGAATCCCAGAATCCCGCGGGCTTGTCCGGCGTGCTGCCGCCCCCGAGCGGCCCCTGCTGCGGAGTCTGGAACATTGGGGTTTCGGTCGCCGGATCGTAGCTGCGCCCGGCTTCAAGCATCACACACTTCAGCCCGGCGAGAGTGAGTGTGTAGGCCATCTGGCCGCCACCCGCACCGGAGCCCACAATGGCAACGTCGTATTCGGGTTGTGCTTCGCTGGGTTTGATGATGGGCATAGTCTAATTTGGGGCGGTAGCTGTGTTGCTACGGTTGGTTGCTAGAAAATTGTTTCAAGGAAAGTGCATTTGGGGTGAAGGCCGTTGAGAAAGCTCATGAGAGGACCAGATGGCGGGAAATGGGGGTTGTGCATAAATTGAAGGGGGCTACTTCTTCGTTTCGGTGATCGTCCATTTTTTCAGGTCGTAGGTGCGCACGGTTTTCCCGTCAGTCAACGTCGCTGTTTCGCTCTCCCAGTCCTGATGCATCCACGGGTTATCCACCAAGGGCCATGATTCGTAGTTTACGAGTTTGCCGTTGATTTTCGAGGTGTTCACGCCCATGCCGGTGTAGGGACGCTCCAGGTTCATCCCGAAGCGGTCTGTGTAAAATGCCACAGTGGGCTTGCCTTGCTGGGCGACGCACCGCAGTTTGGATTTGGCGACGATCGCATCCCTGAAAGCCTTGAGTTGCGCCTCGGGGGTCGCTCCGGCAAAATCCT
This sequence comes from Akkermansiaceae bacterium, assembly GCA_025362955.1. GTDB lineage: Bacteria > Verrucomicrobiota > Verrucomicrobiia > Verrucomicrobiales > Akkermansiaceae > Luteolibacter. The sequence continues at coordinate 787 of JANYFB010000086.1, forward strand.
CCGGCAAAGCCGTTTCCATCGCCACGGCCATGTTAATCCCGTGAATGAGGAATTCGGAGCCGGTCGATTTTGGATCGGAAACGGTTCCCGGCTTGCGATTCCAATCGAATTTTTCCGTGGCTTGGATGCTGATAAGGACGTTGTTGTAGTGGAAGAAAATGCGGCCATCAGTTTTTGCCTCGTCGATCACGGCTTTTGGTCCTGCCGGAACATGGCAGAGCACATAGGGATGCCAGCAGCCGGGATGGGCCCGTTTTTCCTGATCGAGACCGTCTGCGACTGCCAACAACGTGCCTTCGTGTTGGAGAAACTGAATATAGTGATCTTCGACGCCATGGGCATGGTCAGGCAATGGAGATTTGTCATTGGCGGGCACCGTTATCCAGAGAAAGCTGCCCTTGGCTGAGTCCGTTTCATCCCACATCACGCCGTAAGGATAGCATTGGCCGAAAATGTTGTGCCGCCCACTTTCGGTGTTGCTGAAAAGCGCGTAACGCTTGTTCATGAACGTATATTGAAAGCGGGTGTTGCCATCAAAGCGACTGCGCGCCACGTAGGGCTTGGAGCGGTCCGTCGCCGCATTAACAATCATTTGCGGCGGGCGATAATCGGCCATCATCGCCACGATGGAAGTGTTTAGCTTAACCGAGGGCGGCAGGCCTCCGAAGTAATACCATAAGTGGCCGATGTTTGTTGCAGGGCGCTGCCCGAACGGCTCCGGGTAGCTGCGCCCAGAGGCAACGGCCCAGTGACCTCGCAACCAAGTGGGTGCGGAATGCGCCAGGGTCAGCTCATACGCCATCAGCGCCCTTTGCTTCATTTCCGGCCCAGCGTATTTGTAAAGCGTCAGCAAGGGCAGCACGTTGTATCCGGAGTAGGGCCGCGAGGCGAATTCCCCCGAGCCATAATTGGCAATATGAAAGACGCGCTCGGTGAGGAAATTCGAGCGATCCACATCCTTCGGGTTAATGTCCTTCTGCACGTAGGGGCAGAGGCTTTCCCGGCCCCACTTTTTTAATACAAGGTGTAGGTTCACTCCGGCGAGCATGCCAAGATTGCTGGTGCTCCCTTTGTAGAGAGGCACCCCGTCGTTCTCCGTATAAATGGCCTTGATCACTTTTTGTGTCTCGGCATCCATCACCTGCCCGTAGCTCAAGTAGGTGTCCAAAATACCCCACATTGGGAAAAATCCTTTGTGATAGACCTTGCGCGGCGGCTTTGGCAGCTCCTGAATTTTATCAGCCTCATTACGAACAATGGCCAACCCCTCCTTGACTTTGCCTTGCTTGAAATAAAGCTGCGCATACCAGAATTTCCAGACGTTGCCGGTCTTGGCCAGCCATTCTGGATCGCTCGCCACCTCCATGATCAGCCTCTCGCGATCCGCCAATTTGTTCATGTAAATTGCGGGCGGGGTGCCACCGGGGGCACTCTCAGACTCGCTCAGGGAATTTTGAGCGTAAACCGGCCAGCAAAGAAGAACGGCGGCGGCAATAACGGTCAAAAACTTGGGAGATGGGAGGATCTGCATTTTTTGAATATCTGATTAAAGGCCTGCCCTATTGTTGTCCTATTCTGGACTGACGACAAAGGGCGAAAGGGACGAGCAGGAAAATAATATATGACTTCATCGTGGCGTCGTGTTTTTTGATTCAAGCTAGTTGCTTCAACGGGAGCATGCGGCGCCAAACGCCGCTAATCCGGCAGCTTTCCTGTCAATGCACCCGGCCGGTATAAAGGCTATTTTCCATACACCTCGACTTCTGTCAGGAAGATAAAGGTGTTGGGATAAGTCACCACTGGCTCATGGTGGTCGGGGGCGCTGAGTTTGACATATCTTGCCGCCGGGTTGGCCACCTTGATGACGGCGGTTTCTTCCTTGTTCTGGGCAAACTCGCGTTTGCCGACTTCGGCGAAGGTTGTGTTGTCGGCGCTGAGCGAGACGACGATGGTTTTAGTGGAACCGGATGGCGGAACTCCGAATTTGATGCTGGTGATTTCGCAGGATTTTCCTAGGTCGATCACCTGGACTTTGGGAAAAGTGTTATCTTCATTGGTGGCGAAGCAATGTTGGGCGTCGGCAGTCCATGAACCGTCGGTCAACTGGCCGGTGGCACCGAAACCATGGGTGTTGGGGTTGGTGGAGGTATAGGCCGCGTGCAGGGCGAGATTGGTAGGGCCGGGGGTTTGGAAGGCGTTCATCGGCAGGTTCTCGCTGTTAGCGACATTGATGACCGGGCATTGGTTCCATGCGTAACGGGCACGGGTGGGTGAAGGGACTTTATCGCTTTGCAGGATAACATGGTCACCTGCGGCGGAGGCGGTGGCCGGGAAGAAGATATCATCCTCACCGGCGATCTCAAACCCAGTGAGGGCTTGGTCATCGATAGCCTTGATGCCAGCAGCGGTGTGATCGAACGTCACGCCCAACAAGTTGCCCTTGACGGCGAAAGATTTGAATTGCGGGCCAGTGAATTCAGGAACTTTGATTCCGTAGGTATTCGCCAATGCTAACAGGGCAAGGCGGCGCCCGACTTCCTGTTTGTTTTTCGGATGGATATCCTTGAAGTCGCCGATGTCATTGATGACGGCCATGCCGGTGTTGGGAATGGTTTCCGCAGCTTGGGTTTGCGCGACCCAGAAAGTGGGCAAACGGGTGGCGTCGAATGGATATGTATATGGCGCTAGCTGCACGAAGTAGAACGGGAAATCGCCTTGCCCCCAGACCTTGCGCCACCCGCCGATCAGGGCTTTCATCTTATCAATGTAGATATCGGTATCGCCGGCGGAGAGATTGCTTTCACCTTGATACCAGATGGCACCGCGGATGGCGTAGGGGACAAGCGGATGAATGTGGCCATTAGATAATGCGGTGGCCTGGGTTATACTGTTGATCGGGTAGGTGATGGTCGGCGGCGGCAGCGGGAGGGCCGTCTTGTTAGCGATGGCGGCCCGCGCGGTCTTCTCGAAAGCCGCAATCGCATCCAAGTTATTCGTCACGCTGGCCCGGTAGTCACCATCCACTTTGGACAGCCATTCGCTGGTGCTCTTGAGTGAAGGCACCATGGCGAAACCTTCGACCGGAGTCCATGGCTCGATCGCCGTGCCACCCCAGGAACTTGCGATCACGCCAACGGGAACTTTGAGTTCCTGCCGGAGGTGGCGGGCGAAGAAATAGGCCGACCCGGAAAAACCACCCCAGCCCCCGGCAATGCGAACGGCTTCGGGTGTGGTCGGCAGCCAGGAGGTGGCAGTGGGCAGCGCGGTGGTCGTCATGGGGGAGAGGACTTTGTTGATGGCCCGAATCCGCAAGAGTGGATCATTGGCCGCCGCGATTTCCTTTTCCGCGTCTTGGCACATGCTGATACCCATTTCCATGTTGGATTGTCCGGAACACACCCAGACCTCACCGACGAGCACGTCTTTGACTTCTGTTTTCTCCGCACCGCATGAAACGGTCAGCAGACGGTTTTGCGCGCTGGCGGGCATGGGCGCGAGTTTAATCATCCATTTGCCTAGGGAGTCGGACGTGGTGCTTTGGGTTTGGCCGGCGAAGGTGACTTGAATTTGCGATCCCGCATCGGCGCTTCCCCAAACCGGCACATTGATGTCGCGCTGGAGAATCATATTGTCACCAAAAGGCGCGGCAAGTGACGGGGGGGTGCCATATGCGTGAAGACACAGGGTCAACGAGAAGGTGGCGAGGGTCTTGATGAAATGCTGTCTTGTCATGGGGTCTCCTTCACGAGGTTGTTAGATTCGGTTCGGCGAACGTGGCCTTATCTTGAAGAAAACACAAGCGCCCAAAGTCATCAACAATGCAGGGCGAGATTAATTGTGAGCCTCTTCGCCGTCTTGAGATGCGCATCAAAGTTGCTAAGGAATTGCTTTTGGGTAAGGCCGCTGGGAAAGCTCATGAGAGGACCAGAAGGCGGGGAAATAGGGGTTGTTTGATGGAATCCTGTTTCCAAATCGTATGACTCTGCGATGAAACCAATAGCATCCCTTCTCGCCGCCTCGCTGATCCTCACCCTCCCCGCCGCCGCGGCGGAAAAACTCAAGGCACTCATCGTCGATGGGCAGAACAACCACGCTGTCTGGCCCAAGGGCACCGTGATGATGAAACAATACCTCGAAAGCAGCGGATTGTTCGAAGTCGAAGTTGCCCGTGCCCACTTCATCTCCAATTTCAAGCGCGAGAATGACTGGCTGCCGCTCGCGGGTGTTCCTGAATCCGAGAGGTCCGAAAACCCCATGCCGGATCCGAATTTCTCGCCGGATTTCTCGAAATACAGCGTCGTCGTCAGCAACTTCGGCTATGGCGCGGCGGATTGGCCCGAGCAGACGAGGAGAAATTTTGAAGACTACATCAAGAACGGCGGCGGGCTCGTCGTCGTCCATGCCGCCGATAACAGTTGGGGCACCTGGCCGGAGTTCAACAAAATGATCGGCCTCGGCGGCTGGGGCGGTCGCAATGAAAAGTCCGGCCCCTATGTTTATTATAACAAGCAAGGGAAAATCGTCCGCGAGGACGTCCCCGGCAACTGCGGCAGCCACGGTGCGCAGAACGAATTCCTCATCACCTTGCGCGACAAATCCCACCCGATCACCAACGGCCTGCCCGAAACCTGGCTGCACACCAAGGACGAGTGTTACAACCATCTGCGCGGTCCAGGCGAAAACATGACGATCCTCGCCACCGCTTCGGATTCCGCCGAACTTCAGCAGGCAGGCCGCAACGAGCCGATTCTCATGGTTCTCAGCTACGGCAAGGGCAGGGTCTTCCACACCACCCTCGGTCACGATACTGAGGCGTTAGAGTGCGTCGGCTTCATCGTCACCCTCCAACGCGGCACCGAGTGGGCGGCCTCGGGAAAAGTTACCCAGCCCATCCCCAAGGATTTCCCATCTGCGGAAAAGTCAGCTTCCCGCACCTTCGAGTTGAAAAAATAAGTTAGACTCTCCCCTCCGGCGGAGTGACTGCGGCTCATCGCATTCCGAAAGCCACAGGGTCTCGAAAAACGATCACTCATTTCAAGCGAACGGATGCCGAAGTCCTGAGGGTCACCGGCCCTAGCAGCCCGGCTGGCTGGAGGGCGGATCCGGGATTCACCGTTTGGGTGGATAGAAATGTCTGGCGCTTGTCGGCGGGCAGGGCCGCGTCGCCCACGAGGCGGTTGTTCCAAGTGTTCGCCACCACGATTTCGAGGGTATTGGCACCGGGCTTCAGGGCGGCGGTGATGTCTAATTCCCATGGCGGGAGCCAGAGGGTGGCGAGCTCCTGTCCGTTCACGCGCACCGTCGCCAACTCACGCACGTCACCGAGGTCGAGGGTGAACTTGCGATCAGGCCTGCCGATCATTGTGGGAGTCAGATCGAAGGTTTTCTGATAGGTCGCCTTGCCGGAGAAATGCTGAATCCCTTCTTCGGGCCGCTTGGTCCAATCCTCGAGTTTTTCAAACGTTGTCGATTCCGGTGTGACCCCCGCAAAGGTAATATTCCACGCTCCTGATAGATCCAGCGGCTCGGGTAGTGGTGGCACTTCGGCGCGGAGTGTTTTGCCCGAGGCGGTGGTCACTTCGAACCGACCCGCTTCGCCTGCTTCGATCACCAAACCGCTTCCTTCGCGCTGGACGACGGCAGGCCGGATAGAACTGCCGAGTGTGATCGACTGCGGGTCTTGGCCGCTGGCTTGGAGGGTCTTACCACCGGACTTGTATTCCACCGTTAGAGTTTTGACGACGCCGAATGCCGGATCATCACCATCAGCGAGGCGGCCGACGACGAAAGTGGAGTCACCCTTGTCGATGAGCGCTTGGACTTTTTCGCGCACGTCGCGGCTGCGCTTGGGATCGTTAGGGATACCGTAGGTGGCTTTCCCGATCACGACTGTGTTTGCCTTACCCTCTGGACTTCCGACGGTAAGCACCGGATCAAATCCCTTCGCGCTCTCGCGGAAAACGACGAAGACCGAGCCGCTAGGGCCGAGGGTTATCGGCATTTTGATCCGCCCGTCCGCAGCCGCGAAAATCGCAGGATGCTCGATCTTGCCAGAGTCTGGCCACCAGAGTTCGGGAAGTTTCCCATCGACGCGGAAGGTCACCTCGGTCGTTACTGGAGCCGCCGCGGGGTTGGCGACAAAATACAGGTCTGTTTCCCCATCGTGGCGATGCTTGAAGCCGAGACGGGTCGCCGATTCGAAGTCCGGTTTTGACCCAAGCGAGGCGAGCACTTCGTCAAGCGACTTGCCCCAGAACACGCGGCCCTTACCCAGTTTGTGATCGCCAGACGGAGTGCTTGCGGCATCGCCCCAGATTTCGCTTGCGAGTTGGCGCACCTGCTCGTCGCAGTTAGGGAAGTTTTCCAAGCTAGGCGAGCGCGAAGGCGGACTCCCTAACACCGTGGCACCGTCATTCACCAGGTCGCGGAGGCGCTTCAGCATCGCCGGGCGCATCGTATCGGATTTCGGCAGCGACAAGACCCGGTAGGACACACCGTGCGGCAAGGTCAGGAGGCCATCTTTCACTTGCAGATCCTTTTCTATCACCTCGGCATTGATGTAATCGAAATCGCGCCCCTGTGGCAGGGCCGGCTCCTTGATCCCTGTCATTTTCGGCGCGTCTTCAGTGGTGAAATACGCCACGTCTGCCACCGGATCGCCGGATTGCAAGAGCACGCTGCAATGCCGCAGATAGTCGATCCATGCCTTACCTTGATCGAACCATGTGTTGTGCCGATTGAACTCCGTGCCGAAGCCCGCGTTGATGCCGGGTTTTTTGTCCTCCCATGGCTGATGGATGTAAACGTGCAGCACGAACTGGTTGATGCCCTCACAGAACGCCCAGTCCCCGCGGGCCTTGAGGGCGGAGGGCGTGTTGAGGAAGGGCGGGCCACCGGTGAACGCCTCCGCCCAGACCACTGGTTTGTTATAAATATGTGCCGATGACGCCGCATCGCGCAACTCCACCGATCCCAGCTCACCGCTCACCCAGAACTCGCCGCTGACCTCATGACAGGCTCCGCCGTATTGTAAAAATTCTGCGGGAAATCCCCAGTGGCCGTAGTTTTCAAGCCACATCTTCAAGCCATGCTCCTGGCACAAATCCCGCAGCCCGCCAACATATTCGCTGGCCACCCGGTCGGCCACCAACCGCCGCAAATCCCAGAGGAAGCGGTCCGATTGCCCGGCGCTGCCCACCACGCGTCCTGATAGAGCGGGCAGCCATGGCAGCGGATCGTAGCCGTAGCGTTTTTTGAAAACATCCGCGAAGCCATCGGTCCAACTCTGCGGTCCCATCTCGTAGCTGTCGGCCACCACATGCTTGAGGGCAGTGCGATCCGCCGCTGGCATCCGTTTCAACAATGCGCCGATGTAGGCGTCGAAGTGCTCCTTCAGCGGCACCCGGTTCAACTTGTCCACCTCCAGTCCCGTCGCCTCGGCGGGTGCGGGTGAGTTTTTCGTGCCCGTCGGTGACATCGCCGCGCGCAGGATGATCCAGTCGCCAGCCGGGACGTCCCAGCGCAACGTGCCTTCGGCGGATAGATTTTTCGTCAGGTTGAGCACGCCCGTTGGAGCGATCGTTCCAGTCGCCGCTTCCGCCTCAGGCGCTAGGGGCCAGGTGTAAAAATCAAAGGGCGGCAGGGGAGCCTGAAACACCTTTAGCAAGGACTTCTCCGCATAGCTTCCGATCCGCGCGGCGGGTGAAAGCTGGATCTCGCCCAACTCGCAATCAGCGGAAAACTCCAGCCGCCAGAACTTCGCGGTAGCTGGTGCGAACGACGCCGCAACGGGCGCGAGCGGGACCGGGCCCACATTCAGTTCGAGGTTGATCCGGTTGATGGAAAATTTCGTGATCGAACGGTAAGTCTGACCATCGTCCGATGCCTGCAAGTCCGCAGTGACAGCGACCTTGTTGACCGGCTGCACCGTTAGACTCCGCGCGAGGAAGGGCTCCTGCATCTCAAACTGAATCCGCTTGGGAGTGCGCGCCGTGATTTTCGCCGCCTCCCCCTCACCGGCGGGCGCGGGAAATGCGAGCACCGCGACATCTTGAAAAGCCCCGGCGGGCACGGGCAACTTGCCCTCGAAACGCTGCGGCCCGTGCAAGCGCGTTTCTGGCAGCACCACGTAGCGCATCGCCTGCTCCGGTTTCACCCACGGCCCGCCCGATTGGCTCCAGCCGGGTGAGTTAAACAATCCAATGTCCACCCCGAGCCGCCCGCCCTCGCGGATGGCGTGCTCGATGTTCCCCCACCAAGCTTCCGTTAGCGCCATCGGCTCGGGATTCGGTTTCATCCCACTCTGCCCGCTGATGACCCCGATGTAGCCCTCGCCGATGCCGACCCGTTTCATCGCCTCCAGGTCCCGCGTGATGCCTTCCTTGCTGATGTGGCCGTCCATCCAATACCAATAACAACGCAGTCGCGTCGATGGCGGTGGCGTGTGAAAGGCGTCATCGAGCGGCGCGGCGATGGCAAGGGCGGACGAAACAAGCGTGAAAAACGCAGTACGGATCGGAAGTGAGGTTTTCATAACAGGAGGGAATGCAAACAGGGTAATGGCTGCCAGACAGCAACCCCATTACAGAACGATATCCCCGCCCCGACAAGCCATTGATTTGCCGCCGCAGATGCCCACGCCTCGCCGACATTGGCTGAAATCCGGGTGTTCGCCCTATCCTCTGCACGGAACTTTGCGGCAGAGCCAGACTCCGGAGGCTTGAGATTTCCGTCAAGCGCGGCCACCCAAGACTTTCCCCCCCGCTCCCTCCGCCGAAGATAAACACTTTTTTCATGATATTTCCAATGTGAATCCCTGTGGTGAAGTCACGGCGATCAAGCTAGGGAGAGCAAAGAATCGCGGTAGGTGTGGTCGAGCATGGCACGGCGCCGTTTCTTTGGGAGGCTGCGGGTGTCTGATAGATCGATTTTGAGGAGGTTGAGGACGATCCGGCGCAGGGCTCCGAGGTTTTTGGCGGCATGGCCGATATAGGTTTGGTTGTGGTCTTCGAGAAAGGCTGTGTCCAAGACCCAGTGGCAGCTGTTCTCGATGCTCCAATGCTGCCGAATGTGGCTCTGGAACGCGGACGCCGGTTCGTCGAGGCTGCTGATGTAGTAACGCACTTCCCGCCGGACTTCGTCGCTGTCGAGTTGGCTCGTTTGGGTTTCCACGTGGATCAGGCTGCGGAGATTGCGCCATTTCCCACGGATGCCGGTATCC
>JANYFB010000150.1 GCA_025362955.1 Akkermansiaceae bacterium
AGAGCCTGGGCGGTGGCTGCGGCGAGCATGACATTTCGTTTCGAATATCGATCGCTGACCCAGCCTGCCAGCGGCGCGAAGAGCACCATCGGCAGCGCCATCATCAATCCCGCCGCAGACGGGACGTCCACCTCTACCCCCGCACCGATCGGAATTAGCAGCGCGAAACCTACCGCGCCACCCAGCGGGATGAGGGTAAATTGTGCGAGCTTGTCATTAAAAGCGTTCTGCGTCTGCTGAAGGATCATACTCCAAAACCCCACCCATTGCCGGCGTGTCGGTTCATTTTCAGACAATTCGTCACTCATTCGTGGCGGACCCTAGCCCCCGGTTTCCACCACTGCAAGGCGTAGGAACGGGGAATCTCGCGTGGCGAAGTCTAATGAGAATTGTCTCATTGGGTATGCCTCTTACGACACTTTGCCAATGATTCCCGTCGGCTTCGATTTGATAACAGCATTGCAGCATTGCAGCATGGTCTCAGAACGCGGCACCATCTTGCCCCCGGAAACGCGGCGGCGTTTGGGACTCGATGTCGCTGATGGAGTTGGGCTTCGCCGATGGAAGTCAAATCATTCCATACCTGAAGTGATTAACTTACCTATGTATTCTGCCCGATCATCCGTCATGAAGAAGATGTGCCGCTTTTCCATTTCTTTCCTCGTTAGGCCCCATTGAAGCTCGGGGAAGCGAGTCCAGGAAATAATGAAACTGTTGAGACTAACATCCTCGCAGTTCAGGCGCTTTTCGAGGCTCTTGATCCGTTGATGAAACCGAATCTTCTCACTGCCCGGGCCTTCTCGAAGCATTCCGTGTGGCTCCACAAAATTGACATATTGATGCCTTGGCGTGAGTACCCACAGAATGAAGTCAGGATGAAACCCACCGGCCTCGAAGAAACCCACCCCTTTGCCACGGCTTTGGTTGCGGAGAAGGAAAATCTCCGTTTCCTCGGACTCCAACTTTTCCCCGTTTACCTTACACCATGTCGATAAGTCCGTCACGAACTGATACTCACTTTCGTTCAGCGCGACAGGCAGAATCGTGATCTTGCCTCCCTTGCGGACGTGAAAAAGCGGTTGGAAAAGATGTTTTCCGAACGTGCAGCCGGAAAGATCTCCGGCAGAAAGCAGCTCATCCTTGTGCTCCGCGATATCCTTTTTCATTCGCTCGATGGCTTCAATGACGGTGCTGGAATCGCCATCCACGATGAGCTGATAGAAATTATCTTGCGGAAGATTGTCGTCGTTCCGATCAAGATCGCGAATTTCCAAACGCGGCTCCAGAAACTCACGCTTCCGGTAGTTGTAGAGGTGCTCGCAATACCTCTTCACCAGTTCCTTGGCGACCTCTTGGAGCAAGCGAATGCCATTGAAGTCTGTGGGCACTTCGTGGGTTTGAGGCAGGCAGAGGTAATACCAGGTGGTATCCGCCAGTAGATCGCGGATTCCGCCCGGCGATGCGTTTAGGTTATACCAGCTACGATCACGCTTGTAGGCTTCCACTTCGAAATAAAGTTCATCGAAGTCGAGGAAGGCGCGATGCTCCGCGCTCAAGAATGCGCGGTGCTTGTCCGAGGCGTTCGTTTTGTTTTGCGAAACGACCGACTGAATCCGCGGATACCAATCCGACACAATCGGGTGAGTCGATAAATAGTCCGGCAAGTCACCGAGCGTCGGCACTTTGGCATCGCGTTTGAAATCGTATTCGCGGGAGCCATCGGCACGCATTTTTGGGCGGATGACTTTGAGCTTCTTGGCGAAGTCGAAGGTAACGTTGAGAGGAATCGTGATGGTCTTTTTCCTCTCGTTTCCGGGGAGCCCCTCGTCTTTGAGGAATTCACGGAACTTCTCCATGAAGTCTGCCTCGACGCCGAATACGTTGAGCGTCTCAAGCTCTTCGATCCACTGCGGACGGTTAGGAGCGTGAGTGTGCCCGCTGCGTTTCAAGCTCCATTCCCAGCCTTTTAGCCGGACACCGCGGCCGAAGAGCTGAATGATCTGCGTGCCTTCGCTTTTGCCGACGTGCATCAGGCCCATCGTGCTAACGCGCCAGCAGTCCCAGCCCTCGACGAAGCGTTTGGAGCCGATCAGGACGTTCACCGGGGAACTGGATTCCTTGATGCTAGCGAACATCGCTTCCGTGAAATCGCTCTCGTCCACGGTGAGCTGCGTGCCGTGGGCGCGGGCCACTTCCTCGATGTGATCGCAGAGACCTTTCGCATCGCCCACGTTGATCAGGCCAAAGGGTTCGTCAGAGTTTCCAACCTTCAACACCACTTCACCGGCATCGCCCTTCACGCGGCTGAGCGAAAGCAGTCCACCGGCCGGGCAATGGAACACACGCCCGAGAATGTCGCGGTAAAGGTCATCGAATGACTGGCCGCTGGCCGACTCCGCGAGGTAGTTGAATGAGCCGCCGAAAATGTCGTTGCCGTCCGCATCCAGCAATCCAGTTTGCTGGCCGTTGCCGAGAATGATTTTCTCAATCCAGCGGGTCGAATCCTTGGAATCGGCGAGGAAGCTGGCGAGGAACTGGACGATGCGCGCCACGTCCGCCGCCACCGCTTTTTCGTCGCCGGTGCCTTTGGCCTTGGAAACGGTGCTGCCTACGAAAACCCACAGCGGCTTTTCGAGATTGAAGGCGGTGAAGGTGTCCTTACGTTCCTCATAGATGCGAAGTTGTTGATAGAATTTCAACAGGCACGCGATGAGGTAGCTGTTCTCGACGGTCTGATGGGAGCTTGGCAAATTGAGGATCTGGTAGTCCTTGCCGAAGCCGTCTTCATAGAACCAGCGGTAGCTGTAATCAAAAAGGATCGTCTTGGCGTAGTCGTCTTCATGAGCTGTGCCACTAACAGCCTGCTCGAACGTGGCAGAGTACTCGAAGGTGAATCCCCGGGCGCACAACGCTGCACGCCGCGAGAAAAACGCGCCTTCCTCCTTCGCCCGCTGGCCGGAAAGTCCGCGATGTCCTTCATCGACTAATAGCAGATTCTCGTCACCGAGGTTGCGGGTGGCGATGGTCTTGGGGCCGTCCTTGTCGCCGAGTTTGGTGATTTCGATGACGTCGATCTGGTTCAACATCGTCTGCGCGCCCGGCTTCACGCCCTCGGTCACGAAGTAGCCGGCCCGGCGCAAATCGGCGATATGCTGTTCGCTGAGGCGCTCGTTCGGTGTGATCAGAATGGTGCGCGGGAGATCCTTGCCTGCCTTTCTGGCGTAGTGACGGAACTGCATCACGTTCACTTGCATCACCAGTGTCTTGCCGCTGCCGGTGGCGTTCTGGATGCAAACCTTGTTCAAGTCATCGAGCGCGTAGGGAGCGATGTTAGAAAAGTTGCTCCACTCCTTGTTGAAGCGGTTCACGAAGGCATTCAGATCCGCCTGCAATTGCTCCGCGCTGCGGAAATAGCGGTCGAGGTAGATCTCGACGAAGATCAGAGTCAGCCATTGGTAATACTTCCATGTGATGGGCCGGTCCCGCTTCTCGTTGAGAATCCGTGAGTGGCGGACGATGTTTTCCTCGTAGCTCCGCAACTGCTCGCGAGTGATCACGCACTGCTCGCCCCAGAAGAGCTGGCTGTTCACCAAGTTATGATAGAAGCGGTGGAGTCCGTCCTGATCCAGGCCTTCCATCCGGGGATCGCGGATCGGCGAGGAAAGCGCATGGAACGGCAATGGCTTGGCGACGCCGGGAACATTTGGAGTGTGAAACGGATCGATACCGAAAAGGCTGATGAGCCATTGGTTCAGCAGCAGTTTGTTGCGGAACTTGTGCGGTTCCTTGCCATCGGCAGCAGGCTTGCGGGCGCGCTTCGTGGCTTTTTTTGTGGCAGCTTTTTTGGCAGGCATGGAAAAAACTATAGATTCAGCAGGATTCTGAGGGCGGTTTTGACCTCTTCCATTTGTACGGAGGTGAGTTCGCCCATGCGTCGGACGAGCTTGCGGTGATCGAAACTGGCCAGTCCCTGCACGTTCACCGCGGAGGGTTTGGGAAGCCAGCGCGGTTTGCCCAGATCCACCTCGCCTTTCATGCCCCGGATCTGGGACGTCAAAGGCACGACGACCACGAGAGAGCGGGCGTCTTCACCACCGGGAACCGAGAGAATTAGGACTGGGCGGCTTTTCTCGACCATGCCGAGTTCGGCAAACCACACCTCGCCGGGCTTCGGATCAATACGCACCCAGCACCTCCTGCCATTCGGCTGCTTGCCGCTCTGCGGAAAGCAGTTCCGGCGGATGGGTGGTGACTTCGAAAGGAAGCGCCTGCCGCATTTCAATCTGCGCCAAGAGCATGTTGAAGGCATCGCCCGGTTTCATGCCCATCCGGGCGAGGATTTCTTCCGCCTTGCGCAGACGAGCGGCGGGAACCCGGGTCCGGAATAAGGAGGTGGTTTCAGTGATGGCCATGCTCAAATATGCTCAAAAATGCTCATTTTGTCAAATTCGAAACTTTTGCGTCAAACGTCGGCCACGTCCCACATCGCCTTGTGGAATTCCTCTTCCAGGAGGCGGACTTTCCAGGTGTCGGTGTCGAGCTTGAGGTTGGGGAGGTTGTTTGAGCCGTTGACGTAAATGGTGTCGAACTCGAAGTCGCGGGTACTCAGGCGGTTTTTCTGAAACCACTCGTCAAGCATCAGGTTGTCTTCTTCCAGATTGCCGGTGAGGATGCGCCAGACGATGAGGACCGCTTCCTTCTGGCCGTTGTTCGGGTTCTCCCGGTCCTTCGGCACCCAGCCTTCGACCTTGCGGAACCACCATGCGCCGTCGTCGGCTTGCCGCATTTTGCCATCGAGTTGTAGGCGCGTGTCGGTGCCTTCTGGAAGATCGGGATCGGGCACGCGCTTGAACTTTGCACTGAAACGCTGCGGCGCAGCGAGGTGGATGACGCGCAGGCCGATGAGGAAGTTGAAAGTCTCGATGAGATCCACGGCTTGCTCGACGCTGCCAGTTGCACCGGGCTTCTTCACCTTGAGCGTGTAGGCGGTGGGATCGGTGAAGGCATCGATGTTGAGCAGGCTTTGGCTGCCGCGAGTCTCGACATCGAGCATGTAGTTCAAGGTGTAGTCGCGACGCAGTGGTTCATTCCGCTTCAACTCCTCATCGCGTGTCTTGTTCTCGGCAAAGCACAGATTGTTGAGCGTGTCTTCGTAACTTTCGAGACGGAGGTATTTGAAGCAGTGGGAAATCCCCTTGTCGCGGGTGATTGGCTTGCCATCCTTCCAATCCGGCGAATACACGATCTTGGCGATACGCGGCTTGAGGACGGTGTCGAAGTGGTCGCCCATTTCTATCAGGATGAATTTCCGTTTACCGTTGTCTTCGCGGTTGAGGTTGATGACGGCATGGCCGGTGGTGCCGGAGCCGGCGAAGAAGTCGAGAATCACACTTTGTGAATTTGTTAAGTATCCCGCTACCCTGCCTATATCACGCCAGTTCTTAGGATTATCGAAATTTTTACTGCCCATGAGCGCGGTAAATTCCTGCGAGCAGGACTGAGCATAGCTATAGAAGACACTCGGCATTACCTGACCTTCGCTATCGAAAAGATAGGTTGCGATACCCGGAATAGTTTTTTCATCTGGACCGAAAATGATTTTACCACTTCCATATTCTTCCCAAAATCGCTCTGGTGTCGAATATACCCATCCACGTGATGGGATCTTTACAGGCTTGTTTGTTCTTGGATGTCTAATCTCATATCTCGGCCCACCTCCGCCGGGCCAGCTGATGTTGCCATCGTCTCTATAAGGCCCTTTGGGACCCACTTTGGAATATCTAATTAACCTACGGCGCGGATCGGAAAGCGCAATGTTTTCAAACCATGCAAGCCAACCGGACCGTACAATATCCCAATCATCTCCATTGTCTTGTAGTAGCTTCGAAAATATAGCTTTTGCTATATCTAAACCTTCACGAGGTTCACGAAACTCAATCTTACTAGCGCGGAGGAAATCTTTGTCTCGCGTTGCGACGAGCATGTATTCGTGACCCACCGAAAAGAACTTGGCGTCGTTCTTCCGATTACGATCCCAAACAAGAGTTGCCAATCGTTGGTGATCAAACGTGCGATCAAGGATTTCGATGAGGCGATGCACTTCAGCGTCGTCGATACTCACGACGAGCTGTCCATCCCGGGAGAGAAGCCGTTTGGTAAAGCCGATGCGATCCTCCAAAAGTGCAAGCCAGGAGGACCGTCGATAAGAGTCTTTGTAAGCGAAGTCATTTTCGCCGGTGTTGTAAGGAGGGTCTATATAGATGCACTTTGCCTGAGTTCTTAGATTTGGCTCCAAGAGAGTCAGCGCTTGGAAATTCTCCGAATGCACCAGCAGACCGCCGCACTGCTCATCGAAATTTTCTATTGTCTCTACCAACCGTGCCTTAAAGTCTTCCGAGAAATGCCGGGTATCTAACACGAGATGCGGTTGGGAATGGAGAACTCTTAGCCGCAACGCGGCGTCCGATACCAGCCCAGGGCATCGCCCTAGGACTGTCGCATCCCCATTCTCTCCGAGCCCTGAAGGGGCGTTCGAACCGTCGATAACGTTAGAGCGCCCCTTCAGGGCTTCGGCGATTTCCCCGAGTTCACCCAGGGCGTTGCCCTGGGATGTGTTAGTTCGCCCCGTTGGGGCTGCATTTTCGCTCGGCGATGTGGCTGAAGAGGCGGCATTGTGGCCGGTCGGGTCGGACGAGAAGATTTCGGAGATGGCGTAGAGTTTTTCCCATTCGTCCCATTGCGTATCGTTGGCGGCAATCTCCTGATAGAATTCCACCGGCACGCGATCAAGGGTGATGCCGTAGTTCGTCTCGGTGACGAACTTCTTTTTCAGCCAGAGTTTTTTCTGGAAATCCTCCAACTGGGCGAGGAAGTCGATGAGCTGGCGGGCGATAGTTCGAAGGACCTTGAGCTTGGCGAGGTAACTTTCCACGCGCGGAGCGTCCTCGTTTTCGATGTCGTCGAGGCGCATAACCTCGTTTTTAATGTAGAAGTCCAGCTCACGGCGGAGGAAGGAGCCGAGGTCCTTATGGATGAAGTAATCCGAAGTGTTCCGCGCGGTGTATTGATAGAGGTATTTCGCAAGTAGGTTACGATCTTTGTTCGCGTCGGTGGGAGCTCTGGCAGCCAGTATTTTGCGGTAAATGGCTGCATCCGGAATGCCGGCGAGTTTTTCCAATACAGCCTCAACGGCTTGGCTGCGGAGTTCTTCCTGCCATTTGCTTTCTTGGGATTTCTCCGGTTTGTCGGGATCTGGCCGGTATTCGAAACGCAGTTCGAGTTCGCCCTTGTCATTAAAGCCCACGGGATCCTCGGCATGGAGGATGAAGAAGCGCTTGGTGGCATCCGAGGCTTTGACATTGCCGTGTTCGCCTTCTTCAGCATCGACGACGCGGAAGTGGACGGGCAGGTTGTCCGCACTTTCCAATTTCATTTCACCAGCGGCTTCCGGAGCCTTGGTGAGATCGACGGTGAAGTTAGAAAAATACTCGCCGGTCTTGATGTAATACTGATCGGCATTCGCCCAATGAAGTTTCACCTCCTCGCCATTGTAGGGAATGGCAAACGGTGCGGCGCGTCCGGCGGTCTCGCGGCTGAAGTAGCGGCGTGAGATGAAATCGCCGTCCTCGTAGTAGCGCTCGAAGAAGCGGTGGAGGTGATCGTAGATTTCACCTTCGGCGGAAATGGCATCCTTGGCGACCGCCGCTTTGGCGAGGGCTTCGAGGTAACGCTTCCCGGCGGGAAGAATGGCGAAGGCGTCCTTAAGCACGCCGTTTTCATCGAGCGCATCCGCACCGAGGGATTCCTCCAACTGCCGGCGGGCGTTGGCGAGGGTGGCGGCGGATTGTTCATCGGCCTGATTTCCGAAGGTATCCTCGATGACCTGAAGAAGATCCTTTTCCAAGAACTCCGAAACCTGCCGCGCCTTGGCGTGCATGATCCGATAGAAACCGAAGTCGAGGTCCGGTTGATCGAGTTGGAAAAGTTCCTTGAGCTTCGTGACAAGACGGGAACGGAGTTGGGCGGTGCTGGGCATGGGAAAATTGGGCGCGGTTAGGCGACTTTCCACCGGATGGTGAAAAGGGGTTGAATTTGGGTTTTCTGCTGGAGCCGGGATTCCAGCGCGGCGACGAGGGTTTTGCGCTTGTCCTCGATCTCGTCTTCGATTTCGAAGATGCGCTGGCGTTGGCGGCGCTTGGCTTGTTCGAGCTTGAGAATCTGATCCTGCATCGCCTTTTCCTCCTGGAGCGTGGGGGCTTGGCGGGAGCGGCGCTGGAGATCGCGGATCTGGCGTTTGAGATCCTCGAGCTGTTTCTGCGAGGCGAGTTCCATGTCCTGGGCCCATTGGTCGAGCTGATCGCGGGCCTGTTGGAAATGGCGGTGGTTACTTTCGAGAGAACGGTTGAGCGTGGCGGCGATGTGGCGTTTCGCTTCGGCGGCGAGTCGTTGTGGAGGCTCGGGAAAAGAAGAGCTGGGACTGGTAGTCCCAGCTACGGTGAAGAGTTTCTCGCAGGTTTCCTGATTGAGATCTTGGCCGTCGTCATCGAAGGCGGAGAAGAGCAGGTATTCCTCGCGATCTAACGAATCGATGCGGAGTTGCTGGAGGGTGAGCCAGCCGGATTTTCCTTTGAGCTGCTCGATGACACTGACTTTCGCGAGATGCGTGCTGATGTCGAAAACGACTTCGGCAGGCGGACACGGTTGTCCTTTTCCTTGGGAAATGGTGTGTTCGCCGAGCGGGTGGTTGAGTCGATAGAGGAATTCGCCGGGGATGTTTGCGCGGCCTTTTTGAATGAGCCGGTAATGGCCGGGGCGGGCGGCGGTGATCGGTGACTCGCGGAGTTCGAAGGCGAGTTCTTCGTCATCAAAGGCGGCGATGTCTGTTAGTTCGAAACGGGTGAGTGCCCAGAACAGCCGTCCGATGCGATCGAGCTGTTGTTTCGCGCCGTCGAGCCGGACTTTCAAGCGTTCGTGAACGTCTTCATCGAAGTGATCGAGGAGCAGTTTCCTCGTTTCCTTCATGCGGGATTGGATTTGTTCGTCGAGATCCTGTTGGAGTTTGGCGAAGGCCGCTTTGATCTCGTCGGACGAGCGGCATTGCTGATAGATTTCTAGAACCCGGCGTTCAAAGTCGATGGTGCCATCGACGAGGCCGAGGATATCGTCCGACGTATCGAACAGCGTGTTGAAGAGCTGGAACTTGGTTTCGAGAAGTTCGTGGACGCGGAGGTCGGCCTCGTTGCGCTGGTTGAGGAAGTTGATGACGACCACGTCGTGTTCCTGCCCGTAGCGGTGGCAACGGCCGATGCGTTGTTCGATGCGCTGCGGATTCCAAGGCAGGTCGAAGTTGATGACGAGGGCGCAGAACTGGAGGTTGATGCCCTCGGCGGCGGCTTCGGTGGCGATGAGAATTTCCGCCGAGTCGCGGAAGGCGTCGATGATGGCGGTGCGGGAATCCACCGGTCGCGAACCGGTCATTCGGCCGGAGTCGCGATTTTTGGAAGCCCAGGATTCGTAGGTTTGCTTCGAGTCGGGATCGTTGTTAGATCCGTTGAAGATGACGACTTTTCCGGCGTGGCCGTTGGCTTCGAGGAATTCCTTGAGAAAGATCTGGGTGCGGCGGGACTCGGTGAAGATGACGGCTTTCCGCGGCGCGGGCGGTTTCATCCCGCACATCTGCCCGAAGCCGATTTCGAGGGCCTTGAGAAGCGTGAGGGTTTTCGTATCCACGCCGATGCTGCGGGCCCAGCGGATGTAGTCTTCGAGCTCGGCGATTTCCTTTTTGAGCTTGGCGGGATCGATGGGTTCATCGGCGAGCGGGATTTCCGGCGCGGCATCGTCTTCCGAGATCTCGGCGTCCTCGGCATCTTCTAGCAGCTCATCAAGAAGGTCGCCGTCCAGTTCGTCGCCTGCGAGAAGTTGATCGAAGAGGCTGGCGCTGTTTTTAACGTCCTCTTGAATGCGAAGGAGGCGGTCGCGCATCATTTCCAGTGTCCCTGCAAGTGCACGGGGCGAGGAGGAAAGGACTTTTCTAACGAGAAGGACGATGAGATGGCGCTGGCGGTGCGGCAGGGCGTAGCAGTCTTCACGTTGGAGGTAGCTGGAAACGGTTTCGTAAAGTTTGTGTTCCTGCTCGGTGGGGGTGAATGGCCGGGTGAGCAGTCGGCGCTGAGTGTATTTCACATACTCCAAAACCTGGCTGCGAAGGGTGCGGTGGCAGAAGGTGGCGAGGCGTTCGCGAAGGGCGGGTAGATCGCCACCGGCATTGGCGAACTGGGTCCGGAATGACGGGAGGTCGCCGAAAAGGCGTTCGTCGATCAGGGAGGCGAGGCCGTAGAGCTCGACCAAAGAGTTCTGAAGTGGCGTGGCGGTGAGGAGGATTTTCTTGCGGCCTTCGGTGGCGTTGCGGATGGACTGGCCGAGGCGGTTGCTCTCGCGGTAGCAGTTCCGGAGCTTGTGGGCCTCATCCATGACGACGAGGTCCCAGGCGATTGGTTTGATTTCCGCCTCTAACCGGGCGGCGTAGTGATACGAGCAGATAACGATCTGGTTCTGTTGGAGCGGTGACGCGTGGCCGTTTTTCTGAAACTCCCGGTATGAATGGGCGTCGAGGATGACGGAGGGAAGATTGAACTTTTCCTGGAGCTCCAGCGCCCATTGTTTCCGCAACGAAGCGGGGGTGATGATGAGGAGCTTGCGGCGGTTTTCCGCCCAGGACTGGCAGAGGACAAGACCGGCCTCGATGGTTTTGCCGAGCCCGACTTCATCGGCGAGTAGGACGCCGTTCGAGAGGGGCGAGCGAAGGGCGAACATCGCGGCTTCGATCTGGTGGGGATTGAGTTCGACGGTGGCATCGAAGAGCGCCCGGCCAATGCGATCCACCCCGTCTCCGCCGGTCCGGCTGAGCTCGTGGGCGTAGTATTTCGCGTGGTAGGGCGTCATCCGGCGAAGGTCGCTTGGAATTCCCGGGCCGGATGTATTGCGACGGCAACTTGGCCGATTCGATCAGGTTCGACGCCAGCCAAGGCAAGTCCGGAAATGAGCTGGGTGGGGACGGCGGGCACGGCAGGGCTTCATCTACAAAGCCAATGCGAATTTTGATAGCTAATAGTGGATAAATAATTTTGGAATATCGCTCTTAAAAAGGTGATAAAAATGATATTTTAAAAGAACTTATTCAGATAATTTTAATATCCGATTTCGGATACGCTTTTCAAGTCGTCCGGATTTCCGGTGGCAATAGTTTGATGAGTGTGAATTCTGCGGAGGAACTGAAGAAACTTTTGACATCGATTGGACGGACTCGGAAGTGGCTGGCCGAGCAGACGGGTTACACGGAAGCGACAGTGAAGCAGTATCTCAACGGGTCGAAAGAAAGTGTGCCGTTTTTTAAGAAGGCGAAGGAAGCGCTGCTGGTAGAGCTGGCAGCACTATCCCCGGAAGGAAAGCCTCCATTGCCATGGGATATGTTGTTCGAAACCGAAGAACAGTTCCGACGGGTGGACCGCGCCAGTCGGCGAGTGAGCGCGGAGGGCTTCATCGAGTTCTGCCGGGATACGCTGCTAAACAGAGCCAACGAGATTCTCCGAAGCGAGGAACTCGGGCGCTACCCGACAGGCAAAGTTCGTGCGCTCAAAGTGGCGGAGACCCCGCCGGGAAGAGGCCCGAAATAAGGGAGTGGTGGCGGTCACCGGTCGCCCCGAGACGTAATATTTCAAAACCGACGCGGCGACCAGTGATCGCCCCGACGGTCCTCAATCCTCCTCGTCCTTAGTCCCCTTCACGCGGACTTTTCCGCGCAGTTTGGCCTCGATGAAGGGGTCGAGATCGCCGTCCATGACCTCCTGGATGCTGCCGGATTCCTGGCCGGTGCGGAGGTCGAGGACTTTTTGATAAGGTTGGAAAACGTAGGAGCGGATCTGGTTGCCCCACGAGACGTCGCCCTTTTCGCCGTAGGCGCGGTCGGCCTCGGCTTTTTGCTTGTCCTCTTCGATGGTGTAGAGCTTGGCCTTGAGGATATCGAAGGCGAGTTCCTTGTTCGCGCCTTGGGTTCTAGCAGCCGTGGAGCGAATCAGGATGCCGGTGGGAAGGTGGCGCAGGATGACGGCGGTTTCCACCTTGTTGACGTTCTGCCCGCCCTTGCCGCCGGAGCGGGTGGTGGTGATCTCGATGTCTTTGTCGAGGATCTCGATCTTGATTTCCTTCGAAACTTCTGGTGTCGCGTCGATAGAAGCAAACGATGTGTGGCGCTTGGCGTTCGAGTCGAAAGGAGAAATTCTAACCAGCCGATGGACGCCACGCTCGTTTTTCAAGAAGCCGTAAGCATGGTCGCCGGTGATTTTCAAAGTGGCGGTGCGGAGGCCCGCTTCATCGCCGTCCTGCCAGTCGAGCGTCTCCACAGTGTAGCCTTTTCGCTCGGCCCAGCGAGTGTACATGCGGTGGAGCATCTGCGCCCAATCGCACGCTTCGGTGCCGCCCGCACCTGCGGAAATCACGAGGAAACACGGGGAAATATCGCTCGGCTGGTCGAGCAAGGTGAGCAATTCGTAGGCGCGGATGTCGTCCTCCAGGCCCTTCGCATTAGCAATCGCCTCGCGGGCGAGATCGGCATCGTCGTATTCCTTAGCGAGGGAGACGCCTTCCTCGATGTCCTCCACGCGGGATTCGAGTTTCAGGAAGGATTCGAGCTTTTTCTTAAGCCCGGCAGCTTTGGAGCTGATGGATTTCGCCTTGTCCGAGTCGTTCCAGAACTCGGGCGCACCCATCGCCTCTTCGAGCGTGTTGATTTCGTTTTCGAGGGTCGGAACGTCAAAGATACCTCCTGAGTTTCGACAAGCGGCTTTTCAGGCCGGAGGTATCGAGCGCCAGGAGGTCAGCGGTAGGAAGTAAGGACATTGCGGGCGGAGAAAAGGGCAGGACGGGCGAGGAAGCAAGGCGGAACCTCGGGAACAGGGATTTCAACAAGTCAGCTGGTGGACGAATACCCAGTCGTCGCAATTGCTGAAATCAAGATTTAACAGGAGGAAGCACAGATTCATTTTCCATTACTCCGTTTCTCTCCTGTAAAATCACCTTTCCTCCGAATCGCCCTTCTTGAAATCCTGTCCGTCACGTTCCGCGCACCAGTATTTTTTCGCCCGTCAGCCAGTGCCTCAGTGTGGCGGGATCGGCGGTGAGATTTCCGAGCATCCGCCAGCTCGAGCGTTGGAGCGCGCCTGCTTCCGCACGGCTTTCATCGACGACGCACCAGGGCCGCGAGCCGGAGGAGTGGATGAAACGGAAGCCGCCGCTGCCGACGACGAGGAACGCGACATGGGTATCGAGCCCGACGATGTAAACGCCGGGGCCGCGTTTTTCCACCCCGGAGGCGAAGGCCTGATAGTCCTCGCCGATGGTCAGGAAGCAGGACTCGTTAGGGAGAAACGAGTGCAGGATGTTGCCCGAAGGCTGTTGTGCGAGCTGATAGCGATCCACCTGGAATCCGGCGTCCTTGAGCACGGTGGCGACGAAATACCCGCACGCGATTTTTCCCCCGCCCGGCGCTTGCGCGGTGCCGTTAAAATCCCAGGGAGTGCCCAGCCAGCAATGCATCATGGCGGGTAAGGTGTGCTCTAGCAGACTCCTGGCCTCCACCTCCACCGTGTTCCGTTCGGCGCCGGTTTTCGCTTTCCGGTGACGTTCTGCGAGATTTTTGCGGCCGCGTTCCAAGTCTCGGGTCAGGACGGCGTAGGTCTTGGGATCGGGTTGGAATTTCCGCCGCAGGCCGAGCTCCACACCGCCGGATGCCGTCTGCCAGAGATCGGTCAGCGGCTTGCGGAACCACCCGCCCGCGATTCCGGCGATGATTACGATTGGAATCAGTAACAGCCATTTTTTACGCCTTCGCGAAGTCCCGGACGGTTTCATGTCAGGCACGAGGTTAGAGCAGCTCCCGCCGCCATTCGAGGAAATCAAGTTCGTCATTTTCCGGAACGGGTTCGGGTTCGGGCTCTTCGGTGGTTTCCATTTGTTCAGTTCCGGTTGAGTGGATCACCTAACGGGCAGATTTTCCGCCGTCTTGATTTCGGGATTCGGTTTGAGCGAAGTGCCGAAGGTTTCGCCCCAGTGTTGGAGGAAAAACTTTTTATCTTGGGTGAGGACCACGTCCGAACGGCCAAGGATGGGGCGGAGGGAGGTGGTCATTTGCAGAGTCACTAACAGGAAGACGCTGCTCCAGATCAGGAGCGGGCCTCTTTGGGTGCCGCCGGTGGCGTAGATCACGGATTTCAAAAACTTCAGTGCGAAAAACACGGCAATGATCCAGGAGCCGATGGCGAGAGTGCCCATGAAGCCAAGCGAATCAGTGGATTCCGCGAAAATCCACACGGCGGGCGCGAAGCCTAACAATAACAGTCCGGCGAGGGCGAGCGCACCGGCCAGACAGGCGGCGAGCTGGGAAATGGAGATCCTCGCGCCGGCCAGCGTGGCGAAAATGTAAAGGCTGGGGAAACAAATCAGGCCGGAGAAGACGAGTCCGGCGGTGATTTTCGCGGGAGCGGCCCAGAGTTGTTCGTGTTTCGCAAAGCAGCCCAGAACGAATCCGAAGAGCAGGATGGAAAGGATCGCGATGAGGGTGAAACGACCGGTCGCTTTATGATCCGGCTCCGCGAGGCGTGCACCGAGAGCATGGGGACGGCGAAGCAGTGCTTCGAACAGGGTTTTCAGATCAAGGATTTCGGGCAGAGGAGCTTCAAGTGGCGGTGGCTGGGCGATGCTTCGGAATTCGTGTGGATTCATGGTCGTGGGGTGGTTTTGGGGTTGGTTCGGATGGCGTGGAGGATGGGGGCGAGGAGGATCAGAAGCAGAAGTCCAAGGACAGGGAGGCCGTGCCCGTTGCTGAATTGGTTGATCGAGCGCCAGACCGCCTGATAGAAATTGTCGGCGAAGGGGTGGGCGCGAAGGAACTCGACTTTGAGCCCCGGCGTTCCAAAAAAGGGGCGCAGGATCCACGAGAACTGTGCGCCTAGAAATCCATTTCCCCCCAGCCAGGCGAGCAGGGTCGTAGTGGCCGCCGCGCGGGTGGGAGCCTTCCCGGCAAGGAGACGATGAAGGTGGAGATTCGCGGCGATGCCCGCGAAGCCGATGAGTGCGGTGTGAGTGACGAGGTAGGCGGCGTGGGCGGTCCGCGCTGTCGGCGCATCGGGCGACGGGGCGTTCAGTGCGAGGAAAAAGGTGACGGGAGCAAGCGAGCCGAGGATCAAGGCGGCAAGGGCGAATGATGTGAGGAGTGCTAACAGCGACTGGCGAAAGCCCAGACCGGTGCCTAGCAGAAGTCCGAGCAGCCCATTGAGAAGGCCGTTGCAGCCGAGCGTGAGAGCGATGAGGAGCGGCAGTTTCACGGCGACGTAAGCGCCTAACAATGGATCCCGCCAAAAGCCCACAGTGAACCCATAAATGGCCAGCCCCGCGCAGGCCGTGAGTGCGACCCAAGCGACCCGGCGCGGCGAGGGTGAGTCGAGCCAATCCGCATCGGGTTGGATGAGTTGGCGGAGGTTCATGGGCAGGATCAAAGCCCGGACCCATGAAGGCGTGATGCGCGGCGAGTGAAAATTTCATGAATCGCCTGCAAGAGATGGGGCTTGAATGTTGGCGCCCCGCGCCCTAGTTCCGGGGCCGTATGCATCCTTACCAAGTCCTGTCGCTTTTCACCACCGGCCTGGTGCTGGCCGGCTGGCTGACCGGCATTCACGCGCTGATGCTGGCAAAACCGGCAATGGTCCAGGATTTCCTGAAAAAATTCCCGCGCAATCAGTCCCTCGGCCAAATCCTGCTAGGCATCGGCCTGGCATGGTTCTGGTTGCTGATCGCGCCGACCGGTCTTGGCAAACTGAGTGCGCTGGCGATGGATCTTGGCGAGTTCAACAGCGCGAAGGGAATCCTGCAAATTGCGGTGCCGGTTTCGCTGGTGCTTGTTTGCATCAGCGTGCGGGATTTTCTGGCCGTTAGGGCACTCGGCTTGGTCGGACTCATGGCCGCCGCTCCATTGTTAGGCGCGGCATTTCTCAAAGACCCGTCATCCCGGTTGTTAGTCCCCATATTCGCCTATGCCATGCTGACCGCCTCGATGTTCTGCGTTGGGATGCCCTATCTTTTCCGCGACGCGGTGACGTGGGTGACTGCGGATCAAAAACGCTGGACGGTGTTTTCTCTCGCTGGCCTTGGCTACGGGGTGGCGACCTTCGTCTGCGCGTTCGCCTTTTGGCGCGGGTATTGATTTCTGCCTCGGCTCAGTAAACGGGAGCCCCCGACGTGTCGCCTCCCGCAGCACCGGACGAGCTCCCGCCGGAAACTTTATTCGCGGAATTTTCCAGACCTTCTCCGCCCATCCGCATGTCTCGTCCGAGGCCGATCATGGTATTGCAAGAGCTGAAAAGCACGGCGACTGCGGAAACAGCAATGAGAAAAATTGATTTCATTGAGTGAGTTGATACTGAAATTCCAAGCCACCGCAAGCGGATATTGTAAACTTCGCTTAGATTTCTAGGCTTGTTACATTTCAGCTCGTTTATTTCGGCTTCGGCACAGGAAGCTCGCCGCGATGCCCGGCCCGGTACTGGCTCGCGGTTTGGCCCATTTGGCGGCGGAATTGGCGGGCGAAATCGCTGTGGTCGTAGAAGCCGGCGTCCAGCGCCACGGAAGTCACTGGTTCGCTCGTGCGGATTAACAAATCGCAGGCCTCAATGACGCGCATTCGGATCATGTAGTCCTGCGGCGTCATTTGGAAAGTCGCCCGGAATTTCCGCTCAAACTGCCGGACCGACATGTGGGCCATCTTCGCCAGCGAGGGCACGTCGAGTTTTTCCCGAAAATGGATCTTCAAATGGTCCGCCACGGTTGCTAATTCCAGATACGGCTGCATCGCCGCGCGTTGGGCCTCGTAACTACGAACGGTGCCGCAAAGTCCGCAGATTTTCCCTGCATAGTCCATGAGCGGCAACTTGTCGGTAATATACCACTCCGGCTTCCCGCTGCTGTTAGGAAATAGTTCGATGATCCCTAGCAGAGGAGTTCCGGTCGCAATCACTTGTTCGTCGTCCTTGCGATACTTTTCCGCCAGCCGAGGAGGAAAAATCGAGCTGTCGGTGATGCCGATCATCTCATCCTCCGTTTGGAATCCGCAGCGTTCGACGAAGGTAGGATTCCCCGCCATCAGGCGACCTTGGCAGTCTTTGGCGAAGAAGAGTGTACCGGGCAAGTGATCGAACAAATGCCTGAACTGGCCCGGCGGAAGACGGTCGGTCCAGTGTGTGCGGTGCTCCTCTGGGTTCATCTGGCGGAATTCTACACAACCTTTCCGTAATCTTACAAGCAGACCTTGCTTGTAATAAATCAAAGTTCACTCACGTTTCTCTCGGACTCATTTGCTCAAACCCACGCCTCCGCACCGCATGAAAAAATTCCTATTTCTCCCGCTGTTTATTTTAGTCTCCTCGTTCGGATTTTCCCAATCCGGGAAACAAGCGGCGTCCGATGCCCGCCATGTGGAAATCCTGTTTCTCGGCGCTCCCATTGCCAATGGTCCCGGCCATGATCCCATCGAGCGTTACCGGATTTTGAAAAAGGCGCTCGGGGTGGATGGCATCAATTTCACTTACACGGAGAACCTTGCCGACCTTCGCCGCGATGTTCTCGACCGCTACGACGGTCTGATGATTTATGGAAACTGGAAACAGAACGACGCCATGGACCCTGCTCAAGAAAAGGCGCTGTTAGGCTATGTGAACGAGGGTGGCGCGTTCCTTCCGATTCACTGCGCGTCCGCGTGCTTCGGTGGCTCGGATGCTTTTGTGAAACTCGTGGGCGGTCGTTTCAAATCCCATGAAACCGCAGTTTTTAAAACCACCATCGTCGCTACGGATCATCCGATCATGCGCGGCTTTGAAGGCTTTGAAACGTGGGATGAAACGTATGTCCACGACCGCCTTACCAGCGACCGCACCGTGCTCCAACTCCGGGACAAAGAGCCATGGACCTGGGTCCGCGAGCAGGGTAAGGGCAAGGTGTTTTACACGGCTTACGGCCACGACGAGCGCTGTTGGGGCCAGGCGGGTTTCCAAGAATTGATGCGCCGCGCCATCCTGTGGAGCGTCGGCCCGGAGGTGCGGGCCAAGGTCGCGGCCATGAAGCTTCCCAAGCTGGAAAGCGAGGAGATGATCCTGCCCGGCTACCGCGATCACAAGACAATCACCAGCGGCCAGAAGCCGCTCAGCCCTGCGGAGTCCCTCAAGCTCGCCCAAGTTCCTAACGGTTATGAAATTTCCTTGTTCGCCAGCGAGCCGGACATCGTCAATCCCATCCATGTCACTTGGGACCACCGGGGGCGGGCCTACGTGGTTGAAACCGTGGACTACCCTAACAATCTGCAAGCCGGAAACCTCGGTCACGACCGGATCCACATCTGCGAGGACACCAATGGCGACGGTAAGGCGGATAAATTCACCCTCTTCGCCGACAAACTCTCCATTCCCACCTCCGCCGTTTTCGTCAACGGCGGCCTGATCTGCACCAACGGCCCGGACATGATTTTCCTCAAGGACACCGATGGCGACGGCCATGCCGATGTCCGCGAAGTCCTGTTCTCCGGCTTCAAAACGAACGACACCCATGCCGGGGTTTCCAACCTCCGCTACGGCTTCGACAACTGGATCTACGCCACCGATGGTTACGCGGGCTTCGACGGCACCGTCGGCGGCCAGCACATGAAGTTTTCCACAGGCGTTTTCCGTTTCAAGCCGGACGGCAGCAAACTGGAATTCCTCCAAACCACCACGAACAACACCTGGGGTCTCGGTTTCACTTCTGACTTCGACATCCTCGGGTCCACTGCCAATGGCAACCCGTCCTGGTATTTCACCTTCGCCAAAGAACTCTATGAAAAGGCCGGACTTTCCCAGCCACGCACCCCCGCAGGAGATAATAATCCTAAGTTTTTCCCCTCCTCCATGGACATCCGCCAAGTCGATCAGCTCGACAAATATACTGCCGGTGCAGGCCACGCGTTTTATACGGATACCCGGTTCTCGGAAAATTACCGCGATCGCATCGCCTTCGTTTGCGAACCCACTGGCAAGCTTGTTGGCCAGTTTGAAATCACCGCAAAAGGCGCTGGCTTCGTCTCCCGCCAGCTTCCTAACAACCTTTACTCCAGCGCCGATGGCTGGTCCGGCCCTGTGTTTGCGGAAACTGGCCCGGACGGCGCCGTTTGGATCGCGGATTGGTATAACCTCATCATTCAGCACAACCCCACTCCCACCAAAATTTTTGCGGGTTACGATGCCAAGACCGGGCGCGGAAATGCCTACGAAACCCCACTCCGCGATGTCTCGCTTGGCCGCGTCTTTCGCGTGATTCCCAAAGGCACCAAGGACGATACCAACCCCAAGCTCGATCCTGCCAACCTCGACTCCCTCATCGCCGGCCTGAGTCATTCCAACCTTTTTTGGAGGCTCCAAGCCCAGCGCCTCCTCGTCGAATCCCAATCTGCCGCCGCCGCCGCGAAACTCAAGGAGCTCATTCATTCGGAAAATAAAACCAGCCCCGCAGCCATCCATGCTTTTTATGCCCTCCAAGGTCTCGGCGCGCTGGATGCAGATGCAGTGAAAACCGCCCTCGCCTCCACTCGCCGCGGACTCCGCCGAGCCGGGTTGAACAGTGGTCTGACAGACGACACCCTCGCCGATTCTGTGATTAAAGAGGGCCTTGTTTCCGCTATAGATTCCCGCGAACTCGCTGAGACATTCGTGGCCCTTGCCCGCGTTGCAAGTTCGGAGCGCATTGGCAGAGCGTTGCACGCTACCCTCCTCGCTAAAAAGGAAATCATCCTCGGTGATCCCGCCCTCAACGACGCATGGCAAATCGCCGCCCGCCATCACGCTCCCGGCGTCATCCTTGCCGCCATCGAAAGCAATCCCGGCACGTCCTCCATCCCTACTGCCCCCACCAACCTCATCCCGGACCCCGGATTCTCCAATCCCGGCCTTGGCCCTTGGTCCATCCGGGTTTACGGCGCGGAGCAGCCCGACAAAATCCAGCTCTCCGTTTCCCCCGGCGGGCGGAATGGTGGCACCTCCCTGATGATTACTTCCCCGTTCAACGCGGACGCTGGCGCTGGAGCGACCTTGCCAGTCAAGCCTCACACCCGCTACCGTTTTGGCGGCTGGGTCCGCACAGAAAATGTCGAAAACCACGGCGGCAAGGGTGTCATGTTTAACGTCCACGGCGGAGAAGCTTCCCCCGGCGTGAGCGGCACCCATGACTGGGTCGAGCAAAGCATCGAGTTCGATAGTGGCGACCAAAAGGAAGTCCTTCTCCACTGCCTCTTCGGCGGTTACGGCGGAGCCACTGGCACTGCTTGGTACGATGACCTCTATTTCAACGAACTCGGCTCCGGCCCCTCCAATGGCAACAACTCCGTCGATGCCGTGGTCAAATACTTCACGGCCAGCGGAGATCCCGCGGCCCGCACTGCCCTCGCCACTACCCTCGCCTCAAGGACCGATGATTTCTCGAAAAAACTCGCCTCCGCCCTCGGAGTTGCTCCTGTGGAAGTCAAAGCGGTCGTCCGCAAAAACGTCCCCAGTCCCGCAGTGATGGAGCGCGGCCTCGCCATTTACAGCCGCACCTGCATCGCCTGTCACGGCCCCGAAGGCAAGGGCGTGCCCGGCGCATTTCCGCCGCTCGACGGATCTTCGTGGGCCACCGGCGATCCCACCCTTCCCGCCCGCATCACCCTTTTTGGTCTGCAAGGCCCCATCGAAGTTTCTGGTCAGAAATACACCAACATCATGCCCCCGCTCACCGATCTTAAGGACGCGGAACTCTCCGATGTCATCACTTACGCCCGCCAATCATGGAGTAACGACGCCCCTCCCGTCACTGAAGCCATGGTGAAGGAAACTCGGGCTAAGTTTTCCACGCGGACCACCCCTTGGACCGCCCCAGAGCTGAAATAACGTCTGAAGCGATGGCACCCCTCCTAGCGGCGTGGCGAGCGTTGGCACTATTCAGGAAAGTAGCTTCGTAGCCAGGTCCGCCAAGGATTAGCGATCTGTTCCACAGCAACCCCGTCGTCATCCTTGGATAAGGACAACTTTAAAAATTAACCGCCCTTGGATGCTGGGCGGTATCTAGCATTACCAGTACCTAACTCATTCACCAACCCCTCCCCAATGGACATCGACCCCATGGAAGCCGTCACCGAAGAAGGCTCCACCTCCGCAAGCGGCCTGAATTCATGGGTCGCGATTACCGTCGCCCTCCTCGCCACCTTCCTCGGCGTCTGCAAGGTGAAGGACGACAACATCGTCCAAGCCATGCAACAGGCCCAAGCGGATAAGCTCGACCATTGGGCGTTCTATCAGGCCCGGAACATCCGCGAGGAGGTCGCCCAAGCCGCCCTCGTCCAGCTCAAGCTCGCCCAAGCGACAGCCCCCGCCGACCAACAGGGAAAATATGCAGAAGCCCTCGCTACCTACGAGCATCTCGTGGGAGATCAGGAAAAGAAGAAAGATGAAGTCCGCAGCCAGGCGGAACAGGATCAGCGGACCTACGAAGCATTGAATGTCCACGATGACCAATTCGATCTATCCGACGCCCTTGTCGCCCTTGCCATTTCCCTTCTCGCGCTCACTGCCCTGACCCACAAAAAATGGCTCTATTGGGCGGCCTTGATCCCCACTGCCTTTGGCGTGCTCATGGGTTTGGCCGGACTTTTTGGCTGGAACCTCCACTCAGACACCTTCGCACGCTTGCTTTCCTAACCGACTGCTAGGAACCCGGTGAATTATTTCAAGTTGTCCAGGCGGCGTCTTAGTGCGGCGATGCATTCCGCACGGGCTTCGACGGAAACCTTGGCATTGTTCCGGTGGTACCAGGCGAAATTCTGCGGCTTGAAGGTTTCGCCGGAGTGCGAGGCACGGGATTCCGCCTGAGCTAACAGACTGCGGAATTTCTTGTTCAGCTCGGCCTCGCTCAAGGAAGTTTTCCGGGCGGCGAGGTCGGTATTCATGCTGATCAGGGATTTGACCAGGTCGTTGTCCTTATTCTGTGCGAAAATGGTGGTGGCGGTCATGTCTCCACCGACGCGAGAGGTCAGTCGCATCCCGTTTTCCAGCGGCTCCAAGCGGGCCACGGCAAAGCAGAGGCGGGTGAAATCATCGAATTCCCCCAACGCCTTACCATCTGCTAGAAAAGCGGCTGTTTTCAGAGTCATCCATTTCCACTGCTTGTTCAAACGGCAGGCGAAGCGGCGGACGTCGCCTTGGCGGGTGCCTTCCGACCACAGATCCTTGCGTGCACTCGTCAAATGCGTAGCCTCGCCTACCACTCTCCCGTTAGAGCGTTCCACGACCGGTCCACCGCTGTTCCCTTGGATGATCTGGGCATCCACTTCGATCAAATCTCCGCTAGTGCCCAGGATTTTTCCCAGTTCAACAGAAATCACGCCATTCCCGCCCCCGTTGCCCAGTGCGGCGATTTCCGTATTGATGGGCATCTCGACATCAGGCGGGGCGAGTTCGAGGAAATCGGTGGGGGAGTCCAGAATTTCCAAGCGGATCAAGTCGGCCCCTTCGGCGGCTTGGAGGTCGCCGAATTTTTTGAATTCCGTGCCTGCGGCGTTGCGGATGGTAAACTTGGAATTGCCGGTGAAAACGTGGGCGGCCGTGTAGAGAAATTTTTTTCCCTCCGCCAAAACGATGAAGCCGGTGCCGACGGACTTATCGCCCTCAATGATCATGACCGAGTTCGTGATCCGCCGGTTCACTTTGCCGTCTGGATCGTAAAGGCCAACAACCCCAGACACGCTGGTGGGCGCGGCGTCAGACAAGAGTTTGACCTTTTCCTTTTGCAAGGCTGCGATCTTCGCATCGATTTCCTGGATCGCTTCATCGCGGCTCGGTTGCGCCAAGATGACAAGCGGGAGCAGACCCAGGAGGATCGCGATAAGCGGCAGGTTGATTTTCATGAGAGAAAACGGTTAGGTGCGCGTTGGGTTCCACCGGAGATGAAATTTAGGCTGTTCTTCGAGAAAAACTCACCCCTTCCACAACATCCTCACCCCGAAGACCACCAGCACGCAGCCGAAAATCCGGGTGAGCGTCTGATTACTGAGCGACTTCATAAGATCGCTGCCAAACCAAGCGGCAACGGCAGAGGCGAGGCCCACGGCGAGCACGACTTTCCAGTCGATGAGATCCTTGGTTTGTGAGTTGTTAGCCGTGGCTGCGGCGGCGGTGACGATGATGACGGCCATGGAGGTGGCGACGGCGGATTTGTGCTCCAGCCCTAACATACCGATGAATGCGGGCACCATGACCAGTCCGCCGCCGACGCCGCAGAGGGCTCCTAACAATCCGGCAAGAAGACCGATGAGAATGGCGGAAATAAGAAATTTCATGGATGCGTTTTATTTCCGGGGTTTTTCCAGTTCTTCCAAATCCAGTCGATCTTTAGGGCGTGCGGATGCTGCCTTATTTCGCACCAAATCATCCTTGCCAATGAACTTGACGATGTGCCCGCTGATGATGCCACGGAATTTCTACGGCCAGCGTCGCATGAAGCGTGGCAAAGTGCGAGGTCAAACCGTGGATTTTTCAAGTGCTGCCTGGTTCTTGCGGGACGGAAACTTTCATTTGCATTTCACGGGTGCTTTTCTAGCGGACGCGATTTCCACGATCAGGCGATGAAGGATGAGGCGGTGGTCGAGGCCGGTAGTGACTAGGGCTTGATCAGCCTTGAGAGTGGCTTCCATGACCTGCTGAAGGCCGGTGAGTTCAAAGTTTTTCGCGTTTTCGGCAGCGAGGAAAATCGGAAAGACATTTACGCCCGAGCCGTCTTTTTTCTGTGGGAGCCAAGCGCGGTCGGCTTCGGCAAGACGGTTGAGGCCACCTGAAAAGGCACCGTAATTTCCGGTGGGCACTTTGAATTTCTCGATGATGAGCTTGGCCATGAACAGGTTCCTAACAACACCGATGATTGACGCACGCATGATGCCGATGGCGGATTCGTCAGCTTCTAACTGTTGATCGATCAGTTGGATGGTGCGGGCGGCATTGCCTAACTGAATGGCCTTGCCGATTTCGAAAACCACGGCGGCGCGACTGAGTGGGACGAGCACGCGGACATCCTCCTCGGTGATTTCCCGGCGCTCGGGGCCAAGATAGAGATCGAGTTTCTCCAGCTCGTTGCCGATCTGTTGGGACTGCTCCCCCGCGAGCATGACGAAGAGGGCGAGGGCATCCGGGTGGAAGCGAAGATCCAGTTCCTTGGCGCGGTGGTTGACGAGCTGGGCGACTTGGTCTTGCCAGCCGTCGTGGTTGGTGTCGATGCGGTCGTGGACTTGGACGGCGGCGGCTTTTTCCACGTATTTCCAAAACGAGCGGCGCTTGTCCACGCCTTGCGCCGTTAGAAGAAATTGCACGCCGTCCGGGATGCCGCGTTCGAGGGTGGCGCGGAGACTTTCGACGCCCGCTTCGGTGCGTTGAGAACGGCCAGTGACATTGTCGGCGAAAAAATTCGCATTCCGCAGCCAAACAACCTTGTCACCGCCGAACATCGGAATTGTTAGAAGCGCTTGGATCGTCGAAGAACAAATTTCGTGAGCGGACTCCGAGTTATCCGCAGTGCCGTCGATGGTTTCGTGGGTAAATCCGTCGTCGATGCCGCCGGTCAGTTGGTTATAGAGTAACAGTGCTTTCTCGCGGACAAGGCCTTCATCACTGCCGACAACAACATGGAAATTTGCGGATTTTTGGGGAGCTGTTTTTGCTTTCGCGGCCACGGGAAAAAAAATAGCGGTGTGGGGTAGGTGGCGCAAGCGCGGGAAAATGCCCGGGCTATCCTAGGCAGGAGGCGAATCCGGAGGTGACAGTCGGGCCACTTTCTTCCGATCCCGCGCGTCCCGGAAAAAACTCTGGATGATAAATAGGCACTCGTCCTGGAGCACGCCAGACGTCACCTCGCAGCGGTGATTGAGCGGCGGATTGGCTTCTAACAAATTGATCCAACTTCCCGCCGCGCCCGCCCGCGGGTCCGGGCAGCCGAACACCACGCGTTCCGGCCGACAATGGACAATGGCCCCGGCGCACATCGGGCAGGGCTCGCGGGTGACGTAGAGTGTGCATTTTTCCAATCGCCAATCGCCGAGAGCCTCTTGCGCCGCGGTGAGAGCCAGCATTTCCGCGTGGGCGGTGGCATCCTTGAGGATTTCCAC
>JANYFB010000222.1 GCA_025362955.1 Akkermansiaceae bacterium
TCAACGTCCAAACAGTAGAGGCCAGAATTCAAGCGCTTGACCGGAAACTTCAAGTTGCTGGGATGATCGACGATGACGAGCGCCGCCATCGCATCATCAGCGCCTACGTCGATGGACGGGTGGACAAACTTTTTGCAAATCACCACGGAGCCGAAGTCACCGCCGGTGCGCCATTAGCAGAACTTTACAGCCCGGAACTCCTCCAGGCCGAACGCGAATATCGCCAGCTCAACGGCGAGCTGAAAAGAAACACCGCACTGCGCTTGAAGCAAATGGGTCTGAGCGATGAGCAGATCGAAGGGCTCCCCGACAAACCCGTCGATTCACTCGACACTGAAATTCTTGCCACCATTTCCGGCACCGTCGTGGAGCACAATGTCTATGAAGGTCAGTATGTGAAGGCCGGAGAAAAGCTGTTTGAAATCGCGGATTTCTCAGTCATGTGGTTCCAATTTCAAGCTTACGAGCAAGACCTCCCGTGGATCGAAATCGGTCAGTCCGTAACGATCACCACCCCATCGAAACCCGGACGAACCTTCGAGGGAAAAGTCACCTTCATTGATCCAAATTTCGACGAAGCCACTCGCTCGACCAAGGTTCGCGTGGAATTGCAAAATCCCATGGTCGATGGTCGCCGCGAACTCCTTCACAAACTCTACGCTGATGGCACGGTGCAAGTGGCTATTCCCGTGGGCCTAACAGCACCTCGCTCCGCCATCATCCAGACCGGACCGGATGCAATCGTTTATACCGACCAAGGCGGTGGTGTTTACAAACAAGTCCCTATCAAAACCGGACGCCGCGGTGACACGCTCGTTGAGATCACTTCCGGTCTCAAGGAAGGCGACAAGGTCGTCACTAACGGCAATCTCCTCATCGACGGCCAAGCAGAATTAAACCGCTCCTTCATGTCACCCGGCAGCGAGCCGATGCCTGTGGCGAAAAATGAAACGATTTCCGGCGAAATTTCCGAGCCACAGCAAAAGGTGATCCAAGATTTTTTCCAAATCGCCGATGCCATGGCCGCCGCCCTCGCCACCGATGACCTCGCCGCTTTCAACAAAGCCAGCGAACCCGCAATGATGAAAACCGCTTCACTAACAGAGTCGCTTGTCGGTCTTCCAATTCCGAAAGACAAGCTGGAAGCGCTCGATAACTCGCGGCATTTCCATGGCTCCGAAGATATCAAATCAGCCCGCACTAAATTTCTAATATTCTCGATGGCCGCCACCGATGTGTTGGGACCGCTACGGAAAATGAAAGGATTTCCAGAAATCCATATCTGGCAATGTCCGATGATTTCCAGTGCCATTCCCGGCCCAGTCAAAAAAGGGAACTGGATTCAGACCGGTAACCGCCCCCATCAGAACCCCTACTTCGGCACCGAAATGCAGGACTGCGGTGAGGAAATCAAACCCTGAACCACGGCCATGATCGAACGCATCATCGAATGGAGCCTGAAAAACCGGTTCCTTATAGCCACCGCCACGCTCCTCATCATCGCGCTGGGAGTCCGGGCAGTCTATCTAACACCCGTCGATGCCATCCCGGACCTCACGGAAAACCAAGTGCTCGTTTACGCCGAGTGGCCGGGTCGCAGCCCACAGGAGGTTGAGGATCAAGTGACCTATCCGCTCACCACCGGATTCCAAGGACTCACTGGTGTCAAGGAAGTCCGGGCCAGCTCAATGTTCGGATTTTCCCTGAGCACCATCATTTTCGAGGATGGCGTGGATACTTACTTCGCCAGAACACGGGTGTTAGAGCGCTTGAATTTCCTCCAAAGCTCCATGCCTCAAGGCGTCACTCCCCAACTCGGTCCCGATGCTTCCGGGCTTGGCTGGGTCTATCAGTATTATCTATCTGTTGATCCCGAAAAGGCGAAGGACTGCGGCTATGATCTCGCCAAACTCCGTTCGGTGCAGGATTGGTATATTCGCTATCAGCTCGCCAGCGTGCAGGGCGTGGCGGAAGTCGCAAGCATCGGGGGCTTTGTGAAGCAGTATCAGATCGAACTTTCATCCACCAAGATGCGGGCCGCAAACGTCACGCTGATGGAAGTGATGACTGCCGTCCAGAATGCCAACCTAAACGTCGGCGGAAAAGTCGTAGAGGAAAACGGCGCGGAGTTCGTGCTGCGCGGCATCGGCCTCGTGACCAGCACGGAAGACCTCGAACTGGTCACCGTCAAAGCGATGGAAGGCACGCCGATCTATCTGAAAGACATCGCCACCGTCCAGATCGGCGGTGATTTCCGACGAGGTGCGCTCGACC
Source organism: Akkermansiaceae bacterium (assembly GCA_025362955.1). GTDB lineage: Bacteria > Verrucomicrobiota > Verrucomicrobiia > Verrucomicrobiales > Akkermansiaceae > Luteolibacter. The sequence goes on from JANYFB010000222.1 coordinate 2,275, forward strand.
TCAACGGCCACGAAGCCGTCGGCGGCACCGTCGTCATGCGGACCGGGGAAAATGCCAAGGCCGTCATCGAACGGGTGAAGGAAAAAATCGCGCAAATCGCTCCCAGCCTGCCGCCCGGCATCACCATTAAACCCTTCTACGATCGCAGCGAACTCATCGACCACACCATTGACACACTCAAGCACGCATTGTTAGAAGAGATCATCCTCGTCACCCTCGCCCACATCATTTTCCTCTGGCACTTCCGCAGCATTCTCATCGTCACGTTGCCCTTGCCGATCTCGATTCTTATCTCGTTCCTGATGATGAAACAGTTCGGCATCACTAGTAACATCATGTCGCTAACAGGCATCGCCATCGCCATCGGCGTGCTGGTAGATGCAGCCATCGTCGTAACAGAAAATGTCTTGCGCCATTGCGAGAAAGCGGAGGACCAAAAGGGCTCGCCGCTCACCTCGAAGGAAACTTTGAGCACCACCCTCGTCGCCTGCAAGCAAGTGGGCAGGCCGATCTTCTTCGCCATGGCCATTATCATCCTCGCCTTCGTTCCGGTGTTCGCGCTGTCCGGTCAGGAGGGAAAGCTCTTTCATCCGCTGGCCTTTACCAAGACCTTCGCGATGATCGGCTCCACGCTGTTAGCCGTCACCCTTGTGCCGGTGCTATGCTCACTGTTAGTGCGCGGGCCGTTCCATTCAGAAGACCGGAACATCGTCATGAAATTCCTCCTGCGGTTATACGAACCCACGCTCAACTGGGCGCTCAACCATCGTAAAACCGTGGTGGCCACCGCCATGATCATCCTCGCAACCGCTCTTCTAACCGCCTTCGGAATGCCGCGCGGAGTAGTGAAACAAATCCGCGACAAAGGCTACGAACGCACTGCCGATCTCGTCACCGGCTTTGGCAAGGAATTCATGCCGCCGCTCAACGAAGGCAGCCTGCTTTACATGCCCGTCATGATCCCGAAAACAGGACTAACCGAAATCCAGCGCGTCATGTCCTGGCAGGACACGATCATCGCCGCTACGCCCGAAGTCCTGACCGTCGCTGGGAAACTCGGGCGCTTTGAAACTGCCACCGATCCAGCACCCACTGAGATGTTAGAAACGACGATCATGTTGAAACCCGAATACATCGCCGATGGAAAATTCAGCGTGAAGCGCAACCCCGCGTGGCGACAAGGCATGACCATCGACAAGCTAAAAGCCGAGCTTACAGAAAAAATGAAACTCGTTCCCGGCTACGTCCCGGCATTCCTCCAGCCCATCGAGAACCGCATCCTCATGCTCTACACTGGCATCCGCGCCCAGGTCGGCATCAAGATTTACGGCGACAGCCTCGACAAGATCCAGCGCAAGGCCTTCGAGATCGAGAAACTCGTCAACACCATCCCCGGAGCTGCCGGAGTTTCCGCCTCCCGTGTCCAGGGGAAACCCTATCTTAACATCAAAGTGGATCGCGTGGCTATGGCCCGCTACGGATTAAGCGCCAAAGACGTGTTAGATGCTGTGGAAGTGTCCATCGGCGGGAAAAACGTCAGTACCACCATCGAAGGCCGCGAGCGTTTCCCGATCCAGATCCGAGTGGAACGCAGCGAGCGCGATGACATCGAAAAACTCGGGCGCATCCTCGTTGCGGCGAGGCCCGGCATGAATTCCGCGTTCGCAGCTCCAGCCGGCGGTATGGGAGGTGGCATGGGCGGAGCCAAGGGAGCAGCCGCTTCAGCAACTCGCTCCTCCGGTGCATCAGAAACCGTTCCCTACATTCCACTAGCCATGGTTGCGAAAATCACTCGTGAGGTCGGAGCCAATGAAATTGCTTCGGAAAACGGCCTTCTCAGATCCTATGTCCAAGCCAATGTCCAAGACCGCGATCTCGGCGGCTTCGTCGAGGAAGTGGAGCAGAAACTCAAGTCCATCAACATGGAAGGCATGACCTACAAAATGACCGGTGAGTTTGAAAACCAACGCCGCTTTGTCAAAACCATGATGCTTGTTTTCCCGCTCGTGCTCATGGTGATTTTCGTCCTCCTCTACTTCGTCTATCACAGCGCCCTCGAAGCCGCGCACGTTATGCTCGCAGTCCCTTTTGCCCTCAGCGGCGGCGTGCTTTTGCAAAAACTGCTAGGTTACAATTTCAACGGTGCCGTCTGGGTCGGCTACATCGCGCTGTTCGGCACCGCTGTGCAAACCGGCGTGGTCATGGTCGTCTATCTGGAGGAAACCGTGAAAGCCAGGCTGCTAGAAAAAGGCGCGGCCTTCACCTACGAAGACCTCGTCCAAGCCGTGAAAGACGGAGCCCGCCTGCGCCTGCGCCCGAAAGTAATGACCGTCGCCACCATCGTCGCCAGTCTGCTCCCCATCATGTGGAGCCACCGCCAAGGAGCGGAAATCATGAAACCGTTAGCCACACCCGTCATCGGCGGGATGATCTCCAGCCTGCTCCACATCCTCATCGTCACGCCCGTTATCTTCCTCTGGTTGCGCGGAAGGGAGTTTAAAAACGGTAATCTCCACGCCTCTCTAACGAACGATTGTGATTAGTCCGCGCATCGGGGGTTACCCTGTCTTCATCAACTCCCTAGCGCCTCAAACCCGCAAAACAACTTTGATCCGTGGGGTGGCTTGGCGGGGAGGGGGATGGCGTGATCAAGGTGCTTGTGGCAAATTTCCTCGAATTCTTCGGGAGTTTTGGCGCGGCGCATGTCGTATTCGAAATCCCCCTCCAGCCCGTGGCTGATGTAGGCAAGCGTTTTTTTCATCCGCTGGACATGGGCGAGGGGATTGAATCTGGGCGTCTCGGAGGCGATCTCGTCATACAGTTCCCTGACGTAGGTGTGAAGATCGCGATAGGTGGGAGTCGGCCGCGGAGTGGATAGAAATTCGGCTGTTAGCTGGGAGAAAATCCACGGGTTGCGGATCGCACCGCGCCCGATCATCAAGCCTGCCGCCCCGGTTTGTGATAGGTAGGCGAGCCCGGTTTCCGCATCGACCACGTTGCCATTGGCGATGACCGGACAGGGCATGATTTCGACCGCAGATTTCACTAAATCCGGATGGACCGGTGTCTGATACCGCTCGACGACAGTGCGCCCGTGAATCGTGAGTCCGTCGATGGCGTGGCTGCGGAAAATTTCTAGCAGCGCGGGAAATTCATCAGCGCTCGTGTAGCCAAGGCGGGTTTTCACGGTGAATTTTCCGGGAATCGCCTCGCGCAGGGAGCCGATCAGGCGGTTGACAGTTTCCGGATTGCGAAGAAGGCCTCCTCCCGCGTCTTTGCGGCACACGATGGGAGCGGGGCAGCCGAGGTTCAGGTCGATCCCGGCGACAGGATGTTTTTCCAATTCGCGAGCCGTTCTAACAAGGCTAGGTAAATCGCGCCCAATCATCTGCGCGAAGACCGGCCTTCCTGTTTCATTTTCCACGATGGAGCGGAGGATGTAGCGGTTCAGGCAGGAATCCGGATGCACGCGGAAATACTCGGTGACGAACCAATCCGGAGCGCCCCGCCGGGCGATGACCCGCATGAAGGGCAGGTCGGTCACGTCCTGCATCGGCGCAAGCACCAGCGCGGGACGATGGATGGGAAGAAGATCACGCATGGGCAAGGGAATCGCACAGTGCGGGTGAGGGCCGGTCAAGGTTTTCAACTGACATCCGAGTCTCGGGAGCCCGATTCCAGAGATGAGACGTACTAATCTCCTTGTCCTTGATCTTCATCAAATTAGCGTTCAGCGAGGTATGAGCAGGAATTGGATGACGCTAGATTTTTTAGTGGTCGGTTTGGTACTGAATGCGGTGGCACAAAGCCCCGTGGCCGTCCGAGCCGCTAAATATACTGCTCCTACTAATCCAACCGCCCGCTGCATCGCTTGCAGTCCCCCAATCCAAGCACCATCGATCCCTTTTACAGGAAACCAAGCCTTACCCGACTGCATCCCCAGCCTCGACGATCAATCCCCCCGCAGCCGGGCAGGAAGCCCATCTGCCAAAAAACCGCCAAAAGATTTCTTGGCAACGCGGCTTCGAGAGGTACGCTCAAGTTTTACCAAAAAGCCCCCTTTTCCCCGCCTCCGGGATCCTCATGAGTTCTTTCTACTGCCTTCATCTCAATCGCAAATTCCTAGCAGTCAAATTTATTTACTGCGGTTTGTTACACCTTGCCTTCCCCATCCTGAGCAATGCGCAATCCCTGTCCCCCTTTGCGGACAAGCCTTGTCGTTCCTATAGTTCCTCAACAGAACTTCGATGGGGAGATGCGCCCGTTAACGACTTTGGACCTCTGGACGTGAAATTTGATTTTAGCGGTATTCGCTCGCTTAATCCCATACCCGCACCGGGCATTCATCCCCGCATTTTGATCACGCCCAAGGATTTGCCGGATTTGCGTAACCGCCTCAAGAACACCCTTTGCGGAAAGATGATGTGGAACAAGATATTGTCTTATTCTAACGGCCTTCGAGGAACTTATGACGACAATGCCGACTATGCAAAACCTGATGTGTGGAAGGGCCGATTCGGCGGCAGTCATGGCCACACACAGATGCTCTACTACCACGACGCGGGTAATGCCTTTAATCCGAAGAATCGAGGCTACGCCCGTCTGATTAGCGGCGATCTTACCTTGAATCCTAGCCCTTACTGGTCTGTCATGTCCATGGAAGCTTACCGCTGCTTGATCGAGGACGACAAAGTTGCTGGAGCGAATCTTGGAAAAGCAGTTCTGACAGCGTTGCGTCATGATCAGGCGGTAAGAGACCAGGAGCGTGCTGCAAAACATCAAACTGGCCCGATAGATCACCCAGTAAGCGGCGGTGCCGGCGGTCAGGAGTTGGGCTGGATTTACGACCTGGGCTATAATCATTTTGATTCCGAGACTCGTACGGCCATTCACGATGAACTGGCAAATACGACTTGGTATCATGACAACTATGGCACTTTTAACGATCCTGAACGGGCTTCTTCGAATTGGGCTACATTTGGCTATTGGTGGGTCCCTCTGTTAGCAATCGAAGGCGAGCCGGGATACAATGCGATCAAACTTGCAGGGGTGTACCGTGGATACCGCAATTACTTCTCATACGGAGTTCTGCCTTCGGGAGCGGTCTTTGAGGGAGAGGCAAAGGCTCAGATGGGAATGGACGGAGTCATCGCGTTTGCCCGTCGCGGACTGCTGAATCTTGCGGGGCATCCCCACTTACGCGCATACTTAATGAATTATCTTCCACACAGCATCATGCCAAATCCCGACTTCAAGGCGAGGAGTAGCTCATTTCCGCCGGGCGGGTTTGTTAAATACGACCGACTCGGCGGAACCGGAAACATCTTAGGGATCGATGCCTTCGGCCTCAAATACCTGTTTCCGAAAGACCCTGTGGCGGACTGGGTCTTTCGTGTGGCCGTGGGAGACGACTATCTCAGAGCACCGGACGGCGATAATCCTGGTTACTGGAATCAACTGCTCATCGCCGCGATGATGCCGTCAGACTACGATCCTGCTAATTCAGATCCCGCGAAGCTGGGGCTTGGGTTAACCTTCGTCGCAGGCGATCGGGCTCTCGTCATGACTCGTAGCGGATGGGACCGTGATGCCTTAATGTTGAATCTCCACGTCCGAGGCGTGAACGGCGGCCATCCCTACGCGGATCGTAATAGCCTATTCTTTAGTGGGAAGGGACGCGTTTGGGTGGGGTTAAACCAATGGCTTCCAGATAGCGATCAACAGGCCCAAGTGCAGATTGATGACTGGACACAGAATACAATCACTCCCGGACGGTTGATTGATGGGGTGGATCAACCGATGGCCACATTTGCGGTGGGGGATTCAAGCTACTGCTGGAATTGGAATCTCGACCGCGTGGATAACAATCCGACCACTCACCATCCCTATACCTTGCGGGAGTTAGGGGACGGTCATTCGCCATATAAACCCGGAGAACCGTGGGAACTCCATAGCTACAATGATTTCACCTACACGCCGGTTCCGCTTCCCGGTGCGCAAAAGCCACTCTATCAGTTGCAATCATGGATCGGGTTGCCGGGGGTTTTGACGCCGATGTCCAAGAAACCCAATCACCCCGTAATCAAGGCGTTTCGCACCACAGGAATCGTGCGTGGCGCCCATCCTTACGCGCTCGTGTTAGATGACATCCAGGCCGACAAATCGACCCATGATTACAATTTCAGACTCTTGCTGGAGAAAGATCTTTCCATACAGCCGGATGTGATCGATGGCTTCACTCTTGACGACAAAGTCTTGCAGGGAACTGCGGGTCCCGTGGATTCGCCCGTGGCACCCACACCTGCCGAACTCGCGGTTGAACAGCCCAAGCTCCTAGTTCGAGTTCTCCGCTGCGACCTGTCTGATCCGAAGGGGAAGCTCACTTCCACTTACGAAGTGAGTAAAGACAAACACAATTATATCCTTTCCCTCAAAGCCACGTCAGTTGAACCAAAGTTCATCGTCCTCCTCTACCCGTACCGCAAGGCAGACCCAATGCCGGTCACCCGTTGGGACGCGGGACACACGGTCATGAGCATCGCGTTTCCCGATTACACCGATCACATCGCCACCACGACATCCGCCTCAGGAAAAACGGACATCGCGATCTCCCGTACCGAAGGTGGACGCACGACTACCTTGGCACTTGTAAACAAGCCCTTAAAGCCCTTCGAGGATACGCCGGTGGCAGGGAAACATAACTAATCTAACGAAAGACGAATCTGACGAGCTGGAAACACATGCCCGCATCTTGATTCTCAACTGCGGATACTAGGCTGCACGGGAATAAAATGACCGGCTTGGCATCCTACGAGCGTGAAGTCTCACATCTTGATCTTGGGCGGCGGGTTTGGCGGTCTTTACACGGCGCTGGAGCTGGAAAAAATTCTGGCCAGCCGTGATGACTTGGAAGTGACTCTCATCAACCGGGAGAACTTCTTCCTCTTCACCCCGATGCTGCATGAGGTGGCCTCCGCCGAGCAGGATCCTACGAACATTGTGATCCCGCTGCGGAAATTTTTCAAGCGCGTCAAATTTTACTCCTGCGAGGTCGAGAGCATCGACCTGCAAAAAAAGGAGGCGGTTGTTTCCCATGGTTACGATTACCACCAGCATCTGATGACCTACGATCATCTCGTACTGGGGCTGGGCTCCGGCACCAATTTTTTCAACCTGCCGGGGGTCGGGGAAAATTCCATGACGATGAAATCGCTTGCCGATGCGATTCAGCTACGCAATCGGATCATTTCTCATCTCGAAGAGGCTAACAGCGAATGCTCGCAGCGCCACCAGGAGTCGCTGCTCACCTTTGTGGTGGCGGAGGGCGGCTTTGCGGGCGTGGAGACGATTGGAAGTCTGAACGATCTGGTTCGCTCCGTCCTTCCTTTTTATCCACGCATCCATCCAGAACTGGTGAAGTTTGTGCTGGTGCATCCGGGCGAGGTGATCCTGCCGGAACTGGGGCCGGAGCTGGGACTCTATGCAGCAAAAGTTCTCGCACGGCGCGGCGTGGAGATTCTCTTGAAAACAAGGGTTGAGAGCGCAACGCCGCAGGAGGTGGCTCTCGACAATGGAACCAGAATCCCCTGCAACACGCTCGTTTGGACTGCGGGAACAGCGGTGCATCCCCTGATTGAGACGCTCGCTTTGGAAAAGGAAAGGGGGAAGGCGAAAGTGGGCGCGGACATGCGTTCCGTCTCGCATCCCAAAGTGTGGGCCTTGGGGGATTGCGCGTGGATACCGGATGCCGCAGGAAAACCCTATCCGCCGACAGCGCAACATGCCTCCCGGCAGGGTGTGGTATTGGCTCGGAATCTTGTTCGTGCGCTGGAGCACAAGGAGACCACCCCGTTCCGCTTCCACACCATCGGGCTGCTCGCCTCGATCGGCCACCAGACCGGGGTGGCGCAAATCATGGGTTTCAAATTTTCAGGACTGATCGCGTGGTTCATGTGGCGCACGATTTACTGGGCCAAGCTTCCGGGCTGGAACCAAAAAATGCATGTCGCTTTTATGTGGTTTCTCGACCTGTTTTTTACCAGAGACTTCGTCGAGCTTCCGGCAAGGAATGCCGCAAAAAATAAACCGCCGGAGGGCATGGCACTGTTGCGCGCGGATTGCGACTCTTAGAGCATTTCGGAATAAGCGGCTTTTTACGTTTTCTCAAAGTCTCAATCGGGCGGGAAGGCACCTGCTAGATCAAGTGGTTCGATTTGGCGGGAGAGGTGATCAAGGTTTTCCATTGACATCCAAGGGCCATTGTTGATGCTTTGGATTTGTTAAGTAACACCGGAGGTCAACGTGGATAGCGATTTATTACACACCGAAAAAATTCTGGCGGATCGGAAGACATTTTATCTCGATCTAAAGAACAACTCGCGGGGGATGGTCGTGAAAATCACCGAGGACGTGGGCGGAAACCGCGATACCATCATGGTGCCCGCCGAGATTCTCGGGGATTTCATCGCCGCGCTAACGGATATCAAGGCGACGGCGGACGAGCAGGAGTAGCTCGTACTCAAATTCCGCTTTCCTCTTGCTGAAGCAGGAGGAGTCGGGAAAGGTTGGCCGCAAGGTTTTTCAATGTCTTCCCGTCCTTCCATCAATGTCGCACGTCTCACTTATCTCTTGGTGTGTGAAGGGGCGGGCGTGGCGATTGCCCTGAGCACCAAGGGCACGTTGGACATTCCCATCGCCTCGGGATTGCTCGGAGGTCTTGGCGTGGCGGGCTTGTTCATTTGGATCGAATCGCTCATGAAGGGTTTCACCTTGCGGGGCTTTTCCACCGCCAGCTTCGGGCT
>JANYFB010000241.1 GCA_025362955.1 Akkermansiaceae bacterium
GGTCCAGAACCAGCCCGGCCAAATCGAAGCTCCCGATCTGGCAAGTACCCTCACGCCCAAATCCAGCCTTAAAAAATAATCAAAAAAACACCTTGTTTCGATCTGATACTACTGACCCCGTTTCTTGCGACCTCGCCACCGCCGGTAAATACGATTTCCCCATCACCGGCTGGCGCCGTCTCCGAGACGGACTCCTCCTCAACAAATCCCGCCTGCTTGCAACCGACGCCCGAGTCTTTGCAACCGGCACCACCGCCACTGCAGCCGCCGGATACGGCATTACTCCCGCCTCCGTCGCCAAGCTCGACAAGGATGCTGAAGACTAGGAGGGAGTCATCACCGCCCCCGTCAATGCCATCGGCGAGCGCGGCACCCTCACCGCCGATCTCCTCCCCAAGTCCCGCGAAATCGCCGAACTCTTCGACCAGATGGACGACCTCGCCCTCCAGTTCCGGGGCACACCCACCGGAGACGCCTTCGTCGCCACCTGGCTAGCCAGCGGCCAAATCATCGACCGCGGCCACGGCCCCGGAACGGATAACACTCCGCCCGTTTCGCCCGTCGTTTGATAGAAATACGGACCTCCTCACGCTTCCACCTCCCCGCCGCTGGCACTCAGACGCCAGCGGCGGTCTTGTGGTCTCGAATGGTTTTCGCCGGCATACTCGACGCAATGGCCTTTGCAGGAATCTCTTGAGTTACCGCTGCCAGTAGCACAAAAAAGCTGTGTCCCCGGAACGCATCGTTCACCGTCCAGAAATTTTCCGGTCGAATGGTGCCGCCAAGCTCTACAAGCACGAAGTGTCAACTGGCCAATCCCGGCTCGACATGTGGGGATGCATCCCTAGCGTAACGCTCGGCAAGAGCATGCAAAAAAGAATTCAGAACCGGATCGAACGAATCCTGATAACTGTAGATTTTTTTCGAGATCCTATAAAATTATTCTTGAAAAGAACGATGATCAAACTGGGATGTCTGCTGCTTCTCCTGATAATATGGAAATCGATTTCAGCGGACTGGGTTGTAAAGATTCCAAAAACGGCCGGAGGTTTCGTAAGATACTATCCACGAAATAGTCCGGTATGGAATCCGCCGCGGCCAACCCTCCCCTTTTCAACCTTCCAAGAACAGTTTTCCGCTGAATTTGGCTCCGGCAGTGGTCCAAGTCTTTATTCAAACTCCGACAGGATATCGTTAAACTGGATCATGATCAGCGCAAAAATTTTCTTTATCTTGATCATTTCCGGAATAATTTTCGTAATACGAGGTATATGGCTAGCAATGACGCGGCCGCTATTACGAGAATAAGTAGCCTACTTGTCCAAACTTTAGCTGGGTTCGAGTTATTAGTCGGCCTCGGAGCTATCCATTTCGCTGATGTCTCCCGTTCAGTTGGTTTTTCCCCAAGGATCAAATTCCAAATTACGGTGGCTAGGTTCGTGATTAGAGTGCGACTTGAGAACAATAATGCTACGATAATCACTGGCGCGAAAAGTCACTTCAATCAAAGCATATTTTTCTCCCGGAAGTTTAACAAAATAACTTCTATCTGCATTGATCTTCCAGTTTGAATCGGATGCTGGCATGTGGACCTTGACGGTTTGCTGATATCCTTCCTCGGGGGCCATAAATTCAAACTGACCCTTTCTCTCCACAAACCCGCCTCCCTTTACAGTCATTTCATAGCTCCAGTCGAAGCGGCCACCTTGACCTTTTGGGGAAACACGACAGCTCACTTCCATTCCCGGGTGCCCCTTTTTGCCTGTTTCCAAATCAATGGAGGCGAGATGCCCATTCAAAGGAATCTCAAATTGCCTGCTGCTTAAGCTGATTAACGGCTCAGTTTCTCCGGCCTTGTGAAGGGTGAAAATTGCTGGCAATTCTGGAGTTGGCGGGACCTTGAAGTATTGGTCCGCACCCACCCCATATGCGAAATATTGATACGAAATATTTGGTATTTCATAGTAGCCGTCTTTTGTAACTTTGATTCCCAGCGTAGCTCCTTTCACCCCGCTGATTTCGAAATAACCTTTGCTATCGGCTGATTTGTGACTACTGGATCCCGATGCCATGAAAGTGTCGGCCATGGAATAGCCCACCTGCGCGTCGGGGACCGGATTTCCATTTTGATCCACTACTTTGCCAAAGAATTTGATAGGAGTGTCATACATCCCTTGAACCTGAGTTATCACTTTCTTTCGCTTTTCTTGTTTAAGACGTTCAATATCCTCCAGAGTTCGGGGAGCGGATGGAGGAACGTTCGTGGGAAGCGATAATGTCGGCACGGGTTCTTGGTGGTAAAGGGTTACCGGTCTTTTATAATACCAAAAACTCAAAACAATTAGCGCAAAGAATAGAATGCCCAAAACGACTTTACGATTGTGATTCATGGATTTCGGGAGATTACAAACTGGTCAAGCAACTCATCATAAAATGTTTTCAAGTCTTGGATTTTCGCGTTAAATTGACCACTGTGTTGGTCGCCAAAACCAGGCTTGTTTGGATCTTGGCCGGGCAAGCTATATTGTGGGAGTCTAAGATCGACGTTACCGTCAATTGAGCCTTGGGAGGAAAATTGCGCTCCCTGCGCTTTCCCCCACGTATGACAGGCGTATGGCATCGCCTCATAGGGATCAGTGAGGTAATGGTCCAGAGTTTCAGTCACGGTGGCATTTCCGAAATCATCGTAGGTGACGTCGGTTTCGTACTTGTAGAGTTTCTCACCGCTCGCCCCGTTCCGGTCATAGTGGAATTTTTCGGCCAAAGCTCCATTTTCGGGCTTGGTCTGGTCATTGTTCACCTCCCAAGGCAAAAACGTCGCGTAGTCCGGTGGCAGAAAAAAGCTGACCATGTTGACATTGATGTGGTTTGCCTGCAGGAAGCGGCCTCGGTAGGCGAGGGCGTGAGTTGCAGGATCAGGATCATTGTCTGGCGTGACATTGTCCCACATTGTCACGGGCAGCGAGAAAGAAAATCCGAATAGCTTGACTGTATGGCTGTAAGTCGCAGTTTGCCGGACTCGGGTTTCATCGTCGTCGTAGCAGGCAGAAGGAACGGCGGCCTGCATGAGAGTGTAGTCTTGGACATTCATTCCCAAGCGGATGGCTTCGCCAGTGACGATATTGCCCATGCTGTGGGCGGCGATATGCTTCCGGGCACCGGGCAGGCTATCGACGAAGGTCTTTAGACCGGCAGCCGACTGCCAAGCTGCATGCTCGCTATCGTTGTATTTGGAAAGATAGGCGTCGATAGCTCCACCAACAAACGGGAGCAATTGCCAATCCTCACTGTAAAACGTATTCCATTGATACGCTGCGAAACGGCCCTTGAATCCGCGGTGCCAGAGGCGCTTATAAAATGACTCCGCAAACTCGCTTCGACCTACGGGAGACATCCGCCAGCCATGGACGAAGATGAGAGTGTCGTTAGTTTCGTCCCAAGACGCTCCGGCGAATTGATCGCCGTCGGAGCGCTGATACATTTTCTTGATGCCTTTCAAATCAAGCCAAACGCCCGGTCCTTCTGCGATTTCCGCGCCATTGGGATAGTGGAAGGTGACGACGAGCTGTCCTTTTCCTTCGGTACACCCTTCAAACAGGAGATACTTCGTCGGATTCTCTTGAGAAAGACCGCTCCAAAAATCAGGGGTGAAGATGAAAGTGTTCGTTGGCCCTACGCTAACCTGGTGGTTGTCCTTATCGGGAATGACTGTTCGTAGTGTAATTGCTGGTGCTTGTTGGGCAGCGATGGTGTTGTTTGTTAGATACTGAGTGCCGCCATCTGTTTCCATATGTTCGTATACATTGACAGAAGGCGAGCCGGTGGTGTTTTTCCATTTTAATCCAACCAGAAGACGACCTGCGGCGATTTCGTCCTGCAGCGAGCCGAAGTGAATCCAAATTCGACTAAAATCCTCAAGATCGCGCCGCGACATGATTGTCTTATCTTCATAATCTTTGGTGGAAGAATTGGGATTTTCGGCGTCATCCATAGGTGTTCCATCACTGTCCTCATTGCACCAGAAGGTGAAAGGCTGGCTAGGTGAGGTGACGTCCAACGGACTATCTTCCAGGGACGGATCATTCTGATTTCCGGAAAAATGGATGACGCCATCCCGGTTAGCGTCAACTGCCATGTCCGCATGGATGAGGAGAACAGGGAATTGGACGCCTCCCTTGAAGGCGGTTCCTCCGAGCATTGGAAGTGGTGTCTTATCAGGGGCTAGCGGATATGCGGGCGACGTCAGGGATTGTTGCTTTGCATGTGACATGGTGTTTCCAAGGGCATGGACGTCCACACCACTCCAGTCTGGAGAAATACTAGTGTCAGTGATGCGGCAAGTCGCCCTAGAGGTCTTGCCGCTGGCCGGATCGGTGAATTTGCGGCCGAAAATGTCGGGACCGGCGGTGCTGGATACGAGTTGATCGTAGGTAAGAATGTCTCCATAGTCGTTGACTTGGATATGGTATCCCGCGCCGTTTCGCCGGAAGGCGGCGGGAAGCGATTCGGTGCCGCCGCCGGGGAATTGATAGACAATGCCGCCGCTGGACTTGCGCTCGGCGACGTGACCGTTCCGGCTGGTCGCGATGGGCGCGTATTTATCGAAACCGCTGGCGGTGAGGTCTATTAACGATCCGTTTTTGCCACGAAGGGTAATCCCGGTAGTATTCCAATCGACGCTCTCGGTGATGATGCAAAAGCCGTCTTGTCCTAGGCCGCCCACGGCTGAGATAAAGTTGGCTTTATGGTCGATATAATTGTCGCTCAATGTGGCGGCACCGCTGACGATTTGGGGGATGCTGCCGCTTAGCCCCCAGTAATACCACTGCGCTACTGAAAACCCATCCGTTTGCGAAGTTCTCGGTTGGCCCGATTCGTCCCAGTAGTCATCTTCAAAAATTCTGGATTGACGAACTTCAGCGTAAGCGGTGCCGTCTTCTAGGAATTTTGCATTTAAGAGTGAATCGCTTAAATAAGACCGGTCGTGGACGGGAATCACTCTCTCACCCAAAGCATCGCTCCAAGCTTGATATTGGACATCCACCACATCACCGAATGAGGGTTGATCAAAGATTGTCAACCCCGCTTGCCATGTGTTGGCAATATTTACCCTGGTGCGGGCTGCAAATTGATCCGAAGCTCCAGGATCAGGTAGTGTCTGGCTGTATGCATGGTATCCACCTCGGTTCGGCGAGTTACTCGGGGCGGCGGTGACAAGGCCGTTTTTCCAGAGGTGGGAAGTTATAACGAGATTGTTGTAATCATCGGGATTTCCACTGGGGTGGAAAACCTGGTTGTAATAAACTTCGCCGGTATCCGTGATTGTTTCTACGCTGTAGCGGCTGACTCCGGTGGCCGGTGGCGTGGCCAGGGGGATGACGAAGAATTTCTTGTTTGCGAACGATTGAATGGCTTGATCGACGGGAGATTTTGTTTTCGGGTCCGATCCGAGCGTGGTCTCCACCGCGTTGGTGGTGCCATCGACATCGTCGTCGTCGGAGCCGTCTGGAATGTTGTTGTTATTTTCGTCCGAGTTCGTGGGATCAAACCCGTTGGTTCTCTCGGGACCGTCTGTCATGCCGTCCCCATCGGTATCAGCGCTGAGGGGGTCCGTGGGAGCGAGAGCGGAGAACGACAGGGGTGGGGAGATCTCGTCGAGGTTAGATATACCATCGTTGTCGAAATCTGCGGTTTCAAGGGACTCGCCGTACCCGAATCGTTGATCGGTGTATTTGAGGCGGAAGAAGCCTTTGTCCGCGGTACCGCCGACTTCGTAGCTGATCGGGGCGTCGTTTCCGGCTTCGATAATGGGTGTCCAGAACCATTTCGCGAGGGGGTTGTTGGGATCCGCGGCTTGAATGAAGTAGCTGCGCCCGGATTTCCCCTGCCAGGTGAGGAATTTGTCACCGGCAGGAACGATGATGAGTTCGCTGGATTGGTCGATGTCGTTTTGCTGGGCGGGTAGAATGGGTGCCGCGACCAGAAGCAGGAGAATGAGGAATTTCATGGGAAATGGAGTGACCGTTTATCTCGCGGCGGCTTCGGGCCTTGGATTTGCTAGATAACGGCTCCCTTGGTGGGGTCTGAGCCAGACGGTTTCATCACGGGGGAGTGTGGGATGGGCTTTTTCCCACTCGGCGGCGGCTTTTTGGTAGCGGAGGCGGTCGGCTTGATAGGTGATGAGGCGGGATTTTTCGTGGGTGATGAGGTCTTTGAGAATGGTGATCGTGGCACAACCGAGTGGGTCTTTAGGATTGCCTTTGAGGATGGTGATCGAGTCGGGCGGGACTTCGGGAAGTTCTGGAATGGATCGTCTTGTTTGGAGGCTGGGTTTTACCGTATCGAAGAGGAACGGTGTGAGCATGAGGTGGTAGGATTCGCCATCATGGGTGAATTGTCCGAGACCTTGGAGCAGGCTGAGATCGAAGCCGCAGAGGGCTTCGTATGATTCGCCGGAGGCTGGATGGGTCCATTGGACGCGACTGATCCGGTGGTCGTAAATGGTGGCTCCAAGCTGGAGGGTGTGGCCACGCTGGGTTTCTATTTTTGCGAGTTCTTCCGGGGTGAGTGGCTGGCGTTCCTGCGGTTTCGTTTCTTGGGGTATTGCTAGATCAGGAAGTGTGGAGGCTTCTCCGCGAATGATGGTGAGGGTGTGCTTGGCTTTCGTGGGAACAGTGACCATAGCGTCCACACGCATTCCGGGGATTTTTTTCTCGATCGGCGGCGCGGGCGGGACGAAGGCGGGGACCGCGAGGGATTGGGGTAGGGAGGTCCTGGCAGTAGGACGGCTATTTGCCTCTTCAGACTCTGCGGGAAGCGGCTCGGGATGAGCGCATGCAATCCCCCAAAAAGTGAGTCCGATGATCCGATAGATCGTTAGCATAGTTGCGAAGTAGGGCACACTCCACTCACCTGCAAGCAAAAAGCTACAGCAAAAAGCGACAAGGGGTCCACTCGGAAAAAATTATCCGTTCCCTAGCAGCCTGTCAGACTTAGAAGTTGCTTCAAGATCCGCCGCGTTTCGATCACTCTCCGCGCATAACAGTTCGTTTCGTCTCCGTGGATCATGACACCCCATGCTGTTGCATTCCTCATATTTCCCAAATAACTGGAATCCCACCTATTTGATATAAATTCAATCCACATATGACAGAGAAAGAGGTCTTTTCATGAGGATGTCGAGATCGCGCCTTAGCAAGATGCTTGAACACCTAACATTCTCGTCTTTCTTCGCTGATGGATCTGGATGACCTGCTCAAGGTTGCGTCACCCACAGCGCTTCCCTTCAACTACTTCAAGAACACTTCCCGCGCCTTTGCTCCCTCGCCGGGGCCGACGATGCCGCGTTGTTCGAGGATATCGACCATTCTAGCAGCTCGGGTGTAGCCGAGGCGGAGACGGCGTTGGAGCAGCGAGGTGCTGGCTTTCTGCTCCTGACGGACGACCTCGATGCATTTCATGATGAGTTCCTCGTCGGCTTGGGAGACATCATCGTCGTCATCCTCATCGTTGTCGTTGTTGATGGAGGCTTGGATGTCGGACTCAAATTTCGGTTTCCCCTGCTTGAAACAGTGGTCGATGATGCGCTCAATCTCCGCATCGGTAACGAAGGCACCTTGGGCCCGTTCAAGTTTGGCGGAGCCGGGAGGGAGGTAGAGCATGTCGCCCTTGCCGACGAGTTTGTCCGCGCCCTTGGTATCGAGGATGACGCGGGAATCGAGGGCGGAGGAAACCTGGAAGGCGATGCGGCACGGGATGTTCGCCTTGATGATGCCGGTGACGACATCGGCGCGCGGAGTCTGGGTGGCGATGATGAGGTGAATGCCAGCGGCACGGGCCTTTTGGGCAATGCGGGCAATGCACATTTCCACGTCGGCAGGCGCGGTCTGCATGAGGTCGGCAAGCTCGTCGATGATGACGACGATGTAGGGGATTTCGGTGGGAATCAGCTCTTCGGTGACGAGTTCGTCCTCGTCATCCGCTTCGGGGCCGAAGTCGCCATCGCTGAGAGCGGCAGCACAAGAATCCATCGCCTCGTCTGGCTCGTCCTCCATCATCGACCATGGTGGGGCTTGGTGGCTGCTAGGGACTGCGGGATCGAGCAATTCACTCGGGTCAAATGGAGCCTCAGGCTCGGGACCATCATCTAGCAGCACTTCATCGGCCATTTCCGGCTCCGGCACGGCGGCGGGCTTTTCCTTCTCAGGGATCGGGCGGGTGTTGAAGCTATCGAAATTCCGCACGCCGACTTTGGCGAACATTTTATAGCGTTTTTCCATCTCATTGACCACCCACTTGAGGGCGGCTACGGTCTTTTTCGGATCGGTGACGACTGGCACAACAAGGTGGGGCAGTTTGTTATACATCTGCATTTCCACCACTTTGGGGTCCACCATGATGAAGCGCAGCTTGTCCGGGCTGAACTTGAAAAGCATGGAGGCGATGATCGAATTGATACAGACGGATTTTCCCGAACCCGTCGCTCCCGCTACGAGGCAGTGCGGCATGGCGGCGAGGTCGGCGATGACCGTGTTCCCATAAACGTCCTTGCCGAGAGCAAGCGGGATCTTTTTCTTGGAGGAATTGAAATCCGTGGAGTAGAGCAGCTCGTGGAGCGGCACGGCGACTTTCTTGCTGTTCGCGATCTCGATGCCGACCGTGTCCTTACCGGGAATCGGAGCGAGGATGTTGATCCGCTCGGCGCAGGTCGCACGGGCGATGTCAGCTTCTAACTGGGAGATTCGGGAAACGCGCAGGCCGGTGGACGGATAGATTTCGTAGCGGGTAATGGTCGGACCGCGGGTGATGGGACCCGCCGTCACCTCGATACCAAAGGCCTTGAGCGTATCAATGATGATCTGGCGGGTTTCTTCCTTGTGATCATCATCCGCATCCGAGTCTTCCACCTCGGGCAACGGATCGAGCAGGCTGAATTCCGGTATCACATAATTAGGGAAGCGCCCCTCCTGGAGCCCCTGATGTTCCGGGGAGGGCTTGCGGCTGAATGGGTTTTTCCCGATGAGTTCAGGGTCGATGGCACGGCGCTGGGAAGCATCGATGATCTCAGGAGTGGGAATTTCGCGCAGCGGCAGCATCGCCTGTGGATCTTCAGAAGCGGCTTTGGCAGAGATGGCGGATTTCGATCCTTCGCGGTCCTTGCGCCGTTGTTCGCGTTGGCGATCACGCTCGGCGAGCATTTCCGCCTCGCGGGCGGCGATTTTCCCGATTTCGCTGCGGTTTGCCTGCCATTCAAGAAACTTCTTCCGGGCCAGACGGAAACAGGCCTTGGTGAAACGGATCGGATGTTGGCCCGTCAACATGATAAGCGCTATCAGATAGATACAACTCGTTAAGATGAGCGTGCCGATGCGACCGATGATGTGCGTTAGGACGTAGCCCCCCAGCCCGTCGCCAATGACGCCGCCGGGGCCGCTGATCTTACAATGTTGCGCCCAATCTTTAAAAAAATAATCCGCCGCGTGGAGCCATGCCGCCCCGGCTAACAGAAGGATGCAAAACCCCAGCACCGCCCTTGGCCAAATCCGTGCGTCGAAGGCCAGCCGGATGATTCCGAACCAGATGAATCCCACCGGCAGCAAGTAGCCCGCCACGCCGAAAAGCAGGACTTGGATGAACCCAAGTATCCCGCCGACTGGGCCTATCAGATTGACACTCGCCGCCCCAGACTCATCCGCGAACGTTCTGATAAATGATCCGATCACCGGCAAACCCGCAGGCCCTCGCAGGTCCGCCGGGCTGTATTTTACCAGCGATAACAGCAGCAGCAGGCCCCCCGTGATCCAGAGGATTCCGGTGATTTCGTTCGACCATCGCGTCGGCTCGGGGACTTCGCCCCGCTTCTTGTTATCCTTGGCTGCCATGGGATTCGCTGCGGCCACAGCATCCCCCGACTCGCGCTCCGGGGCAAGGTTGTTTTCAAA
>JANYFB010000250.1 GCA_025362955.1 Akkermansiaceae bacterium
CCGATGGACGTCTTCACCCCGGCAAAGCGCTCCGAAGTCATGTGCCGCATCCGCGGTGGCAACACCAAGCCGGAGTTGGCCTTGCGCTCGCGTCTCCACCGCCTGGGCTATCGCTTCACGGTCCACGGTCCGAAAAAAAATCCTTGCCCGGTTCATGGCTGCGCCTCCATCTGGCTTCTGATGTTTTTGATGATCGCCTCATAACAAGCTGCGATCCCGTCCGCTTCTTCCTCATCGCTGCAATCCTCGATGAGAAAAAGTTCACCGTCTGCCATGTCCCCGGTCCGCAAGTAGTCGGCGGTGCGCCTCCACGACTCAACGCGAATCTCCAGTCCGTCGAGAAGTTGTCCCCAGTCATGTTCACCCAGCTTGATTTGGTAAAATTTTTCCATAGCTGGCAAAAATACCTGGCCAGGTTGTGACCCGGTAGCAAGGGCAATTTCCGGCTTTTATTCGATCCCCGAGATGGATAGATTGCATCCATGGCGAGAGGAAACCGTTGGACTCGAGACCAGCTTCTCATCGTCCTCAATCTCTATCACAAGCTCCGCTTCGGGCAGTTCGACTCACGACAGCCGGTTGTCATTGATCTGGCCAGCCGCATGGGAAGGACTCCGGGTAGCGTGGCGATGAAGCTAAACAACCTCGCCTCGCTCGATCCAACGCTCCAACTCCGTGGTATCCGAGGCCTGCCCGGAGCCAGCGCCCTCGACCGCACGACGTGGCAGGAGTTCCACGATAACCCCGCCGAACTTGTTCCGCTCAGCCAGCAACGTTTCGACTCCTTGTTCACCGAAGCCGAAAACGAATCAACCGAAGTCATCCCCGGCACCGGCATCCGAAGGCTCACTCGCCCGCCGTGCGACGAGACCGAAATCGCCCGGACAGTCAAACAACGCCGCGGGCAGGATTACTTCCGCGAGATCGTCCTCAACAACTACGGCAACCGCTGTGCCGTCACCGGCCTGCCGATCCGCGAACTTCTCATTGCCTCCCACATCCTCCCGTGGAGCGGTTACGAAGCGGAGCGCCTCAACGTCCGTAACGGTATTGCTCTCAACCGCCTCCATGATGCGGCATTCGATCAAGGGCTCATCGCATTCGATGACGAACTTTGCCTCATGCTCTCCTCTCACCTCAAGTCGCGTCTCGCCCACGAGTCCGTGAAATCCAGCTTTGAGACGTTTGAAGGCAAGCCGCTCGGCCTCTCCACCGATGGGATCCCGCCTACGACTGCATTTCTTGCGAAGCATCGACTGCGATTTGAATTTCGCTAGTTCTTAGCTAATCTAACTGATTAAGCGTTGGCCGTGCAGCTCTTTTGACATTCTGATAGTGTTGCAGCGGGATAGCCGCCGATGTTCAGATACTCGAGAAACCAGTTGTTCAGGGCCTCGATAACGGTGGCACGGCAGCCAAGCGGCATATCTTTTGCCGGTTCGATCAGGGGGGCCTTTTCCGTGAAAGTCAGGAATTCATGAAAGGTCAGCGGTGGGAGGAGGAAATCGGTGAAGCGACCGGCTCCGGATTCGTTGCTCTTCAATTTCAGAGCTGCTGCGGCGGAACCCGAGACGATGAAGCGGAAATTCGGCCAGCTATCAACGAGGGACTTCAGATGCACTTCCCGCAGCTTGAGGTATTGGACCTCGTCGAAGATGAGGTAGAGCGGGGCGTTCTTGTCGTGACCAAAGCGCTGACAGAACATTTCCACGAAGCGGGCCAGCGGAATGTCGGTGTAAACCGGCGTTTCCAGAGACACAAAGAGGATCTGGTTGTCCGGGATGCCGCTATCCAACAAGCCATGGATGGTCTGGTGGAGGATGACGGTCTTCCCAACACGCCTTGGCCCAGCAAAACCCCAAGCGTGTCCACCCAATTAGCTCCAAAACCGTCATCGATGGGTTCTATTGGGTTCCAATTGATCGAGTAGGAACCGCCCTCGCGTTTGAGCGGGCAACCGTTGGTTTCGAGATGGCGGATCAGTGAGTCCTTTGATTTCCTTTGTTGCCGGATCCGCAGCGACCGATTCCACCAAAGATGATTGCAATCACACTGAACCTTGTCCCGGCCGAACGCATCATGCACCGCCCGCCATCGCCTCTTCCAGCCCCAGTCGATAGGCGTGAATGGAGGAGGGTTCAAAGTGGATTCTCACGCCTCCCGCCTCCGTCATTCCTTCGTGGGTTCGGGTGGTGATCGTCAGGGTGTTGAGGCGATTCTCGCGGCAGAAGCGGATCCAAGGTTCCCAGCTTCCAGCCTGTTTCACCACCCGGTCGCTATATTTGATTTCCACGGCCTCGCGGGCCCTGAGTGCAGGATCGAGTTCCACGAGATCGAGTTCATGGTCCGTGGCACCTGATTTCCAGCGGGCATAGTGCAGTTGCTCGCCGAGCCGGTGGAACCGTTGG
>JANYFB010000256.1 GCA_025362955.1 Akkermansiaceae bacterium
TCTCCGGGAGGCGGGCCGCCGCCACCGGGCGGGGCTGCTTTTTGATAGAATTCCTCGTCGAAATTCCGCACCTGCACGAGATGGATGTCGCCGGTGACGCGGCGCTTGTTGCCATCCGGTCCGATGTCCTCGGCCCACGCGTTCCACATGAGGACGTCGTTTGGCTTGGCTCCGGCGGCTTCGAGATCGACGAGCTGGGAGAGGAGGGGTTGCTTTTCCCCAGAGGCGGGCTGGCCTTCGATTTCCTGCCATTTTTCGCCGTCCAGCGTGTATCGCAGGCCGCTGGCGAGGATGCCTGAATCGTCTTTGATGCGGGCTTCCAGACGCACTTCCTGAATGGGCGTGACCTTCTCGTTCTTGCGTGGGAACAGAACCTCGACGACCGGTGGTTTGTTAGGAATGACCTTGATGTCGAGGATGTCCTTGCGGTGGTTTCGGCGACCGGCGCTGTCGGTGAGCACGATTTCGTAGCGCCCGCTCTGGGTGAGGATTTCGGAAACGTGGTGGTTCACCGAGTCACTGGTGAATATGAGGGGTTCGCGGTTTTTCGCGACCAGTGAGGCGGAAAGACCGGGACGATTGGTCACCAGCGAGAGTTCCATCCGCGTTTGTTCCACGACTTGGAAATTGTGCGGGTCCTTGATGGTTTCCGGCGGTTTGCCGAGATGTTCGGGAAAATGTAGGACCACCTCTGACTGCCGTAGCGCGGGGATTTCGAACACGCGGACATTGTAGCTACGGCTCGCCCCTGCGGGAATGAGCACCCGGTAAGCCATCGGCGCGGTCACGGCGGATAGGCGGATTTGGAAAACGGGATCGGTGAACGGTCGAGTGAGCGGAATGCAGCGGACTCCCGTTTCGTCGCTAATTTCTAGGGTCGCTTCCGCCGGTGGACTCGCATCGAAGCGCACTTGGATGGTGAGCGGACTGCCGCGCTCGATTTCCACGTCGCCGGGATCGACGACCATTTCGATGACCCCTGCTACGGAATTTTTTACAACGGCCGCCTGCGGTTTCACGGCGCGGGGAAGCAGCATGACGCAAGCGGTGATGATGAACAAAAACGCTCCCGTTAGGTTGAGCGCGCGCAGCAGGGTGAGCCTTGGGCGGGGAATGAGGTCGAGCCAATGGTCACGCTCGGCATTTGCTAACGAATCCAAAATGAGTCGGTTTTGGAGGAAGGTGAGCGTGCCGGACGTCGGATCAGGATTCTGGTCGAGCGCGGCTAACAGCGCTGTCTGGAGGGCTGGATGCTGGTGCTCGATTTCCTTCGCCATCTGTCGGGGATCGCCCATCCCACGACGGCTCCAGATGAAAATGCCAGGCGAGGAAAATCCGAGAATCACCCCGAGAGCGGGGAGAAATGATCGCACCGGGACACCGGTTTTCCAAAGTAGCAGACCGATGGCAAGTCCCAACCACCAAATGATTGCGAGGCCACCGTGGAACCGCTGGCGCTGGCGGCGGGCGGCGATTTCTCCAAGAATAGCGTGAAGTTTCCGGATCATGGCGTGACGGGGGTTTGGCGTTTACCGGCGCATCCGGCGAAGGTGGTTTCTGCGAGGAAAAACGCGGCGGCACCGACGAGCAGCCACCAGCCGAAGCGTTGTCGGCTTTCTTGTTCCTCGTTAGAAAGCGTCTTGGCGACTTCGGCTGCGCGGGCGAGGTCTTGGGGCGGATCAAGCGGCAGGCCGAGCGCGCGCAGTTCCGACTCTGGCAGTGGAGTCCGTTCGGATTCGGCAGGATCGAGCTGCACGGAAACCACCGCCGAACCGTCGCGATGGATTCCGGGAATCTCGTGGGCGTCATCGACTGACAAAGGACCGCGCTCGCCGGTCTGGACCATCGCTTGCGCAAGCAGCGCATGGAGCAACGGGGGAAACTTCGTGGTCAGGGCAAGCTGGCTGTCCGCCGGACGCCAAGTGGTAGTTAGAAGATGGAGCGTTCCTTTTCCAACCGCAAAACTCACCCACGCCGGGTCCCCGGAATCAAATCGCGCCAGCACGGTTCCCTTCGCAGTTAGATCCTTCGGAAGCACCCGATATTTCCAAACGCGAATGCTGCTGAAATCCGAATACCGCGCGTCCGCAAACGGCGCGAACACGGCGGACTTGAAATCAATTTCACCAAACAGCGCGTGGTCCTTCACCGTTGCTTCCCGCGCTTCACCGGACGTGGTGCCGAGGATTCCCGCGACGGCTTGAACCGACGCGGCGTCCCGCAGCGTGAAGAGCACATTGCCGCCCGCTTTCAAGATGGCAGCGACCTCCGCCTTTCCGCTGGTGATTGTTAGCGTTGGCGATTCCTGCGGCCGCGTGGAAGTGATTTCCACCGCGTAGTCAGGCGTCGATTGCAGGGCGCGGCTGAGGAAATAGTTACCCTCGGTGGCATCGGCGGCCTGCGTTTGATCCGGGCACCAAACCCGCGCCACCGGGCGGACGGGCGTGACCCAGGAGGCTTCGTTGTCGTACGTGAAATCATCGCCTGTTAGCGTGATCTTACCCTCGGCTGCCAGACCGGGCGGAGCGTCGAACACGGCGCTTTCTCCGGGCGGCACGGAGACTTGGATGGTTTCGCTAGAGTCGCTCCAAGCTAGGGTAAAATCCGATTTCGCCGAGCCTTCCGAATTGATTACCCGCACGCGTTGGACTTGGTTTTCCATGGGCATCATGCGGACGCCCGCATTTGTCCAACCGATTTCAGGAGCGACAGGATGTAAAATAATTTGCACCGCTCCGCGCCATACTTCGCCACGCAGCCGCTCGAGGGTGGTGCCTTTCTGAAGATCGCCGATGAGGTGGATTCTAAGCGTGGAATCCTGACCGGCCGCAGCGAGTGCTGCAAGCAGCGCGGTGTCGAGCTTGGTGGATTTCCAATCTGCTTTCACCGCTGGAAGCACGGCGAGTGCGGAGGATTTTCGTTCGCCAGGGACAATCGCGCGTGCCCGCTCGGGGTCTAACAGGGGACGTAGTTGGTCAGAGTAGGTGGCGACGGCGATCCAGTCTTTTTCAGGAAATCCGTTGATTATCGACTCCGCCATTTTCAACGCCGCTGCCGAAGGCTCGCCGCGCATACTCGCGCTGGTGTCGATGAGGATGAAATTCATGGCCGCCCCGTCGGCACTGGCGGCGGGCTTGTCCTTGGCGGGGAAAAACGGCCGGGCGAAAGCGAGGATCAGCAGCCCGATGGCGAGGCAGCGCAGGATCAATAACAGAATGTCCTGCAAGCGCGAACGTGTCTTCGTCACCGGCGGGCTTTCCTCCAGAAACATCAGCGAGGAAAACGCGACGACTTGTTTGGGCCGGTTTTTCCGCAGATGCAGCAGGATCGGCAGCGCGACGGCGGCCAGTCCTGCTAGAAACAATGGAGCGAGAAATGCCATGGAAAATCAATGACTGCGAGTGCGCGCAACCTGCTGGCCGCGACCAAGGCGGTCTGATAGATAGGTGTGGAGGGCGGATTCCAGCGGCTGGTCGGTCGGCAGCAAATGGTGCATAATTCCAAGCGTGTCGCACAGCGATTTCAGCCCCAGTTGGTGGGCGTTGAACTTTTTCAAATACCCGGCGCGGGCGCTGGCAGGATCGGCTGGCAGAACCCGGCCGGATTCGAGATCCTCGAAATTTATCGAACTATCGAAAGTGAAATTGATTTCCGTAGGATCGAGCGTTTGCAGCAGCGTCACGTCATGGCCGCAGGCCGCGAGTGCGGAGAGCGGCGCTTTCAACTCTTCTAACGGCGTCAGGAAATCCGAAATCACGAACATCAACCCGCGCATCCGGCCACGGCTGAGAATGGCTTCCACCGGCGAGTGCAGCGCAGCGGATTTCCCTAACGCGGGACGCCCAAGTGCGGCGAGGATCGCATGGAGATGGCCGCTCCGATGACGTGGCGGAAGATAGTCGCGCGGCACTTCGTCATAGGTGAGCAGCCCGATTTCATCACCTTGCTGATGGAGAAAAACCGCCAGCGTGGCGGCCAGCGTACGGGCATAGTCGAGTTTGGTGTAAGTGAGCGAGCCGTAGCTCATCGAGCGGCTGAGATCGAGTAACAGATGGCAGCGGAGGTTTGTTTCCTCGCGGAATTTCCGGATGAAACAACGGTCACGGCGGGCGAGCACTTTCCAATCGAGATAGCGGATGTCGTCGCCCGGCACGTACGACCGGTATTCCGCAAACTCAGCGGAAAACCCATGGCGCGGGCTGCGGTGAAGGCCTTTTGAAAATCCCTCGACCACCGAGCGTGCACGCAGCTCCAGATTGCGAATCCGCATCAATGCCGCGGGGTCAGCAAATGTCGATTTGTTAGGAAATTTCTGGGCAGGCTCCATCACGGAAGCGGGACGTGTTTGAGCAGGCGGTCAACGATGGCATCCGGCGAGATGCCTTCAGCCTCCGCGCGGAAATTCGTGAGGATGCGGTGACGGAGCACTGGATGAGCCAGCGCCTGAATGTCGGCGGGCGTGACGTGGGTGCGACCGGCTAACAAGGTGCGCGCCTTGCCGCCGAGCACGAGGCATTGCGCAGCGCGGAGGCCGGCTCCCCAGTTCACCCATTCATTGATGAAGTCCGGCGCGCCAGGCCGGTTAGGGCGGGATGCACCGACCAAACGCACGGCATAACGCGCGGTTTCCTCGGCGATCGGCACGCGCCGGACGATTTCTTGGAAAGCCAGGAGATCCTCGCCAGTGAAGAGTGCTTTGATCGGCTCGGGCTTGGTCGAGGTGGTGCGCGTCACGACGGCGACTTCGTCATCCTCGCTGAGGTAGTCGATGTTGATGTCGAACATGAAGCGGTCGAGCTGGGCTTCCGGCAGCGGATAGGTTCCCTCCATTTCCACCGGATTCTTGGTGGCGAGCACGAAGAACGGCTCCGGCAGCGGATAGCGCGTGCCCGCCGCGGTGACCTGGTGTTCCTGCATCGCTTCTAACAACGCGGACTGCGTCTTGGGCGGAGTGCGGTTGATCTCGTCGGCGAGGATGAGATGAGCGAAAAGGGGGCCTTTTACAAATTCCAGTCGCCGTCCGCCAGTGACACCGTCGCTGAGGATTTCCGTGCCGGTGATGTCGGCAGGCATCAGATCTGGCGTGAACTGGATGCGATTGAATGATAGATGGAAGAGGCGCGCGGTGGAGGAAATGAGCAGCGTTTTCGCCAGCCCCGGCGCGCCGGTGATCAGCGCGTGTCCGCCTGATAGAAGCGCGATGAGCAGTTGCTCGATCACATTGTCCTGACCGCGGATGACCTTGGCGAGCTCGCGCTTGATCCGGACTTTCGCTTCGGCGATTCGATAGACGAGGGCTTCCTCCGTCGCTTGGGGGTCGTTTGCAGTAATCATGAATTTTTTCTCAGTGGGTCATCGAATAGACGATGATGTTGATACCCATCGGGTAGGCCCGTTTCTCGCTGAACTCTTTGAAAAAAAAGGGGTCGTCGCCCTCGCGCTCCCAGCCGTCACCGAGGTCGGTGTTGCGGCAGATGATCACCATCATGCGGCCTTTTGCGTCGAAGATGCCGTAGTAGTGCACGACTTTACCGCCCTTTTCGTAGAAGATGCCGGTGGTGCGGCCTTCGAGAGCGACTTCGATTGATGGCACCTGCGGCTTTACCTTGATCGGGAAAACCATGTTGAAAATCGGGTGGTCGAGTTCGAGCTCGGTGATCGGTCTGTCAGGAAACACTTTCACGATTTGCTGCCGGGTATTCTCCCACTCGTCCTCACCCCAGAAATCGTCGATCATGAGAAATCCGCCGTTCAGAAGATGGTCGCGGAGTATTTTCACCTCCTGGTCCGTCAGATCCAACGTGCCGGTTTCGAGCGTGTAGATAAAGGGGCATTCCTTCATCTTCGGATCGAGGATCGAGACGATGAGCGGCTCCGGGTTGACGCGGATCGACGTCATTTGTTGGAGGCGGAAGGAAAAATTCAAGTCGCTGTCCGGGAAGTCAGTGGCCCACTTGATGTGGTTCTCCGGTCGGAGGCGGACAAAGCGGAAGGTGTCGTCTGGAAAGCGTGCGTCATTTTCCCACTTCGCGACGCCTGCGCGATCGGCGGGTAGAGCGGCGTTTCTGCGCGAATACTGACCATCAGCGACGGCGGCGAGCGCCACGAAAAATAAACCGGAAATGGCGGACCGGACGATCATGGCGACGGGGGTAAGTGGACCAAGAAATCCAGCGCCAACTCGAAACGCGGGTTTTCCTCCAGAGCTTTCAAGACCTCCCGCCGGGCGGTTTCCAGATCCGATTCCCGCAACATCGTGGCCAGTTCATAATGAATGCGGCTGGAGTCGCGGGGATCGAGCGCTAACAGAGAAATGCAGGCTTCGCGGAAGCGGTTAGAGGCTCCGGTTTCCTTTGCGGCGGTGACCAGTGTGCGGTAGGCTTGCTCTTGAAACGGATTGGTTTCAAGCATCCGCTCGGCGGCGGCGAATCGCTCGGTAGCTGTTAGTGTAGCACTCAACTCCAACAGTCGCGCGGCGGCTTCCGAGGCGTTAGAATCGATTTGCAGGAGTTGGGTGAGCGCGGCCCGCTCGCCGTATTTATCGTCCATGCCGCGGCAGACAAGCGAGAGCGCCCAGTAGGGATTGAACTCCTCGCGGTTGTGCGGTTCGGCAGTGATGATTTTTTCCAAAAGCGCCTTCGCCTGTTTCCGATCCTTGTCCTCCGAGAGTTTGGAAACCCACATCATGACGGCGGCATAGCGCTTCGGATGGGCGGAAGCCCATGCTGCGGGATCGCCGCGGTAGGCGACATATTCGTCGTCAGTGAGAGGAGCCCAATCGAGATCCGGACCGTAGGCGGCTGCCGCTTTTTTTGCGTATTCTTGGAAGGCGGTTTCGAGTTCGGCAAGTGGCAGCGTGCGTTTCGCTAGTGCTTCTTCTAACGGCTTACCGGCCGCAAGATCCGCTAGAAATTTTCGCATGGTCTCGATCCCGAAGCGCTCGACAATGAACTCCGCCACCAGCGAGGCGTGATAGTAGGCGAACATGATGTCAGGCCCGGAGAACGCCTCGTCGAGTTTCATAATCGGCGGCATTTTTCCTGATAGAAAACGCTCGCGATACGCCGCCGTCATCCCCTGGCCCCAACCGGAGCGAACCTGACGTTCCTCATAAACGCTAATGCCCTCGGACAGCCACCGCGGGATCCGGTGGCGCGTCGCAGCCAGCGTGATGGTGTGGGTCATTTCGTGCCACAGCACCGCCTCCCAATTTGCCCGCCCCAGTCGTCCGCGCGGGCTGGTCATGGTGATGAGCGGGCCGAAACAGACGCCGAGAAACGCCTCCCCGCCCGGCAGTCCGAAGGTGCGAATCGCGAAATCCTCCTGCTTCGGCAGCATTTCCACCATCACCGGCTGCGAGAGGGAAATCTTGTATTTCTCCGCCAGCGTCCGTTTAGCTCGCACCCCCAGCTCCAGCGCGCGGTTGCCGAAAACTGCCATGTCCTCAGGTGACATGCGCAGCCGCACACCGTCTTTTTCCTGCAGCGGGTAGCCTTGGAGCTTGTCGTGCAGCGTTACCAGGTTGAACGCTGCGACATTATAAGGATCGGCATCATGGGCGAGCGCGACGTTTTCCCAACCCTCTTCAAGCTGGCCGAAACGAAGCTGGTTCGACCCCAACTCCAGCCGGATCGATGCGTCGCGAGGGTCTTCTTGGACCGCTTGTTTCAAAAACTTGATGCCTTCTGCAAACCGATAGTGCGCCGCCAGTGTGACGCCGACGTTTTTCGACACCGCCGGGTTGTTTTTCCAGAATTTCCGTGCTTCTTGGAGCGCCTTTTCCGCAGCGGAAGTGTCTTCTTCGAGAAATGCGAGTGCCGCCAGTTGCGCCCAAGCTTCCGGGTGCACGGGGTTCACTGCGAGCGCTTGATTGAGAGTCGTTTTTGCTTCTTTGAAATTTCTTTTTCCCGCGAGTTGATCCGCTTTGAGCAGGAGGGCGGAGGTGAATTTCGGGTTCGCCCGCAGTGCGAGATCGACGTAGCTGAGGATTCCTTCAACTTCGTTTTGCTGGTCTTTAGGCAGTTCCAAGCCCGATTTCTCCATGCCCAGCAAAAACTCGGGATCGCTAGGAAAACGCTTCAAGCCCTCGCGGAAATTTTCCCCTGCTAGCTCCCGATCATGATTTGCCAGAGCGAGCCGACCGATCACGAGATACGCCTCGCGGGCTGTCGGATCCACCTTCTTCGCGGGTTCCAGGTAGCGATCCAGCACGGTCTTTGGGTCCATCCCCGCAGTGAGCAGCAGCTCGCCATACGCCACGGTGGCACGCGAGTTTCCGGCAACGGGTGGCATGGGTCCCGCCTGCATCGCTTGATTGACGATGGCCTTGGCCGGTTCCGGTTGACCATTCGCCCGCAGCGCCTCGGCCACCGCGAGTGCCAGCTCCGGATCAAAGGGCGCGCGCCGTGACAGGATCACACTGCGTTTCAGCGCCTCGGCAAAGTTTCCCATCTCCAGCAGGGTGCGGATTTCCAACGCGGCGAAAAACGTGAAATCATCCCCGATCGGCTTGGCCATACGGCAGAATTCTAAGCATCCCGCGTAGTCACCTTTCAGAAACATCGCCCGCCCCCCTTCGATTCCAGCAGGGTTCTGGGCGCTTGCCGCCGATGAGAAAAACGCTGCCACGCACGCAACACCGATACCCATCCTGAACGTTTCTCCCCCTTTCATTCACGCGACGCTAACACCCTCAATAAGTCACGCAATCTATTCCGACACACGATAATGCCACTTCGGCCATGACTCCGACTCCAGAGAAATGAACCTTGGCCAGCCCTCCTGACGCAGGCACGCTCTGCCGCAGTGAACGCCCATGTGCTGATCGATGGACCTTCGGAGCTTGTCTTCGACTACGCCATTCCGCCCGGTCTCGACGTGCGACCCGGTTGCCGTGTGCGGATCCCGCTGCGGCGGAAATCGGCGACTGGCACGGTGCTCTCCACGGGCGAGGCAGAGCAGGGGGATTTCGCCCTGCGAGAGCTGGAATCCCTCATCGACCCGGAGCCGCTGATCACGCCGGTCTTGCTGCGGACGGCGGACTGGATCGCGCATTACTACGGCTCTAGTATCGAGTCGGTCATTCGCTCGGTTTTACCGGAGGGCGTGCGTTCTGAGGAAAATTCTGCAAAGACCCGCCGCGTTGCCGTGCTCGATGCCGCCCCCGATCCCGCGATCTTAGCGAAATTGGAAAAACGCGCACCTCGCCAGTTTGCCATTCTCTCTCTGTTAGCCCACGCTCAGGACATGCGCCTCGCCGTCGCAGACCTCGGCGATGGAAATGCCGCCGCGTTGAAATCCATGGAAAAAGCCGGCCTGCTCCGCCTCGAAGCCGAGGAAGTCCGTCGCGATCCCGATGCCGACAACGTTGAGGAAATCCTCGAATCCGCCCCGCTCGAACTCAACCCCGGCCAAGCCGCCGCGCTGGACGTCGTTCTAGCAGCGGTCGCCAATCCTGAAAATTCCAAACCCATTCTTTTGTTAGGAGTCACTGGCTCGGGGAAAACCGAGGTCTATCTGCAAGCCGCCCAACGCGCTCTGGATCTCGGAAAAACCGTGCTTGTCCTCGTCCCGGAAATTTCCCTAACGCCCCAGACCGTCCGCCGTTTCAAATCCCGCTTCGCCGCCATGCAGGAACAGGTGGCCGTGCTGCATTCTAACTTGTCCCAAGGCGAACGCTTCGACGAGTGGCACCGCATCCGAAAGGGGGTTGCCCGTATCGTCATCGGTGCGCGTTCCGCCGTTTTCGCGCCGCTGCCAGATCTCGGGCTGATCCTGGTAGATGAAGAACACGAGAACACCTACAAGCAGGAAAATGTCCCACGCTATCATGGCCGCGATGTCGCCGTACTGCGTGCTGCCTTCGAGCCATGCGCGATTGTGTTAGGATCGGCCACGCCATCGCTAGAATCATGGAATAACACCCTGACCGGTAAATACGATCTTCTCCGCCTCAATGATCGCGCCGACGGCGCTTCCATGCCGTTAGTCCGGGTTGTGGACATGCGGTTAGAGCAAACCAAGCACAAGGGTGGTCCTGCGATTTTGTCGGATAAACTCCGTACCGCGCTCGAACAACGCCTCGAAAAAGGCGAGCAATCCATCCTTTTCCTCAACCGCCGCGGCTTCGCCCGATCACTTCAATGCACCGCCTGCGGTCATGTTTGCCAGTGCCCGCATTGCGCCGTCGCCCTCACCTATCACCGCACCGACGAGCGACTCGTCTGCCACGTTTGCGGCTACCAATCCATCGTCCCGCGCAAATGTCCCGAGTGCCGCGATCCTAACATTCTACTTCAAGGCTACGGCACGCAAAAGGTCGAGGAAGTGATGGCCAAGGTTTTTCCGAAAGCGAAATTCGCCCGCATCGACGCGGATGCCATGCGGCGGAAAAACGCTCTGCGCGATACTCTAGCAGCTTTCAAAGCCCACAAGATTGACATCCTGATCGGCACCCAGATGATCGCAAAGGGTCTGCATTTTCCTAACGTCACCCTTGTCGGTATTCTGAATGCGGACCTTGGCCTCCACGTTCCGGATTTCCGCGCCGGCGAGCGGACTTTTCAACTCATCACCCAGGTCGCCGGTCGCGCCGGGCGCGGCGATCTCGAAGGCGAGGTCATCGTCCAGACCTTCACCCCGCATTCACCGTCGATCCAGTTCGCCCGCAGGCACGACTTCGATGGATTTTCCGAGCAGGAAATGGAATTCCGCCGGCAATTTTCTTTCCCGCCTTATGCCCATTGTGCGGTTCTAACAAGCCGCTCCACCCACGAGCGCCGCGCCGTGTTCACCCTGCAAACTCTCCATCTCCGCCTTGCCGAAAATATTCCTAACGGCATCACTCTCGGCGAAGTCTTGCCCTCCCCGCTCATCCGTTCGCACGGCCAATTCCGTTTCCAAATCACCCTTCGCTCCCGCCGCGCCCGCCCGCTGACCAACCACGTCCAACAGGTTCTATCAAAAACCAGTCTGCCCGAGGACGTCACCGTCGTCTTCGACATGGACGCCTTGAATTTCCAATAAAGTTCATAGGATCAACTCCTCATTTCTACGATAAGGTGTCTCAGCGCATCCGCCGCCCGGTCAGTCGGATAGTGCTCGGCAAGCGGGAGGTGGATGAATCCGGCGCGGCAAGGGATGGCGTGATAGCCGATGTAGTGCAGTGCCGTGAAAAAGAGCTGGTTGCAAAGGTAGCGGCCTGGATCGTTAGAGAGGGCGACCTCGTGGTGGTGAGTGGAGAGCAGGGCGTGGAATTTTTCCAAAGGCAGGGTAGAGCCAAGCCTGTCGGGCAAGCCGGGGTGAATGAATCTGTGAGTGGGTTGGCGGCCTGCTAGGTCGGGGAGAGTGAAATCGAGGAGGTTCCAAGCGGTGGTTTCCAAGCGAATTTTCTCACTGCCTGCGGCTTCCCCGAGCATGATGAGGACAGCGGGCCGGATTTTGCGGAGCGCTTGCTTGAGCCGGGCAGGGGCGATCACCGAGTCCACTGGCAGGACGCGGGTGTGGATTTCCGGGAATGATTTCTTCAATTCATGCAGGGCAAGCATGGAGGCGTTTTCTGAGCGCCCAGCGAAGGGACCAAAGGCGGTGATGAGAATTTTCATGAACTCGAAATGGATCTACGAAGGGTGCCTGCGGCTCGCATCATACCGGACAAGGATCGAATCGGCGATGGGTTAGACTGTCCGCGCTGAAACGAGCCTGGCACTTGAGGCTTGGATCGTGGGACGGGCTGTCTAGCATCCGGGGCATGTCAAAGGCATTGGGGTGGGATCTCGTCATTATTGGGATTTATTTCGCAATCATCATCGGCATCGGCACGCATTTCAGTCGCCGGAACCGAAATGTTGCGGATTTCGCGCTGGGTGGCAGGTCGATCCCATGGTGGGCGGTTTTGGCTTCGATCCTCGCTTCGGAAATCAGCGCGGGAACGTTTTTCGGAACGCCGGGAGAGGGCTTCCGGCTGAGAAATTACACCTACGCGCAATTGATGGCGGGCTATCTCTTGGCCCGAGTGGTGGTCAGCGCGGTTTTCATTCCGGCGTTCTACAAACACAACGTGGTAAGTATTTACGAATTTCTGGAAATCCGCTTCGGCCCGCGCACCCGGAGTATGGCGAGTGGGATTTTCCTAATCACCCGGTCGCTGGCAAGCGGCGCGCGGTTGTGGGTGCCGACCCTGCTGATGGTGGTGATTTGGAACCAGATGAACCCCGAACGCCCGCTTGGCACTTGGGAGCAATTTTGGGTCACCGGCGGCGCGCTCGTACTGATCACGATTCTAACCGCAGCCTATACGGCGATCGGCGGGATCAAAGCGGTGATCTGGACCGATGTGCTGCAAATCGCCGTCCTTTTCGGGGCACTTGGGTTTTCCGTCTGGTATTTGTTAGGCCACATCCCCGGCGGCTGGGACGGGGCGAAAAGCCAGCTTACCGGCGAGCACGATTTGAAGCTCTTGGAATGGAAGGGAGATGTCCCGGCGGAGGTGGGATTTGTGAAGCAATACGGAGCCACCTGGGGGGCTATCAAGAGTGTGTTGGAAAGCGAGTTCACCGTCTGGGCTGGCTTGTTCGGTTCGTTGTTTGTCACGCTTGCGACGCACGGTACGGACCAGGATATGGTGCAGCGGATGCTTACGGCGAAGAATAAACGCCAGAGCGCGGTGGCGACAATTCTATCAGGCTTGGCCGACATCCCGGTGACCTTTGCCGTCCTAACAATCGGCATCCTGCTGTCGGTTTACTACGGCCATGTCGTGCACGATCCGGCGTTGCCAATGACGGTCAATGGCGGGCCGGACAACACGCGGATCTTCCCGTATTTCGTCGTCAACGTGATGCCCGGCGGCCTGCGCGGCCTCGTCGTCGCCGGAGTGTTAGCCACTACCATGGGCTCCCTCGGCACGGCGATGAACTCTCTCGCCACCAGTTATTCCCGCGACTTCCATTTTCGTTGGTTTAAAACTCCCGCAGATGATCAAGCCCGCATCCGCGTCATCAAGCTCGCGACCGTGGCGTTCGCGCTGGTGCTCATTCTGGTCGGGCTGGCGACTGCATTCGTGAAGGCGCATAACCCCGCGCTGAGCATCATCGGGATCATTTTGGGAAGCTTCGGCTACACCTACGGGTCGCTGTTAGGAATTTTTATAGTGGCCCTATTCACGAAGTCGCGGGGTAACGAAACGGGCAATGTGATTGCAATGATCGCAGGGATCATTTTCGTCGCGTATCTCAGCAATCTGCCGAACGACTGTTGGAAAATGCTAACAACCCGCCAGCTGTATGGAAATTTCGCGTGGTTGCCTATCATCGAATTTCCATGGCGGATCATGGCTGGCACATGCGTCACTGTCGCCGTGGCCCTATGTTTTAAAACGCACCAACGCCCGGTGATCGCGAGATCCTAACAGCTTAAAGATGTATCTCCTTGATAATAGCGGACTAAGCCACGGGCGCTCGGCTACGCCAAAAATGAAGAGCAATTAGAACAAAATTGTCACATGGCGACTCGCTTGTTTCCAATGAGATACGCCAGCCCGCCGGAAATCCCTCTCCTGATCTTTCGGGAAAACTAAGTAAACTCGCCGTCAAGTTTTAAAAAAAACGCCCCGTGGAACGCTTGTGGAATACGGCGCGACGGCACCAATAGTTAGATGCGAGGAAAAAGCTTTTCCCCGAACGATTTGGGGAGCGCATGGTTTTTTCCCTCGCCGCATAGTGCCGCCCGCATGAGAGCGTCATCCCGCATCAACAATTTTCAATCAGACTTTAAAAAAATGGAACCCGAGGAAGTGGCAGCGCAAAACAGGGAGGACGGGATCGAGAAATTCGCAGCCGATACTGGCGGATGGATCAGCGTCTGTGATGCCTTGCGGCCCATGGTTAGCCCTGATGCGTTTCAACGCTGGTTCCGCGCGGCACGTTGGTTAGGAGTGGAAGATGGTATCGGCTCCATCACCGTCCCCGGAGCGATTCATCAAGTCTGGATTGAGACGAATTACCTGCCGGAACTCACGATGGCCGTGACCGGCATCTTCGACGAGGTGCGAGAAATCCGGGTGCTGGTTACCGAGGATGCCCAAGTTCCTAACGGCTCGGATCACGGCGGCGTAAACCCATCAATTACCTATTCAATTCCTACAAAAGCCGCCGCGCTTGAAGGCGAGGCTCTCGACAAACGCACCAAAATCGCTGGCCTCAACCCAGCCCACACATTCGCCAGTTTTGTCGTAGGTGCTAACAGCCAATTCGCCCACGCGGCCTGCGAAGCGGTCGCGAAACAATCTGGCATCGGCTACAATCCGCTCTTCATCTATGGCGGTCCCGGCCTTGGCAAAACCCACCTCATGCAGGCGATCGGCCACGAGCTGCTCCGCCGCCAACCTGCGTCACGCGTCATTTACCTAACATGCGAAAAATTCACCAACGAGTTTATTGACGCCATCCGCCGCGGTGACATCGAGAAGTTCAGACGCCGTTATCGCAGCTCCGACGTCCTGCTCATCGACGACGTCCAATTCCTCGGCGGCAAAGAGCGGTCGCAGGAAGAATTTTTCCACACCTTCAATACCCTGCTGGATGGCCGCAACCAAGTCGTCCTTACCTGCGACCGCCCGGCCTGCGAAATCAAAAACCTGGAACCCCGCCTGATCTCCCGTTTCGAGTGCGGCCTCACCGTGGAAATGCAGCCGCCGCAAATGGAAACGCGAATGGCCATTCTCAAGAAAAAGGCCCTCGACTGGAAAGTCCGGGTGGACGAATCCGTCCTGCATTTCCTCGCTGAAAAAATCCGCACCAACGTCCGACGCCTCGAAGGCGCCCTCATGCGGGTGGCCACCTACGCCTCGCTCGCCGGGGAAAGCGTGACCGTGGAAAAAGTCGAATACCTCCTTCGCGACTTGATTCGTGAAGAGGGTAGCCGCCAAGTCACGATTGACGCGATCCAGAAGGCAGTGGCCCAGCATTACGACGTTCGCCTTGCGGACATGACCAGTCGCCGCCGACCCGCCAGCATCGCATTTCCGCGCCAAGTCGCCATGTATCTCAGCCGCTCTCTTACCAAGGGTTCTCTGATGGACATTGGCGATGCCTTCGGCGGGCGCGACCACGGAACGGTCATCCACGCTTGTAAAAAAGTCACTGAGCGGATTGTTGGAGAACCCGGCCTGAAGGAAAGCATCGACCGCATCGAGTCTCAGCTTCGCCGCTGAACCCGAGTCGCTCTCGCGATTATTCACAGAAGGCTTGCCAAGGGGCATTGAAAGCGGAAACTACGCCGCAACAACCACTCCGGCTCCCTATTTATGAAGTTCCGCATCTCCAAGGAAGCATTCCTCGACGGCCTGCAAAAAGTCCAACACGTCGTCAGCTCGCGCACCACATTACCGATTCTATCGAACGTGCTGCTCGTCGCCAAGAATGGCCGCATTCAGTTCACCACCACTGACTTGGATGTCGGAATCACCGGTTCCGTGGAGGCAAATATCGAGAAGGAAGGTGCCACCACTCTGCCCGCCAAGCGACTTGTGAGCATTATCCGCGAGTTGGCCGCCAGCGAAGTGGATGTTTCCGTGGATGCGAAAAATCACGCCACCATTCGTTGCGGCCCATCAGTTTTTAAAATCATCGGTCTCGGCGAAGCGGAATTTCCACCACTCCCGGATTTTGAGGGAGCCAAGGTTTTCAAAATCCCGCAAATCACCCTGCGCGATGGCCTCAAGAAAACCTCCTACGCCATTTCCACCGACGAGACCCGCTACGTTCTCAACGGCATCTTCACTTCCTTCCGCGACGGAAAAATGACCCTCGTCGCCACCGACGGCCGCCGCCTTGCAATGGTCGATGCAGACCTCGAATTCCCCGCCTCCCATGAAACGGATGTGATCATCCCGACCAAGGCCGTGCAGGAACTCCAGCGCTTGTTAGGAGAGTCCGGCGAGGTCATCGTGAAACTCAGCGATAGCCAGATTTCCTTCACCGTCGGTGACAGCCTGCTTGCCAGCAAGCTCATCGAAGGCAACTACCCGAACTACCGCCAGGTGATCCCCGGTGATAGCAACGAGCGTGTGGTCATCGGCCGCGAGGCGCTGCTAGAAACCGTGCGCCGCGTTTCACTGCTCTCTTCCGACAAGTCGAACTCAGTGAAACTCGTGTTCAGTGAGAACCACATCGAAGTCACCGCGAACTCGCCGGATGTCGGTGAAGCCCAGGAATCCATGGACGTGATCTATCAGGGTCCGCCGATGCAGATCGCCTTCAACCCGGAATTCCTCCAAGCGCCACTTCGGGCCTTGGACAGCGCCGATGTTTACCTGGATCTCATCGACGAAATGAGTCCCGGCGTTCTCCGCATCGAAGGCACTTTCCTCTATGTCCTCATGCCGATGCGCGTGACGAACTGAGTCTGTTAGGGATTGTTTCTATCGTCCGGCGTGATTGCACCCACGTCTTTGGCAGCGAGCCAGCCACGAAGGTTCGCACTAGGGACTTCGACGTAGCGGAAATCACCGGTTGCCGCG
>JANYFB010000289.1 GCA_025362955.1 Akkermansiaceae bacterium
GGACGGGATGGACGCAGATAAGAGGGATGAAGATGTGGATTTTCCGGAAAAGACCACGAATGAAACGAAAATCACGATTTCATCCCTATTCCCATCTGCGTCCATCCTGTTTATCTGTGGTTAAACTCTGAAATGTAGATGTCTTGCACATTTCCCACAATCGCGTTGCACCCCCAAGGCGGATGAGGTGAGAATCCCGCGTCCATGACTCCAGATTTCATCCGCGAAGCCCTCCGCCAAGTCCGTTACCCCGGTTTTTCCCGGGACATCATTTCCTTCGGCCTCGTCAAGGAGGTCAAATGCGAGCCCGGCCTTGTCACAGTCCAGCTTGAAATAGCCACCCGCGATCCAAAGGTGCCGGAGCAGATTTTTCAGGATTGCCACGCGCTTCTTGATGCGCTGCCGGACATCGGGACGGTGAAAATCGAGATCGACGTGAAGGATGCGCCTGCCGCTGCGGGTGGTGGTAGCACGGTGGGGAAATCCTCGATCCCCGGCGTGAAGCGGATCATCGCGGTGGCTTCCGGAAAAGGCGGGGTGGGAAAATCCACCGTCGCAGCCAATCTCGCGGTCGCCCTAGCCGCCAGCGGGGCGAAGGTCGGGCTGTGTGATTGCGATCTCTACGGCCCGTCGGTGGCCCAGATGTTCGGCGTGAACGAGCGCCCGATGGCCAACGAGCATGACGAAATCATCCCGCTCGAAGCGCATGGACTGAAACTCATGTCGATGGGGTTTCTGCTAGAAGATCGCTCGCCGGTGATCGTCCGTGGTCCGATGGCGACCCGCTATACCCAGCAATTTCTCCGCCAAGTCGCATGGGGGGAACTAGATTATCTGGTGCTGGACCTCCCGCCCGGCACCGGTGACATCCAGCTCACTATCGTGCAAACGGTAAGCGTGGATGGCACGATCATCGTGACCACGCCGCAGGAAGTCGCGTTGATCGATGCGCGGAAGGCGGTTGCCATGTTCGCCAAGGTGAACGTGCCAATTCTCGGCCTGATAGAAAACATGGCCTGGTTCGAGGGCGACGACGGGAAGAAATATCACATCTTCGGCAAGGAGGGTGGCGTCCGTGAGGCGGAGGACATGAATGTTCCGCTGTTAGGTCAAATCCCCATCGACATTGAGACCCGCGAGCGGGGTGACAGCGGTGCTCCGGTCGCGTTAGTAGCTCCATCGGTTAGTAAAGTTTCCGCGGCGTTTCACGAAATCGCCGCGACGGTCCGGTCGAAGCTCCCGGTCAGTTAGTCCGGTGCATGAGAGACGAAATTTCATCACCCGACGATCTTGACGGACTGGCCGACCACTCCGGCATCGTCCGGGTCAGGCCCGATCCGGTTCATGCCTGCGTGGACATTGATTTCGATCCGCAGCGCCTCAGTGAAAATGATGTCCTCGGACTTGTTAGCGAGCACCTCGCCCAGGTTTCCTCGGCGCTTGAGCGTTCGATTTTCCGGTTGGAAGGCAGTGCGTGTGAGGCTTGTGCGCTGAAGTTGGAAAGAAAAGTGGAGAAAATTCCCGGTGTCCGCCGCGCTTCAGCCACTTATCTCGGGAAGGTGATTTCAGTAACTTTCGATTCCGGGATTTCACGGGATGCCAGCATTTTCGACCAGGTGCGGGAAACC
This sequence comes from Akkermansiaceae bacterium, assembly GCA_025362955.1. Taxonomy (GTDB): domain Bacteria; phylum Verrucomicrobiota; class Verrucomicrobiia; order Verrucomicrobiales; family Akkermansiaceae; genus Luteolibacter. Next base: position 1,629 of record JANYFB010000289.1, read on the forward strand.
GGAGCCGACATCCGCCCGCTCGATCTTAAACGGAAAACGGATCTCTCTATCAGGGTGAAAATCCTAAGCGGAGAACTCAACGAAGAGATTTCCTGCGGGCTGGGTTTGGCATTTCTCATCGTCGCGCTGATCGTTGAAAAAACTACGAGGATCGGATTCGCCACGCACGCGCTCTACCTCGGGGCCTATGTTTTCGCCGGGCAGAAAGGCGTGCGCTCCGCCATCGCTTCACTGCGGGAGCGAGTGTTAGACGTGGATGTCCTGATGGTCCTAGCCGCACTCGGAGCCGCCGTGATCGGAGCGCCGTTTGAAGGTGCGTTACTGCTTTTTCTGTTCAGCTTTTCTAACGTCCTCCAACGCCACGCGATGGAACGCACCCAAAGGGCCATCGAATCCCTGCTCACCTTGCGGCCTAACGAAGCCTTGGTGAAACGTGAGGGAGCAAGCGTGATGGTAGCGGTGGAGGATTTGCAAATCGGTGAAATTGTCATCGTCCGGCCCGGCGAGCAAATCCCGGTGGATGGCGTGATTTCAGAAGGCAGCACCCATGTGGACGAGTCTTCGCTCACAGGCGAGTCGATGCCTGTTTCCAAGTCACTCGGCAGCACCCTCTTCGCGGGCACCCTCAACCAAAGCGGCGGCATCGAACTCAAGGTGACCAAACGCTCGGAAGACTCCGCCCTTTCGCGGATGGTCAAACTCGTCGCCGAGGCACAGGCGGAGAAATCCGGCACCCAGCGGTTTCTGGAAAAGGCGGAGCAATACTATGCCATGGGCGTCATCGCGTTCACCATCGGGGTGTTTCTAATTCCCTATCTGTTCGATGGCGCGAGCTTCGCCAATGCCTTCTATCGGGCCATGACCATCATGGTCGTCGCCTCGCCCTGCGCCTTGGTCATCAGCACACCAGCCACGGTTCTATCAGCCATCGGCGGCGCTGCTAGGCGTGGGATTCTCATCAAGGGCGGCTCGCATCTGGAACGGGCTGCTAGAATCGACATCGTCGCCATCGACAAAACCGGCACTCTCACCGTCGGCAGGCCATCGCTAACGGAAATTGTCACCACGGACGGGATTCATGAAATCGCGAGTCCCCTTCCCGCCCCGGTGGCTTCCCTCCTTCGCGCTGCCGCCGCCCTCGAAGCGAAGTCCGAGCACCCACTCGCCCACGCCATTGTTAGAAGTGCCGCGGTTCTTGGAATCACCCTCCCCGAGGCCACTGATTTCCAATCGACAGCGGGCAAAGGTGCGGAGGCCACCATCGAGACTAACCGTTACCTCGTCGGCAGTGAGCGCCTTTTCCGCGAACTCCACGCCGCCGGCATCACCTCGCTCGCAGAAATTTCCCGGCCTTTGCAAGCCGAGGGGAAAACCTGCGTCTGGCTCGGCACTCGTGAGGGCGACTTGATCACCGCACAAGCCTTGCTTGTGATGGCCGACACCATCCGTCCCGCCGCCCGCCATCTAGCAGCCGACCTCCACCGCCTAGGGGTGAAAAAAGTCGTGATGCTCACCGGCGACCAACGTCTCGTCGCGGAAGCCATTGCGCGTGAGGCCAATGTCGATGAAGTTTACGCCGAACTCCTCCCCGAGGATAAACTCAACGTCATCCGCGAGTTGAAAAAGGCAGGCACCGTGATGATGATCGGCGACGGGGTGAACGACGCACCCGCCCTCGCCATTTCCGACATCGGAGTGGCGATGGGTGCCGCGGGCACCGATGTGGCCATGGAAACGGCGGATGTCGTCCTGATGGGAGATCGCTTGGAAAACATCGCCCTCCTCCTCAACCATGCCCGCCGAGCGAAACGGGTGCTCACCCAGAATCTCATCTTCGCGAGTGCCGTCATTATCGTCCTAATCGGCGCGGCGCTCGGTTTTTCGTTAGCCTTGCCGCTCGGAGTGGTGGGGCACGAAGGCAGCACCGTCCTTGTCTGCCTCAATGGCCTGCGTTTATTGTTAGTCCGCCGGGCAACCTCAATTCACGAGCCAAGACTACTTGCATGAGCGTAACAATTCCTTCCTTGTGAAATGGAATCCATGCCTTAAAAAATACGTTCACCATGAACCCGCCACCATCCTCAACTCCAGGAACAGCCGTCGTTAAAAAAGGAATGCCCCCTCTTGCATGGGTGGGCATCGGTTGCGGCGGAATTATCCTTCTTATCGTGATCGGCATGGCGGTGGTCGGAGCCATGGCCTATAAAGGAGTCAAGGCTGCCATGGCTAATCCCGCGAAAGCCTCCGCGCAACTCATCCTCAGCACGAACAAAGATCTGGAAAAGGTTTCCGAAAACGACAAAACCGGAGAGATGACCGTCCGCGTGAAAAGCACCGGGGAAGAGGTCACACTCAAATATGACGACCTAGCGAAAGGCCGCTTCACGGTGAAAGATAAGGATGGCAACGTGTCCCAATTCGGCATGGGTGATCTTTCTAAAGTTCCGGCGTGGATTCCCCGCTATCCTGCTGCAATCGGCGAGGCTTCCGCCATGCAGACTGAAGATGCCACCCAAATGGCCGGGATGATCAGCTATTCAACCAAAGACTCTGCGGAAGCCATTGAGAAATTCTTCAACGACGAGACCGCCAAGATTTCCCTAACTTCTTCTAACCGTAGTTCCATGGACGTAGGAGGCACCCATACTCTCAGCCTCCAATATACGGGCGGCAAGCGCGAACTCACCGTCACTGCCTATGCCAAAGCGGGCGAAGCGCTGAACGTGCAGTTAGTTTACACGGAGAAAAAGTAGCGGCATTTTCCCGAGGGACTGGAGAGAAAGCAGACTAACTGCTTTTTCTCGCCCCTTGGCGCATCAAGGCTTCGATCTCTTCCGCTTCAATCGGAATTTTTTCCATTAGATCGAAATTTTTGCTCTCGCCGATCACCACGTCGTTTTCCAAGCGCACGCCCAGCGCTTCCTCGCGGATGTAGATTCCCGGCTCGATGGTGAATACCATTCCTTCCGCGAACGGCTCATGCGGCGGACTCACGTCATGCACATCCAGCCCGAGGTGATGCGAGGTGCCGTGCATGAAATACTTTTTCACCAGCGCCTTGTCCGGCCCTTGCTCGCGGGCTTCCTTGGCCGTGAACAAGCCCAGGCCTACCAGCTCGTGCTCCATCATCTCGATGACCTGTTTCTGATAGTCCATCGGGGTGTTGCCGGGGCGCAGAATCTCGTTCGCCCCCCGGAAAACCCGCAGCACCGAGTCATACACCTGGCGCTGGCGTTTCGTGAATTTACCATTCACCGGCACCGTCCGTGTTAGATCCGAAGCCCAGCCCGCGTATTCTGCCGCCACGTCCATCAGCACCAGCTCGCCGTCGCGGCAGATTTTATCGTTCTCCACATAATGAAGGACGCAGGCATTTTTTCCCGTGCCAATGATCGGCGCGTAGGCGAATCCCCGCGAACCCCGGCGGACAAATTCGTGCAACAACTCCGCTTCAATCTCCCACTCGCCTACTCCCGGCTTGATGAAGCCTAACAAGCGCCTGAAGCCCGCTTCTGTGATGTCGCAGGCGCGCTGGATCATCTTGAGTTCTTCCTTGTCCTTGATGATCCGCAGGCGGTGCAGCAGGGGTGCTAACCGCTCATACCGGTGCAGTGGATAGCGGGCTTGGCAATCCTTGATGAAACGGGCATTGCGCGTTTCCACCACCACACTCGCCCGCAGATGCTCATTCGTCGTTAGATAAACCTGCTCCACTTGCGGCACCATCCTATGCAGGAAGGATTCTAGACAGTGTGACCATTCGATTCGCTCGATCCCGGTAGCCGCGCGGGCTTGCTCCTTGGTCAATTTTTCACCCTCCCAAATCGCGATTTGTTCGTTGGTTTCCTTCACGAATAGTATCTCCCGTTCCTTCGGATCGTGCGCGTCCGGCATGAGAACCAGCGTGGTTTCCTCCTGATCCACACCAGTCAGATAGAAAAGATCGCTGTTCTGTTTGAAGGGCATCGTTCCATCCGCGTTCGTCGGATAGATGTCATTCGCATGAACGATCACGATGCTGCTCGGCTTGAGCAATGCGCGGAGGTTTCCACGGTTCTGGACAAAGAATTCGGGTGAAATCGGGTCGTATCGCACGCCCTGACTTCACGGCATCCCCCGCCGCAGGGCAACCCGTATTTTGATGAAATCCATCAGGAAGGAGTTCTTAACCCGGCCCATTCATAACGGAGACTTTGTTAGAATTGTCGTTGGCCTTCTGTAAATGAAGCGCCATCGGAAGAAGCAACTGCGCCTTGTCGGCGTCTATCCATGCTGCACGGATAAAAGCGCCCCCGAATAAGCCAAGGGTAAAAAGAAGTAGATCCGGGGATAATGGGAAGAGTCCATAAGGTTTTTTATGTCGATGATCGGGTCTGTATATAACGAGAGACGATTCACTGCTTTGTGAATGCGCAACCATGACCGTTGACCAAAAGGAAGCGGGGGGATTACACTTCGCCCGAATTGATTCTTCCAAGCCCTCTCATGAAGCCCCAAAAAGCGTCCTGTTGTCTCCTTCTCCTCGTCGCATTGTCAGCCGCCTCAAAGGTAAATGCGGCTGGGATCGGTGACCCCAGCGATACGCGTGGGCCGGTGCGAAATGCCGGAATGATGGTCAAAGTGGATCAGGAAGGCGTGCAAGCTCCCGGCTATATCTGGGCGAAGCCCGAGGCAAAGAATTCTTGGTCGGCCAAATGGATCGGTTCTCAGGCCAAATCCTTTTCGGGATGGGGCGCCTTATGCTTGCGCAAAGAAATTACTCTCACACAGGAACCGAAAAAGGTGACGGCTTGGATTACTTCCGATAACTACCTAGTTTATATCAATGGCAAACCGGCTGCACGTGGGCCTGCGGACGCTGGGAAAGACTTCACCGGCACTCCCAGTAACCGACGCTTTTACGATGTCCGCAATCTGACGCCTTTGTTTCATAAAGGCAAAAACGCTCTCGCCGCAGAATTAATCGCTTGCAGTGGCTTTCAATTCGAGGCCCGTGTCGAATATCCCGACGGGCAAACGTTGACGATTCAAACCGATGAATCCTGGAAAGGAATCTTTTCGCCCAGCCTTAAATTTGCGGATCTTCCGCCAGAGCTTGAAAAGAAGCTAGGGAGCAAAGGCCGCTGCCCCTTGTTCGATGCCAGTGCGGAACTTCTGGGCTGGCAGATGGCCGGGTTCAACGATTCCGCGTGGGCACCCTGCACGATCAGCCCCTCACCTACGGCCGCCCTCGTCATGAGCGAACTCCCTCCTCTCATGGAAGCCCGCTATCCCTATTTTGAAATTTCCCGTGTAGTCGGTGGAGTCACCGTTCCTGACAAGCCTCTAACGGAAGGTCATCCTATCGTAGTCAAAGGCGACGGCGAGTTTGGCGTTCACTTTAATAAAATCATGGCGGGCCGATGCGGAATTGCCGTCAAAGGATGCCAAGGCGCTCAGATTTTCCTGCAATCGAATGAGACCAATGCTTGGGGCGGTCGCGCCTACCAGCTTCAGTTACGGGATGGCGTGCAATACTTTGAAAGCCGCGACTACTATGCGCTCGGCACGATCAATGTACTGGTTAAAAACCCCGGCTCCACGCCAATCGAGATCTTGGACGTCAGCGCGGACTTCATTTCCCAGCCAGTCGAATATCTTGGTTCTTTTAATTGTAGCGATGAGGCTTTGAATACGCTCTGGAAGAGTGGCCGGTGGTCCACACAGATTTGCATGATCACTCATCACCTCGATTCTCCGCAGCATCAGGAACCAATCAGTGATTACGGCGATTATCTCATTGCCGACCTCGTGAACTATGATTCCATGGGAACCAACTTCTCGCTCGCGAGACAAGACTTGCGCAAGTGGGCGTGGGTCATGGAAAACGCCAGGTATCAAACCTTCCACACCAGCTACATTTTCTACTGGTTGCAGTCATTGCTGAACTATTACGACTACACGGGGGACAAAAGCATAATTGAAGAACTGGCGCCAAATGTCCACTCCGTCATCGATCAATTCAGTTCTTATCTCGGTAAAAACGGAATCGTCTCCGAGGCCCCTAACTATATGTTCATGGACTGGGTCAGCGTTCATGATGACAAGAACCCGAAGATTGGGTTTGCCTGTCATCACCCACCCGCCGTTATCGGACAAGGCTACATGACCGCGCTCTTTTACCGCGCCCTAGCCGACGCCATTCGTGTCTCTAATCTAACCAACGATCCAACCCATTCAGAAAAATACCAGAAGCTACGCCAGCAAGTCGCTAGCGCCTACGAGAAGGAACTTTGGAATTCTGCACGCGGACAATATCGTGATGGCAAGCCTTTCGTCACCTCCATTGCGCCAAATAAATGGATGCCCGCCGATGTGCAGATGGAGAGTTTCAGCGTTCAGAATAACACCTTCGCCGTCTCGGAGGACTTAGCCCCGGCGGATCGACAACCCGTCATCATCGATACCATGACGCAAAACAAAAACTGGGATGTAACTCCATACTTCATGCACTTTGTCTTCGACTCCTTTGCTCACGCGGGCCTCTTTGGAAAATATGGCGTGCCTAAAATGCACGATTACAAGGTTCAACCAGAAACCCAAACCGTGCGCGAGATGGGGGCAAATCGAGGAGACTACAGTCATGGTTGGATCGCTTCTCCGACCTACCAGATGTCGAGTAAGATTCTCGGGGTAATGCCTACCTCACCCGGATTTGCGACTCTCGCAATTCGGCCTACACTTTGTGGTCTGGATTTTGCCAAAGGCAGCGTTCCTACTCCGCACGGCAAAATCGTTGTTGGTTGGCAACGCCAGCCGAATCAAATTACGCTCAAAGTCACGATTCCCCCTGGCACTCGGGCCGCAGTCGCGATCCCTATCGGAGCGGCCCCAAAACCGAAAGTTGCACTAGAAGGCAAAGCTATTTGGACCAACGGTCAGCCAACCGAGCGCACCAACGGCATCCTGGACATCGCCCAGATCGGCCAGGCGTTGGAATTGCAAATCAGTGAAGGAACCTACGAATTTGTGACGACGGATTTACTCCCTCAGACTGATAGGTAGCATAGTATTCAGGCAGACCGTTTGATTTAATGAGGGCGTTTGGTATGAGCCGAGGATATGGGTTACAAGTTGTATGGCTTATGTTCGTTCCTCGCTTCTATCAGTGGGCAATCTTCTTCTCCAGCAGTGCCGTTCCGGCGCTAAAGAAAAGGGACTTCTCAGTTCTGAGCCGGATCTTTCAACAAGGGATCGCCGGGAGCGAGTTGGCCGAGGTCAGATTTTGCGATCGCCAACGCGGTTCTTGCCCGGATGAGTTCGTTCCCGAGGCGAGCATCCTTCGCGCTCCATGTTTCGAGACTACCGGGGACTGATGATTGGTTGCCATAACTTGCATCATGGGAGGAAGCCTCAATTTTTTCGCTACTCAGTTGAATAACCTTCAGCCGCCATGCGCTCACATTCCGGCGCGAGAGCATCAATTTCTCCATATCCTGGTCTGGATTTTTCTTTTTAACATGGCCTGTTACTGTAGATCCCCCGGCAGACGTTTTTAGAGTCTCGGCGTCTTCCTCAATCGAATGCTCGGATTCGATCTCTTTTTTCAAGTGGTCGAGACGCTCGGCATCATTCCATTGAAAATGATCCTGCATTTCCTGATCCAAATCGGGTGTCTGGATTCTCGCGATCCCGTGTTCATGGCGGATTTCCAAGCCCACCTCCGTGACTCGTGTGATCGTAACATCATGGTATTCACGACCGTCCCGGACGGTGAGAGTTCCCACTTTTTGCCCGGCGGCGGCGGCCCAGGTTTTACGTCTATAGTCGGCACGATAGAGGGAAAATTTCTCCTCCAAGGTTGCGCTGCTGCTGCGAAGCTGGTCTCGGGTCTTCTCCAGTTGTGCTTGCCGTTCGCGCAGTGTTTGAACTTGAGCGGAAAGGTTTCTCAAGGTTTGAGCCCCTGTCCGCTGGCTGGACTCAGCATTTAAAAGGCCTACTGATCGATCACTATAAATCGAATTTAGTTCATCGAGTTCTCGGTTATCTTCGCCAGTCTCGTTTTGCGTTGCCACGGCTGCGGTGGATGCCTTGAGACGCTTGTCCACTACCAAAGACAGGCCGACACCCGCCATCACGAGGACAATCATGCCCACCATGAATGTGAAAAGTCCGGGATGTTCTTCGTTTGAAAGCATCCAGGACGAATAGCAGTTAGAGACTGGATTTCAACTGATTGATTTCCGCTTGCAGGGTGGCAATCCGGTTTTGGGTGGAACGAATGTCACCGCTAATGGAGTCCCCCTTGTCGATGTGGATGTGCCCAGCGGCCCTCGCGGAGCTCGATTCCGCAGCCGCCCGATCTCTTTCGCGGCCAAGATTGTTGATCGTTTGCAGAAGCGTGGAAATTTGGGCTTCTTTGGCCACGATGTTACGGCTGGTTTTTTCCCGGAAAGCCTCGGCATCTTTGATTTTGTCCCGTACCATTTGTTCGTCGTCCAGGCCTTGGGCAACCGCGACAGAGGCTTCATGCTCACTCCGAGCCGAAGTTTCCGCAAGAAGGGCTCGCTCCTTTTCCTTGGGATCGAACTGGAAACGATCTTTCATGGCCATGGGAAGTTCTTCGTAGGGTATCCGCTTCTGGCCGTCATCATGGCGGATCTGCATGCCGATTGCCGTCACTTCACGGATGCTCACATTGTTATAGACAGCTCCGGTGGTTGTTTCTAGTTTCTCGAGTGTTTCCCCTTTGGCTTTGCCACGAGCGTAGGTCCGGTATTCCGTCTTGTAATTTTCGAGCGCCTCATTCTGGCGGACGACCGCTGCTTTTCCCGCGACGATTTTATTTTTCAAACCGCCGCTTTTTTCCTGAAGCGCCTGATTCTCATGCTTCAATCGGGATAATTCCTTCGCGGCCGCGATCCTCGCCGGAGCCATATCGAGAGACTTGGTGCCGTGGTCGATTCCACTGTTGAGTCCGCCGATTTCATTGGCTTGATGGATGATCAAGGATTCGATGGTCATGCCACCTCCCTGATAGCGATCATCTGAGGCGAACATAAATAACAGGCCGAAACCGAGCAACACAATCAAAGCCATGAACATGCCGATCACTCCGGGACCGCGCCCGCTGGACATCATATCACTAAAAGACATTGCTCTCTCGAAGTTAAGTTATTTTACCTGATACTTCGCCTGATAGGCATCGAACTCGGACTGCATGGTCCGTTTCTTCACTTCAAGTGCTGCCACTTCAGCCTCTAAACCCACAACCTCGGCGGACTGCTTTTCAGAAAGTTGTTTAGCTTCTGATAGTTCGGTAGAAACGTCTGGAGGAAGATTTTTCAACTTTTCATCGATCAGAGCAAGCTCCCCTTTTAAGCGGGAAATCTCGGCTTTTTGTTTTTCTCTTTTTTCTACCAGCTTGGGATCGTCACCGCAGGAAGTGCAAGCGAGAGAGAAAAGCAGGACCAGTGAACAAGAACGGCATAAAAACCTCATGGATCGGTTGGGATGGTAGTGTCAGCAAATGATTTGTGCTTCTTCACGACGGGCGGATTTACATAGATCGTATTCGGCCGCTGAGTGGGAACTACAGGCAGAATGGTGTAGTAATAAGAGGGAGTGGTATCATAATAATTGAAGCGACTGGTCCGGTAATTAGAATAGTAACCGGAGTTACCCACGGAGGTCGCGGGTTGGGCAAGGGGTCGAGCAGCGGCGATCGCCGCTTGCTGCGTGGCGATCAATGATTCCTTCCGCCGTGCGGCCAAAAGTTTCCGGTCAGCGGCAGCGGAATCCTTTTTTTCCTTAACCGCGACTGTTGCCAGGCGGTCATCAATCCAGCGCTCATACACGGCGGCATTTTTTGATTCCTTATCCTGAGCGGCTACTGCGAGGTCTGCCTCTAAGCCGAAAAACGTGCGTTGCCGGTCATCGAGATCCTCGTAGCGGAGCCTCGCCGAGCCATTAGCATGGCGGATTGTGACGCCCGCATCGTTAATGGCGGTCACCGCAACCTGCTGGTATTCACGCCCCGAAGATAACTTGAAAACCTCGAAGGTCTTGCCTAATGCCTGCTGACGCCGATCTTGCAGCGTCAGTTCGCGAAATGCGCTCCTTTGGTTCTCGAGCGTTTCCAAGTCCCCCGCCAGCGCGAGCTTCCGCTGCCGCAACGAGACGACAAGGGCTGCGCTGCCCGTGTTCAGCGGCTTTTGGGAATCCTTCGGACTGCGGGCGACGAGCTGTTCGAGCCGATAGGTCTTTAACTCAAGCTGATGACTCAATTCGATTTTCTCGCGCTCCTGCTGCCACCAAGCTGCCCGGTCCTCCTCTTTTCCACAACCCGCCGACAACAACGAAACTGCGGTTACAGCAGCGCAAAGTGCAAATTTTCCATGAAGTTCTTGGAACATCTTTTGGCAAGAGCTATAGGATCAAGCCTTTTCAGGTCAATGAAATTCCGAGGAAATATTCCGCTAGAAATTCCGACGATTGATCTGAGAAACGGCTCCTATTTCACCGTTTCCCGATCATCTCCGTTCCTGCGGCAGGAATGCGCCGTGTCTTGGGACGCCGTTGAACGAGCGGTCGAGTCCGAGGCGTTGCCACATGCCGGCCACGGCGCGGCCGAGGATTTCCACATCGCCGCGCGCGTCGTGGCGGCGGACTCCTTGGGAGTCGATCCGCAGGCGGGAAATGAGGTGATCTAACGAGTGGCCAGTGCCACGGGTTTTTCCGAAGAGCATCTTGGACATGTGAATCGAGTCGATGCTGTGGACCTCGCGCATCGGGAGGCCATGACGGCGACAGGTGGCTGCTAGAAACTTACTGTCAAAGCGCAGGCCGTTGTGCGCGATCAAGGTGGAATCTCCCGACCACAGGGCAAACTCGCATAGCACCTCCTCCGGTCTGTTCGCGTGTTGGACATGACGGTTTCCCACGCCCGTGTAGCTCTCGATGAATGAGGAAATGGCCCGGCGCGGTTTCGCAAAGCTCGCGAACGTTTCCTCCGGGCACAAGCTGCCCGCCGTGAAACGCATCGCGGCGATCTGGATGAATTCATCCTGCTCCGGGTCCAGCCCAGTCGTTTCCAGGTCATAGACCACAAAGGTTTCCCCGGCGTGCTGGCGATCCGTCCAGAAGAACGAATGCCGGCACTCGGGGCAATTGACGCGGGTGCCCATCGCGGACTTGGGTCCGGTGAGGCTGTTTTTGCACTCGGGGCAAAAGGCTCTCATCGCAGGATATCGTTCATGCAAAAATCAAACCGCAGATGGATTGGATAAACGCAGATGATAGATGCGATAAGAATGCGAATGGATTCAATTTCTCCATCGCTTCCATCTGTGTGCATCCTGATCATCGGTGGTTACAAAATCAGATCAGCCCATCGCCTTTTCCATCAGCGTGTTCATCCGGGTCACGGTGTCGCGGGCGTCTTCTAGCAGACCGGCGGCGATGAGTGAGTTATCGAGCAATTGCCGGGCGACGAGTTTCGCCAGTTCAGGATTGGAGTCCTTGGCATCGGCGAGTTTTTTCATGAGCGGATGGCGCGGGTTGATCTCCAGTTCCACCTTCACATCGTCTTTGAAATTCTCATCCATCGCCCGCATCATCTGGCGCATCTGCGGGCTCATACCGTCCGCCGGGACCAGCGCGATGACCGGGCTGTCCACCAGGCGTTTGCCACTCGCCACGGCGGTCACGCGATCGCCAAGTTCTTCCTTGAGGAAGGTGCAAAGCGCCGCCGTCTGCTCTTCTGATAGAGCATCTCCTTCCGATGCGTGATCTTCGAGTTCCACTCCGCCGTGGCGAATGGAGACAAGTTTTTTACCATCGAACTCACCTAACGACTCGACCACATATTCGTCCACGGCATCGGTGAAATAAATCACCTCGAGCCCGCGAGCCTTGAACGCTTCGATATAAGGACTGCTCTCGACCTGCTCGCGGCTACCGCCGACAAGGTAGTAAATCGACTCCTGCCCGTCCTTTGCGCGGGAAATGTAATCCGCGAAACCGCAGACCGCACCGGCCTCGGTTAGGGATGATTCGAAGCGCAGTAATTTCGCAAGCGCGTCCCGGTTGGCATAATCCGTGGCGATGCCTTCCTTAAAAAAGCGGTCGAACTTCCGATAGAATCCACGGTATTTTTCGGGATCCGCGTCGGCTTCCTTTTCAAACATTTTGATCACCCGCTTGCTGATGACTGCG
>JANYFB010000291.1 GCA_025362955.1 Akkermansiaceae bacterium
ACAGACTATCGGACGCCATTCCAGATCGACCGTGATCGGGTGCTGCACACGCCGACGTTCCGGCGATTGCAAAATAAAACGCAGGTTTTCTGGAGCGGTGAGTATGATTTCTATCGGACTCGGCTGACGCATTCGCTGGAAGTGGCGCAGATCGGCAAGTCGATTTCTTACTGGCTCAAGAGCCGAGCAGACGGGCCGCTGGGTGATGATTTTTTCATCGACCCGGATCTCGTCGAGGCGATTTGCCTATCGCACGATCTCGGCCATCCGCCGTTCGGTCATGCGGGCGAGCGGACCTTGAATCACCTGATGCGTGGTCACGGCGGCTTCGAGGGAAACGCGCAGACACTCCGCTTGCTAACAGAACGGATTTTTTCCGCCAAACGCAGTGGCATGGACCCGACGCGGGCGTTTCTCGACGGGGTATTGAAATACAAGTCGCTGTGGACCGAACTCGGCGAGCGGCCGGAACATCATTTCATTTATGATAGCCAGCACGTCTATCTCGACTGGGCGATGGGCGGAAATGATTTCCCGTTAGAACTGACAGCAGGCAAGGTGCGCGACGGATTCAAGTCAATCGAGTGCCAAATAATGGATTGGGCGGACGACACGGCTTACTCGCTCAACGATCTATCGGATAGCGTGCGGGCTGGATTTCTCAATATCGAGAAGATTGAAGCGTGGGCGGAAAAACACAGCGAGGCCACGGGAGATGACTCTCCTCTCGGCGATTTCATGCGGGCGATTCGGCGAAAGCGAGTGGACCCCTTCGTCGGCAAACGGATCGGAAAATACATCCAATCCACGCAGCTTGTAACGGACGTTAATTTCCTGAGCGCCATGACGAATCGTTACCGCTACCGACTGGCGATTGATGCATCCGTGAAAGCTGAGTCCAGCCTGTTCAAGCGACTTGCATTTGAGGTGGTTTTCCTTTCGCCGCAGTTGAAGCAATTGGAACACAAGGGCAGCCGGATGTTGCGGGAGTTATGGGAAGTGCTGGGGGAAAGATATATCTGCCAAGGCAAGATCGACGGTCAGGATTTTCAACTACTCCCGGCGGACACAGCGGCGGAAATCGCGGCGGCGCCGGATGAGGCAGCGAGGGCGCGGCTGGTCTGTGATTTTCTATCAGGCATGACTGATGGCTACGCCGCGAGGACTTACAAACGCCTTTTCACCCCGGATTTCGGATCGATCGGGGATTTGATCGGGTGAGCTAACGCTTCACTTTAATCCCTCCCGAGCCGTAGCAAGCCGCCGCCATAATCGGGAGTCCGCCCTCCTTGGGATACCAAGCTCCACTGCCGCCTTGCGTTTGGTGGATTAAGCATTTGAATCCAGCAATGCACACCTTGGATGAAGCAATCATCACCGAGACGGAGTTACTCGAACTTGCCCTGATAGAAGGCGCTGATCCGAATTCCAAGGGGACTCGTGGCGAGACACCCATGCATGTAGCTGCCAAAATTGGTTCAGCGCAGGCCATTCACCTCCTCCTATCCCACGGGGCATTGCCAGACGCCCTTGATGAGTTCGGCGATAGCCCTTTATTGAAGGCTGTGGGATACGACCATGTCGAGGTCGCCCGCATGCTGCTCTCGGCAGGTGCGAGATTGACTTTCCGCCACAAACCTGATCTCGCGTTGCCTGCTCAGACTGAATTGCTCGATTTGATTGAGACGGGCTTTCGAGCGATGAAAGACGCGCCGCCGCCGGAGTGGTTGAAAAACCTACCGGAAGAACTCGCCGCCGATCTCACCTCCGAAGAACATCTTGAGGCAATGATCGCAGATTTCCGAGAGATTCATTTTTCGGAAACTGACAAACATGCTATCAACGAATGCGACAGTCTGGAGATGCTTGCGATGTTGGTAGATGAGTTGTATGCCGATCTCGACCATGTCGACAGCTGCGGGTATTGGCCGCTCAAATCATTCGCCGAAAGGGACGATCTACGCACCGTCCAATGGCTGCTCGCGCATGGAGCGAAGGTGGATCAAACCAGCACGGGAGAAACGGCCCTGTTCTCCGCAGTCGCCAGCGACAACTTGGAAATAGTTCGCCTGCTCATAACTGCCGGCGCGAATGTGAACCAACAAGATGTTGATAGGTGCGTTCCTCTTTACTGTTGCCGGAGCGTGGCGATGGCAACGCTGTTTTTGGAGTCCGGGGCTGATCCGACGATTTCCGACCAATGTGGTTACCCGCCATGGCATTTCATTGATGAGCCAGAAACTCGACGATTCATTCAAGATGCGGCGAATGGGAAGCGGCCCACCTGAGTGATCGGAAATCATCTCCGGGCGGAGCGCGGCTTAAATCGCTGCGGAAAGCTTGAGCACGCCGACATACGGCAGATTCCGATACTTGCCTTTGTAGTCCAGTCCGTAGCCGACGACGAATTCATCGCCGATTTCGAAGCCTACATAGTCCGCGTTGACCTCCTCGGCCCGCACCTTGTCTTTGGCTAACAAAACTGCGGTATGCACTGCCACCGCGCCTTCTTTGATGAGACGCTCGGAAACCGCGTGCAGAGTCCGCCCGGTATCGAGAATGTCATCAAGCAGCAGCACATGCCGCCCTTTGACTTCGGGGAAATGTCTGTCCAGGAAATCCACTTTTCCCGAACTTTCCAAACCACCATGGTAGCTCGCCACATTCAGACACTCGATCTCCAATGGCCGAGGCACCCGCCGCAGCAGGTCGGCGGCGAAAACCAGCGCGCCTTTCAAAAGAATGATTACCACCAGAGTTCCGCCTGGGAAATCCCGCTCGATTTCGAGGGCCATCGAATCCAGGCGTTTCTCGATCACCGCTTCATCAATCAAAATCCGCTCGATATCGTTGCGCATGAACAGGGCATAGACCTTCGGGACACCGGCGCAAGCTTCAAAAATACAGGGTGATCTAACGGACCACCAGCGTTCCGGCATTCGGCATGACGGTGATCGTCGCTTGAGTTCCGTTGTTGAAAGGGAGGAAATCCTTTTCGATTCCGTCACTGAAGATCACCCCTTGTCCTGCCATTTCGGAGACGAGGATGACCGGTGCGGCGGCACTGACCTGGCCAAAAAGCAGCCCGGCCTCCGAGGAGCGGCTAGGGAAAGGCTCGCGCACGCTGAAAACCAATTCTGGATGATCCCAAGGCAAGGGGTTCCAAGCAGCGGAACCGCCGCTTTCCGGCTGAACGGCGCGGGTGATGCCCAGAGCTCCCGTTAGAATGCTCTTCAACCAACCGGTGCTGCCAAGCCCGGTGGATACGATGACTCCGCTGCTGGATTGTCGTTCGCAGCGGCCATGCTGGCTGATCTGATAGCGGGCGCTGGTGTGTGATGCGGGACCGATGAAAAAATCGTTCACCGCCAGCAGGGTTTCGCCCGTGTTCAAGGTCGCTTTGGCGAATGTGATTTGTTTCAGGGACGCATTCCCAGCGAAAACCAACGGCAGGACTTCCTGCAAATCCGCCACGGCGAAGGGCAGCAGCACGCCGTCCCAGCGTGAAGGATCGGGATTCACGCCGAGGCACGGCTGCCCTAGCAGATACTTCAACGTGTTCGCCACGGTCCCATCCTGTCCCATAACCACGACGATGTCGTCGGGCCGGAAAACATAGTTGGGTAGAAACGAGCGTTCAATTTCGCTAACTTTTCCCAAGCGGGCCAACGAAGCGATGCAGGCCTCCCGCTGTTGCTGATAGAGGACATGCTCGTCCTCGTATTCCGCGAAGTCGGCGCCGAGGTGTTCAATATAGAATTTTGCCTGCGAGGAGGTATTGAACTTCGCAATGAGTTCTTCGAAGCGCGTTCGCCGGGTGACCAGAACGATGCGGTTTTCAGTGAGGCGATCCATGGCTTACAAGAGGGTCGGGCTGGCGCCCCACCTAGCTATTTCTTGAGAAGTTCGCGGAGGAGTTCGGGCGACATGTTGAGTTCGCCAATCCGCTCGGCATTCTGGGCCAGTTGTTGGAAAGCCTGACTGATTAACTGGTGCGGCGTCATCGAGCCTGCCGTTAGAGATTGGAGGATGGCCGGATTCATTTCAGCGAAAACCTTCATCATCGCGGTGCTGCCGTACGCTTTGGCATCGGAATTCATGCGTTCGTTTTCGGCCTGAAGCGCGACGAGGGTTTTGTTCTTCTCTTCCAAGCCGATGCTGGCGTCCATTTTCTCCTGTTCCAAGGCTCCCTGCTGTTCCTGAATCGCCCTCGCGGTCGCCATCTCGGTTTCGCGGATCTGGCGTTTTTTCAATTCGAGGGCCACTTCAGTTTGCAGCTCGGCTTCTTTAATCGCGCGTTCCTGTTCTACGGCGGCATTGCGGCGGACAAAAATCGCCTCGTCGGCGCGTTGCAGAAGTTGCTCGCGGGTATCGGCCTCCAAGGCGCGCGAGGTTTCTGGGGTTGGCTTGATCGCGAGCACGCTCACTCCCAGGATTTCAATGCCGAGCGCTTTGATTTCCGGTGTGGCGGGCAACTGAAGGCGGATGGCGGTTCCCACTGCTTCGGCGGCTTGGATGGCTTCCTGCAATTTCCTCCCTTGGATTTCGCTTTTGGTCAAAACTTGGACGGCGGCGATGATGCGCTGGGGCAATTTTTGCGGATCGCTGCTACGATAGGTAGCGCCATCCGAGTTCAGCGCGTGATCGAGAGCTTGGGCCAGAAGAAGCGGATCTTTCACCCGGAAGGTCACCTGCCCCTGCACGGTGAGTTGCTGATAGTCCGCTGTGACTTCCTCGAAGATGAACTGCGATTCATTGCTGCTCATCGGCACGGCCACCAAGGTACTGGTCGGCGCGAAATAGAAAAACGACAGGCCCGGTCCTTCACGGACCACCTTTCCATCCTTGTATTGGATGGCGTGGGTCGTAGGCGGGAGTTTGACAAAGCTGAAACCGAACACGCCTGATTCATGAAGACCCGACCCGCATCCCGCAATCCAAAATCCGGAGGAATCGCAATGAACGCACGGATCAGAAATGGATTGTCACTGCTCGCCGCGAAATTTCAGGATCCGCTCGCCTTCGTTATAGTAACCCAGTCGGTCACGAGCATGGATTTCCAAAAACGCGGGATCTTCCTTCAAGGCGCGGTATTCGATCTGATGGTATTCCCGATCCGCTAGAATGCTTTGCTCGCGGTCTTTCGCCAATTTCAGCTTCCCTTCCAAGCGGTCTAACTCACGCCGCTGCGGAAATGCAGTAGCCACGACCACGAAGCCAATCGCCAAACAAAAACCCACAAGCGCCACCCGACTCGCCCCTTGGATGAACCGAGTGCGGGCCTCCAATCGTTTTAGCTTCACACCTGCCATGGATCGCTTCGCCATATACCGCTGCGAGCTATCCATCAAAGGAGCCGAATGTCAAGCAACCTTAAGGAAGACTCCAAGGCATCTACATTTCAGAGTTTAACCACAGATAAACAGGATGGACGCAGATGGGAATAGGGATGAAATCGTGATTTTCGTTTCATTCGTGGTCTTTTCCGGAAAATCCACATCTTCATCCCTCTTATCTGCGTCCATCCCGTCC
>JANYFB010000046.1 GCA_025362955.1 Akkermansiaceae bacterium
CCGTGCATGATCATGTTCATCTTGCTGGTGCGCGCCATCCGGTCGTTCGCATCCGTGCCGTAGATGCTGAGATTCGAGAGCTTCCAGATCCGCGAGCGCTTCTTATCGGCGATGAACTTGTCCGGGTCCGAGTAGGGATCGAGTTGTTCCTGGAGCTTTTTGTATTCGTCGCGCTTGGCCTTGGCTTTGTCGGCAAGGGAAACGCCCTTCTTTTTGCCGATGACTTCACAGAAGGCGCGATACTGCGCATCCACATCGGCGGCGATGGCCTCGCGGATGATTTCAAAACAGCGGATGAGGAATCCTCCCGAGCCGCTGGCCGGGTCGCAGATGCGTTCACCTTCCTGTGGATCAAGCATTCTCACCATGAATTCGACAACAGGGCGCGGCGTGAAGAATTGGCCGATTTCTCCGCGGAAGGTGCCACCAAGAAACCGCTCGAAGGCGATGCCTTTCACATCCTCGCTGGTTTCCGATAGATTGTAGCTTTCCAGTTTTTTGACGATTCCTTCGACGGTGGCCGGCCGGAGGTTGATCCGCTCTTCCTTCTCGAAAATTTTGTCGGCTTGGTAGGCGTCCTTGGTTTCTTTGAAAAGCGCTTCGATGGGATTCTTGGCCATCTGGGTTTTGAGGAATTCCACGGTGAAAAGATTCTTCCGCTCTTTCCTTTCCTTCATCCGCCGCTCCACCCAGACCTTGATGAAAAGGATCTTGGCGATCTCATCGAAAGCCGCCGCCGGATCGAGATGCTCGTTGTTACGGATGATGTTGTGACACTGGTGGAGGAGATCCGCGAATTCCTTGCCCTCGAACGGTTTCAGGTGGGAGAGCAGTTCCTTGATCTCCTTGTCGCTGGCATCCGCGTGCGGGATGTCCTTAACTTCCGAGTAATTCGGAGCCCGCTTCTGGAGATCGACCTTGAAACATTTCGTGCTGCGGCGGTTGTGGGCGACGAAGAATTTTACGCGTTCGTTGTTCGCGTAGTTCGCCCCTTGCTGATAGGTCTTTTGATCGATGGCGACGTTGTCGGCCTTGCACTCCACGACGATCAAGGCCGTGTCGCCGTTTCTCCGGTCTTGAATCGTCCGCCAAATCACTAAATCCGCCTGGGCATTTTTGTTGCCGCGTTCGCCGGGCAAGGTGACCTCCTCGTCGATTTGCTCAAGCGAGTAGCCGTAGTCGTTGACCAGAATGCAGAGGTATTCCTGACGGACAGCTTCCTCTGGCTCTTCAATCAACCACTTTTTCCGGACATGGCTCCAGATTTGGCCTTTTGAACGGCGAACAGTGATGGGATCGGTGGATGTGGGCATTTGACTTGCGGGTTTCTATTCAGGAATCATGCGGGCAAGCCATTCGTATCTGCAATGTTTGACAGCCAATGGGGAGGGGAGGCCGGAACAGAAAAGGCGGTCCTTTGCGGGCCGCCTTTCAGCTAGGAGATTCTTAAGAGGCGGGCAACGGGGTGGGATCCTGCGTTCCACCGTCGGGTTTTTCGCGGTCGCGGGGAGGGAATTCTTCGAGGAGGAAACGGGCGTGCTCGGTGATGTTTTTGGGGTTTCCGGCGGGGTATTGGAGGCGGGCGGCGTTTTGGATCGTGAGGCAGTAGGCGTAGAGGGCGTTGGCGGCGATGATTTTCTCGTTGGTCAGGCCGAGACGGTCGTCGGAGGCCTGCTCTTGTTCGGTGCCGACTTCTGCCAGGGCGGCGAGGGCGGTGGTGCCGGAGGGGATCCAGCCTTTGGTCTGGAGATCGGTGGCATATTTGAGGGTGGCGGCGTGGGTGACGCGGGCACTTTCCTGAACATTGGTGTCTTTCATGGCTGAGGAGTGGTGAAGACTTCGGGGGGATATCGGCGGACGGCAGGGTTCTGGCGGGTCTCAGTCGAAGAGTTGATAGGGTAGGCCGCTTTGGCAGATCATGGAGCGGAGAGTTCCGATGGGGATGTCTTTACGGGGGTGAGGGACGATGACCGGGCCGAGGCTATTCCGGTATTTGGGGTGGCTGCTTCGTTTGGAGACGAATTCAAAGTCGTGGGCGGTGAGAATGGCAATGAATTTGGAGGATGGGATTCTCTTCGGCATGGTTTGGGAATCCGTTCAAGCGCTGGCGAGTTCTCCCACGGTGACTTCAGTGATTTGTGGGATGGTGACGGATTCGGGGAGGTCTTCGAGATAGAGCTCGAGGGCCTCCTTGAGGTTGGCGAGGGCTTCCTTTTCGGTGGGTCCGAAACTGGAGACATCGTAATCGAGGCACTGGGCGACATCGTCATTTTCCTCGCGGTAGAGGGTGTAATGGATGCTTCTCATGACTGGAACATAGGGATTCGGCCTGCGGGGGCAAGCGTGGAGGTGGGTGGATGAGGATTGATGGCGACAGTAAGGGTGCCCCTCCTTATCGCCAACCGTAGCGAGCTGGCTGGAAAAACCGGATCAGGCGAGGAGAAAAGCTGATAGAGCGTGCTTTTCGTATGGGTGGTTGGGAAAGCGACTGGAGCATCTCGCTTCAGTCCGTAGTCTGGACGTCTGAAAAACCGAGGCGAGACGCTTCTGCAACGATCTGGCGCGAGACGCGCCAGCCACTGGATAGTTCATGAAGGTGATCGACATCGTGGACCGTCAATGGTTTGAACGGGGCGCGAACAACTGAAGGCGCATTCATGCCATGTCATACGAATTTTCACAATTTGGCCAGCACCTCGGCAGCGGCAGCGGCATCGGGGAACTGATGGACGATCTTGGCCATGCCCTTGCCAGCGGCGGGCCGGATCTAAAAATGTTAGGCGGGGGCCAGCCCGCCCGCATTCCCGAGATGGATGCCGTCTGGCGACGGAGGTTGGCAGAGCTGCTAGAGGAACCCGGCGGACTCGGGAGATCACTCACCACCTACGATCCGCCGCGGGGAAATCCGCAATTCCTCGATGCCATCGCCACGCTGTTCCGCGAGACCTTCGGCTGGAATCTAGGATCCGAAAACATCGCCATCACCTGCGGCGGCCAGACCGCTTTCTTTTTCCTCTTCAACCTCCTCGCCGGTGAAATGCCCGACGGCAGCCGACGGAAAATTCTTCTCCCCCTCGTCCCCGAATACATCGGCTACGCGAACCAGGGCAATCATGGCAACTTGTTCCGCGCTGTTGCCCCGCTGATCGAAAAAACCGGCCAGCACGAGTTCAAGTATCGGGTGGATTTCGAAAATCTAACGATCACTCCCGACATCGCCGCCATCTGCGCCTCGCGTCCCACCAATCCCACCGGGAATGTCCTTACCGATGAGGAAGTCGGCCGTCTGTCTGCCATCGCGAAACAGCACGCCATCCCGCTGATCATCGACAACGCTTACGGCGCACCCTTCCCGGGCATCATCTTTGCCGAGGCCAAGCCGTTCTGGGAAAAGCACGTCGTCCTCACGCTCAGCCTTTCCAAACTCGGCCTGCCCGGTACGCGCACCGGCATTGTCATCGGCCCGCCTGAGATCATCCGCGCGCTCGGCTCCATGAGTGCCATTGCCGGCCTATCAAATCCTAACATCGGCCAGCAAATCACCCTGCCGCTTGTGCAATCCGGCGAGATTCTCCGCCTCAGCCGCGATGTCATCAGGCCGTTCTATCAGAAAAAATGTTTGCTTGCCCGCCTAGCCGCAGTCCAAGCATTCGGCGGCGACATCGAGTGGTATATGCACCGCAGTGAGGGTGCGATTTTCCTGTGGTTCTGGTTTCCCGGTCTGCCCATCACCTCACAGGAACTTTACGAACGTCTGAAAAAACGCGAGGTGCTCGTCATCCCCGGCCACCACTTTTTCTTCGGTCATGACGATCCGGACTGGTCGCACCGCCACGAATGCATCCGCGTTTCCTACGCCATGGATGCAGCCGTCGTTAGAGACGGTCTGAAAATCATCGCGGAGGAAGTGCGGAAAGCATTTGGACTACCCACTCCGGCTTGCGATTTCTAACGATCCGGAACGGTTTCCTTCTCCGCCGCCGTCAGCTCCTCGTTGACCTTGGCATAAGCGCGCGTCACCGCCACATGGGCGGATTGGACTCCAGACATTATCAAATACGCTTCGCCGCGGGCCTTGGCAGCACGATCCAAGGAACGCAAGGTCGTTATCAAATCCTGCACGCTGACGAACAATTCCTTATCGTTCTTCTCGGCGTAACGCACCAAGCGCTCGACCTGGAGGTGACAGGTGTCGTAGGTGGTGCTGATGCGGTCCAAGTCCGCTTCTTGAAGGGCCGGATCCCCGGGTTTCGTGAGCCAGTCCGCCGATTCGATGGCGCGGCGGAGTTCGGATGCAAGCACCACCCTCGGTAGAAATGCCGGGCGGTTTCCGGCGCCTTGGAGGGCAAGCATCTTGGCGGAGAAATGGTCGGGAGCCGCTTGGACAATATCCACGAACCGACGCCTGACGAAGCTGTTAGCCACATATTGCCCCAAGGGCACTGCGCCGATTTTGTCCCGAATTTCTCGGAACTGGGCCGAGACTTTAGCGAGTGGCTCGGCGGGTGTTTTCGCACTCAGGTCGAGCAGTTCTTGAAAATTTGAGGCAAGTAGAACCTCGTAATCTAGGAAAAATTGGGGTTTCTCCAAGGCGAGCATGGAGGGTAGATATTCTGCGGCGGCGGCGGGTAGGATGAGGCGTCCGCCATTGCCCGGTCCCATCGCCTGAAGCTGGTTCCAGAATCCGCTTGGCAATTTGAACACGCCGGTTTCATCCACCGTTCCAAGGATGGTGGCGTCCGGCTCGCGACCGGAAATGGCGGCACTCGCCAGAACCGCCGCCGCAGCACTGATTGACTGGCGCTTTCCGGATCGCAATGACATATCCAGCGCATCCCCGCCCACGGTAACGCGGAGACCGGCGGGCAGGCTGTTATGCTGATTTTTTAAAAGACGGGTGATCGTGGGAACAAGACCCGTGACCGCGCCCATGTCCGCAGGTGCGTGGATGATCAGCGCAAACGGTTTCCCGGCGCCTTCCTCCGCGCGAATCCTTTCTGCGGTCATCTGAATTGCTGCCGGGGCTTGCAGCCATCTTGCAGGCTCAGTGGTGCCCATTCGTTTCCAAAGCATCGTGAATACCTGCGCCTTCTCTAAGAGCACGCCGGATTTCGTCTCATTTGGCTTGGTGATCTCCGGCGGTTTAAGCTTCACCTCCGCCTTTGGCTGATAGGCGGCAAGTTCCGGCACCCAACCCGCCCATGCCCCGTGTTCGCCAGCTGCCGCCAACGCTTCAGACCGCGGGTTTGCGGCGTCCGCAACGATCAAAATATCTGTCAGGCAGGCCGCCAAGGCCCGGCCTTGGCTCCCGGCTTCAGCGGTTTCCAGCCAAGCAAGCAATTGCCACACTCGGCTCCGGCTCTTATCAACTAACACCGGGTCAGCCGCCCCACGCGGGCCTCCGTTTTCGCAAATGCCAATGAGATCCCGCGCTCTTACATTCCCCGGGTCTAGCGCCGTCGCGAGCGCCAGCATTTGGGCGATCGCATGGCGATTTACATCGCTTCCCATGGTCAAGCCTTGAGACAGAGTCACCAATTGCCGGGAAAGGCCCGCCATCGTGTCGGTATCCAGCGGCATTCGGTCGCGCCGAAATGCCACCGGCCCTTCAGCAGGGGCCTCGAAATTTTTCGCAAAAAGCGCACCCGCACCGCAGATCAACCAGGCCACCAAGAGCCATGAATAAAATTTTCCAGACACCATACTCTGTGGAAATGATGCAATCCATACGCCGACTCACAAGCGAACATTGCAGAGCGGGTAAAGTTGCGGCAAAATCGCGCCATGCCCGAGTCCTTCCCGTCCCACGAATCCCGCGAGGAAGTCATGTTTTTCGATACGGACTGCGGCCAGGTCGTCCACAACATCGCCTACCTCCGCATGATCGAAACCTGCCGCACCCGCCTCGCCGCCAAACTCGGCATGGACCTGCGGACAATGTCGGAAACGCTGCTCTACCCCGTCGTCACCCGCACCGAAATCGACTACAAACGCCCGGCCAAGCTCGGCGACTGGATCGTCATCCGGGGCCGACTCGACGAGGTTTCCCGTGCGCGGTTTTGGTGCGCTTTTGAAATGATCCGGGAATCGGACGGCGTCGTTCTGGTCACCGCCCGCCAAGCCCTCGCCCTCGTCCAAATGCCCGAAGGTAAACCCACGCGCCTCCCTGCCGACTGGGCAGAGCGCTGGGGGACGAACTGAAATTTACCACTGAGAGCAAATTTCCTGCCGCTCAATCCCTGCGGCCCAGCGCCATCATGAGGAAATAAAGCAACTGCGCGAGCGAGCCGATGGCAGCGGCGACGTAAGTCATTGCGGCCCAGAAAAGGGCGTTTTTCGCCTTGTCATGCTCCATGGTGGCAGCGACTCCACTGGTCTCCATCCACGCCAGAGCACGGCGGCTGGCATCGAACTCGACTGGCAGCGTGACGAAGGAAAACAACGTGGTGACCGCGAACAGCCCGACCCAAATCCACAACATCGCCAGGTTATGCATGAAGCCGATGCCGAGAAAGCCGAGGATCATCACATAGTTCAGCATCTTGCTGGAAAACTCCACGACCGGCACCATCTTCGAGCGCAGGCCCAACCAAACGTATGCCTGTTGATGTTGGACGGCGTGGCCGCATTCGTGGGCGGCCACGGCAGCAGCGGCCACGGAATTCATCGCATACACGCCCTCGCTCAGGTTGACCGTTTTTTTGGCGGGATCGTAGTGGTCTGTTAGCTGGCCGGGCACGCTGATGACCTGCACGTCGCGAATGCCATTCTGCCGAAGCATCATTTCCGCGACTTGGGCACCCGTCATGCGGATGGGAATTTGTGAATACTCGGTGAAGCGCCGCTTGAGCGTCCCGCTGATCACGAAGCTGCACAACATCGATACACCGATGATGAAAATGTAGGTCATGGAAAAGCCACCCGGCGCATAGCCAATCTGGGCGAGCGAAATGATTTCAAATTGCATGGCGGCAGTCTAAGGGACAGCAGCGTTGTCGCAACCGATTTCCCGGTAGAAAACCCGGGCAATTTTCCAACAACGGACCGCGATTCCAGAGTCGGGATAGCAAACATCATCACTGACGCGGAGCGCCTGGGGAGCACACGCGCCTCGCGTGAGGATTCCGGCGCCCGCGCCAGAATCACGGCCGGGATCTCGGGACCAACTCCAGTATTGCATCCCTACTCGGATTTACTTCTCCTAAGGTTGGAGCGAGGGCGTTCCAACCTACACACGAGGGCGCGTATGCTCCCCTTGGAAAATCCAGATCGCAAGATCGGGGTGAAAGCCGCCCGCCAAGCCACGCCTCTGCACTAGCCCGCCTCAACGGCCGAAGCTCTCTAGCGGATCGCGGCGCGTCAGTATATCAGATTTGGCATGTGGCCCGCAAAAGCAACGCGCTGTAAGGTCTGATATACGCACCTAGCTCTCGGAAAATCCTTGTCAAATCAAGGAATGATGACACCTTCCGAAAGGTAGATCCCCTGTTGGATATTACGTTCAGAGGTCCTACGAATAAATACTGTTAGCTCAAGAATGGATACCACCCAAATAGACCGTCTATTTCCTCTCGTGCTGGACAACTTCAGTCTCGCGGGCCGAATAGCTGCCTATCTCGCGGGGCTAGAAGAAGGAGGGCATTCCCCGCCATCCACGTTAATCGTAATGCAGAGTGCCCAGGGACGTGTAGAGATTCCCGGTTCCAACTGTGGCCTTTTTACGACGCCCGTTATTCATCAAGCTTGTATTGATGTCCGTCGCACCCTGGCATTCTTCAATCTCAGATACGGATTCAAAGCGGCAAAGCTTGAGACACACGTGTCCAACCGTGATGACGATAATTGGAATATTCTTGGTCTTGGACTCGGATCGTTGCCCCCCGAAGAATTGACAGACCTTTCCATCCGGCTATTTGGGTTTCCACCGGACGATTTCCTTAAGGACATGCTTATTTACACTGACAAGCAACTGGCTCACTTTACTACCACATCACACACCCCCAAATTCAGTAGCATCGAATGTTCAAGCAAGCTGATGACTGAGGCTATCCTGATCCATGTTTACGACGCTTTACGAATTCCACGACCTCGAATTCAACTTCGGGAGGAGAGCTAACAAGTCGTGGCGCACCAACCGGCAATAAGCTTTTCAGTTTCATCTCAACATCCCTTAAACCGCGCCGGTGGGCGCACATCAAACGTTAGCCAAAGAATATGTCCCAACTCTTGCCGCCCTCTGAATACATGCAGGATCACTACCTGCACGACTTCGAGGTATTCGGCAGCACCTCAATGTGTGGCTTCAGCATGGCGGATGCTCTCGACCGTCGCAAGAGGTCGGCCATTCACGGGATCGCTGAGTTTACACTAGCGCAATTCGGACTGAACCTACTCAATCAGGCTACATTCACCCACACTCCAACCTACGCCTTCGCATGGAAGCGTTTCTCGCCTACTTTTGCAGATACCCATGGATGCTTTTCTGGTCATGGTATGGGCAGTCATATTCCGCATAGTATTCTTCGGTTTGCCCAAGAGCCCTTTTCCGGACGCGACAAGACGCAAGGCATCTCGCTGACATGGGCGAACATTGAGGATTACAACCAGTATTTCCTTGTGGCTCTATTGAAGCACTTCATGGCGACAGACGAAGGTGCGACATTTCCCCTAGAGCATTTCTACGCTGCTATTGAACAAGATTTCGATTGCACTGCAAGTTGCCTCACTCCAGAAGGCTGCCAGTTCCGACACGTGATAAAGACAATCCAAACCAATGGCTAACAAGACGCTCCATCCAACGGCGGGGAACGCTTCTG
This sequence comes from Akkermansiaceae bacterium, assembly GCA_025362955.1. Classification (GTDB taxonomy): domain Bacteria; phylum Verrucomicrobiota; class Verrucomicrobiia; order Verrucomicrobiales; family Akkermansiaceae; genus Luteolibacter. The sequence goes on from JANYFB010000046.1 coordinate 8,817, forward strand.
TTTGAATTCGGGCTTCCCTCCCCGCCGTGGATGAGCTAGACGTTAGGCAGAAAATGAGGAACCCAATCACAATCGCATCCTGTTTAGGGTCAGTGTTTAGGGTCAGTCCTTGGATTTCTATACCCTACTCTGTTAGATCATCCCAATCCTCCCTTGCAACACCCTTCTGGAACATTATCAAGGGATATATGTTAAATCCCAGATTGTCACCATTCGGGTCGGTCCTTGGATTTTAATGCTTTTGATTCTTGATATTGATTTCCATGGACTGACCCGAATGGCACTGACCCGAATGGCGCCCGAATGGCACCCGAATGGCACCGAATGGCACCGAATGGCACTATTTGGATTAGTAACAACAGAGTAGAAACGAGGAGCGGGGCGGGTGATGCGATTTTAGCGCAGACGGGTATGCTGATATACGTGGGCTGGTTCCACAGGATTTGGTCTTCACCTTTGGCCTTGTTCTCTATCTCGTATCGAGTGCTCGGTTTGCTTGCACCTTTATCGCCGGGTTTGCGTTCGGTTTTGGAGGGCGACATGAGGACGCAATCCACGCCCCTTTTGTTGTGATGTCGGGCGATGACAAAACCGGTGGGGCTTCGTAGCAGACTTTGAGGTCGGAAAATTCGACGTTGATTTTTGCCGCGAGTTTTTGCAGGCCTGTTGTCGCTGCGGCGATGCTTCCGGCGCATCGTCCATGGTAGGTGGGTTCCTCGCGACCTCCGCCGAGGGCGTGGGCGTGGGCGTGGGCGATGGAAATTGTTTCCTTGTGGACATCGAGTTCGACGTAGTAGGTATGGGTCATGGCGTATTTAGGTATTTATAAAATGTTGGATAGGCTGCTGAAACTTCCGGTTTCCGCAGTAGTCCACGAAAACCCTAAGCAAGCCTCTTGTTGTTTCAAAGGCTTTGTGCACTTAGAAGTCTAGCCATAGAATCTCGCTAAGAAAATGATCCGTATAGCACTGGCACTGGTTGCAGGAGTTTCGCTATTTTCAGCGTGCACATCGGGTCTGCCTGATCCACGGACAATTCCAGAAGGTGTCCACAAGAGTCGCGCGATGAGCTTGCTCAAGAGGCATCCCGAGGATGATGCTTCTACATTCTACACTGCGGGTGGGATAGGCTATCATATGACCTGCGGTGGGCTGAGGATGCCGATTGGAGTTCGTGGAGAGGCGGCATGGCATTCTCCGGACTTCGAAAGTCTTGAGCGATTTGCGCCAATTCTATATTCACAGATTGATCCGTTGCTTGCTGATGCGGAGGCCCCACTGACTATGAGGCATTATATCGGAGATATCCCGCTATCGGAGGAGCGGCAATTTTACTACGAAGTTCGTGGTTCCTATGTCACTAAGTTTAATAGGCGAATGGAG
>JANYFB010000297.1 GCA_025362955.1 Akkermansiaceae bacterium
TTCATGATGTCCCCAGCCCAGAGCGGAATCCATCAGGGTCAAGAGGAAGCTCGCCCCGGCGGTGATGGCGCAATAAATGATTCCCACTAACAAGATCATGCCGAAATGCCGGATCGTGAGATCGAAGCCCCGTTTCACGCAACCGCCCACGTCGAAGGGCTCGCTGCCGGGCACTATTTCCTGAAGCGCTTCTCCCGCCGTGATTTTCGCCACCTCCGTCCAAGCGCTGTTAGGCGCGGCATAAGGATTGGCAGGCCCGGTCGAGAAGACCGGCGGATGGACTGACGGAGGGACGGACGATCCGAAAATTCCCGGGACTTGGCCTGCGGGAAGCCAATCCTTTTGAGATTCCGTCCACACCAGATCCTTCATAGGGTCCAAGCCCCCGCTCCGGGCGAGTTCGACCAGTCTCTCGAAGCTCACGGGTCCGCTCTGCTGTCCACCTCGCGCATAATACCATTCAGTCATCGTGCGAAGACCTCTAGCTGGAATGGCGGGAAAAGGCAAGAACGGTCATGGTGAAAGGGAATGAATCATCTGGATGAACGGGCTGAAGTAAGCGGCGGTTTTTGAAATGGCACTTGTGCGGATTTGGCTGCGGGGTTGCATTCGGGTGTGAGTGATGGGGCCCAGCGATCTTTGCACGATCTCGGATTTTCCGAGTTGGTGGAAGTGTTAGGCCGGGACGGGGTGATCCTGCATCATGCAAAGGTGCTGTGGCGGACCTTGCAGGGCGAGGGCGAGCTGGATTTGGCAGGGCGTGATTTTTTGCCTCCGCTCAAGCGATGGGTGGCGGAATCGGTGGGGGAGGGAAAAGCGTTTTTCCTGGATGCGCCGGAGGTGGTGGATGAGATCCGCAGCTCGGACGGGCTGACCCGGAAATTCCTCCTCCGCCTGCGGGACGGACAGGTGATCGAGACGGTGCTGATGGGCTATCAGGGGCGGCACACGGTTTGCGTGAGCACGCAGGCGGGCTGTGCGATGGGCTGTGTGTTTTGTGCGACGGGGCAAATGGGATTTGTCCGGCACTTGCGATCTGGGGAAATCGTGGCGCAGGTTTTGCACGCTCGCCGGATTTTGAACGGGATCGACCCGGAAAAGCGGCTGAGAAACATGGTGCTGATGGGAATGGGTGAGCCGTTGCACAACTACGAGGCGGTGATGAGTGCGCTGGATTCCATTTCAAACAGGCGCGGAATCGGAATCGGGCCGACGAAAATTTCGATCAGCACGGTGGGAGTGGTGCCGGGCATTTTACGGCTGGCGGAGGAGGGCAGGCCGTATTGTCTGGCAGTGAGTTTGCATGGCGCAACCGAGGACGAGCGCTCGGCGTTGGTGCCCGCAAGCAAGCGATGGCCGTTAACGATGTTGATCGCTGCCTGTCGCAAATACGGGGAAATCACGGGCAGACGAATATTTTTTGAATGGACGCTGATCGCAGGGAAGAATGATTCACCCGAGACAGCGAAACGCTTGGTGGAGCTGCTGCGAGGGATCGACGGGCATGTGAATTTGATCCCGCTGAATCCGACGAGAGGATTTTCCGGTACGGCGAGCGGCGCGGGGCTTGAGTTTCAAAAAATCCTGATCGCGGGCGGTTTCCCCTGCACATTTCGGCAGCGCCGCGGCATCGACGTGGCGGCAGGTTGTGGCATGTTGAAGGCGGAGAAGCGCATGCGGACGGCGTAGTTGCAGGGAATTTTCCGATTGTGACAGGAACGTCACATGAGCGCTCTTGAGGCAAAGCGGCCTGCCGAAGAATGCTGCGCCATCCCCGGTCGCCGGGCCGTTGGCATGATTTTTTCCCAAAGGTTCTCCGTTATGATGCCGCAGTTCAGCACTGCGAGAGCGTTGTTCGCGTGCCTAGGTATGGGGATTTTCGCTGCGACTCTATCAGCGCAGGAAATCACCAGCTTTTACATCCGGGAGTATCGGGTGGAGGGTGCGAAGCGGTTGAAGAGCTTGGAAGTGGAGGAGGCGGTGTATCCGTTCCTTGGGCCGGGGCGGACGGCGGGGGATGTGGAGGCGGCGCGGGTGGCGCTGGAGAAAGTCTATCATGACAAGGGCTTCCAGACGGTTTCGGTGGTGGTGCCGCAGCAGGATCCGCGGCGCGGGGTGATCCGGTTGGAGGTGATCGAGGCCACGGTGGGACGTTTGCGGGTAAATGGCGCGCGCTTTTTCCTGCCTAGCCGGATCAAGCAGGAAGCTCCGTCGATGGCGGAGGGGACGGTCCCGAATCTCACGCAGGTGGGCAAGGAAATCGTCTCACTCAATCGGCTCAATGACCGGCGGATCACCCCGGAACTCCGTGCGGGCCTCGCGCCGGGGACGGTGGATATCGACTTGAATGTTGAGGATAAACTGCCGCTGCACGGCTCGTTAGAACTTAACAACCGTTATAGCTCTAACACCACTGAACTCCGCCTTAATGGTTCGCTGAGTTATGGAAATCTCTTCCAGCTCGGCCACACCGGCGGGCTGAGTTTCCAACTTGCACCGGAAAACACCGCTGACGCGATGGTCTTTTCTGCTTACTATCTGGCGCGGGTCTCGGACGGCGTGAGCCTGATGCTAACAGGCACCAAACAGGACAGCGACATTTCCACGCTGGGCGGCGCGGCGGTCGTCGGAAAGGGTGAAGTCATCGGTCTTCGCGCGCTTTATGACCTGCCCTCGACGGCAAAATTCTATCAAAATTTCAGCCTCGGCATCGACTACAAGAATTTCGAGGAAAACATCGTGATCGGCAAGGACACCGTGGCCTCGCCCATCGAATACTATCCGATCAGCGCGAACTATGGAGCGACTTGGTTGGCGGAAAATGGCTTCACTGAGTTGAACACTTCGCTGAATTTCCACCTGCGCGGCCTGGGCAGCGGGGAGCGGGATTATTCAAATAAGCGCTACAATGCGGACGGCAGTTACGCCTTCCTCCGCGCCGATGTGGCCCACACGCACGACCTCACGGGTGGCTCGCAGGTTTTCGGAAAAATCCAGGGCCAAGTTGCTAGTCAGCCGCTTATCAATGGCGAGCAAATCGCCGGAGGTGGTCTGGGATCGGTGCGCGGTTACTTGGAGGCCACCGCGCTCGGCGACAATGGCATCTTCGGCACCGTGGAGTTCCGCAGCCCGTCGTTGATCGGCACGCCTGACAAGAACGGTGCCCGCACCGAGGAATGGCGTTTCCACGCTTTCGCGGATGCGGGATTGTTAGGAATTCACGATGCGCTGCCCTCCCAGCAGCGGCGCTACGGGCTTGCCAGCGTGGGCACTGGGACGCGCTTCAAGGTTTTGACTCATTACAACGGCTCGCTCGACATCGCCGTGCCGCTCATCGACCAGACCGATGCGGAAACCGGCGATGTCAGCGTCACCTTCCGCGGCTGGGCCGATTTCTAACGCACAATTTTTCCACACCTCCCACATGATGAAACGATCCACCCTCACGCTCCTCGGCAGCTT
>JANYFB010000304.1 GCA_025362955.1 Akkermansiaceae bacterium
AAGACCAACGTGGCGGGGAATAACAACTCCGCACTCGGGATTAAAGCGCTTTTCCTCAACACGGGTACAGGCAATGCGGCATTCGGTGCGTTTTCTCTCGCTAAAAATTCCACGGGTTCGCAGAACACCGCCAGCGGTTTCGGTTCTCTCAACGGCAACACCTCCGGCACTTTCAACACCGCTGCGGGTTTTAATTCGCTCAATAAGAACTCGACGGGGACCAGCAACGTTGCGGTCGGAAATGAGGCCCTTTTTTCAAACCTAGGCGGTAGCTTGAACACCGCAATTGGGGACGGCGCGCTTCTCAATTGCAAGGGCGATCAAAACATTGGAGTGGGAGAAGATGCAGGCTTCAATCTCACCACGGGCGGTGATAACATTGACATCGGAAATAAAGGAGTCGCTGGGGAATCCGGCAAGATTCGGATCGGATCTAACTCAGCGCACACCGACACTTTTCTCGCTGGAGTGATTCATGGTGACGGATCCGGATTGACAAACATCACCGGGTCCAGTTTGGCAGCCAGCAGCGTTTCCACCACTCAATTGGCCTCAGGCGCGGTTTCCAGCGCCAAGCTCGCCTCCAATCTTACTCTCAGCGGCACCACCAGCGGCACCTTCGCCGGAGATTTCACGGGAAATGCTTTGAATGTGACAGGAATTGTCGCCATCGCTAACGGCGGCACGGGCTCGGCAACACAGAATTTTGTCGATCTGAGCTCGGCTCAAACCGTCGCAGGCGTGAAGCTCTTCTCAGACAACGTCGGCGTCGGGACACTCGGTGCCAATAGCCGACTTCATGTGAATGGTGACGGAGTCGCACCAAGCCTTCGCGTCCAAGTGGTTGGCAACACAAAGCTTGTGGTGGATGCGAATGGCGGAACAGCGATCGGATCATTGACGACCCCACCCGCGAATGGCCTAACGGTAAACGGTAACGTCGGACTTGGCACGAATGCGCCGACTACCAAGCTCGACGTGCGCGGAGACATCAAGCTGGGTTCTACCGGTGAACTGTTTGCAGCAGGCGGAGATGAAAATCTGCGAGTATTACGGGGCAACTTGGCAAGTGGATCCTCCATTCTAGCCGGAAGCGGTTTCACCCTGACCTCTCTCGGCACTGGCAACTACCGTGTCACTTACACGACGCCGTTTTCCGCGGCACCTTCTTTGATGGCGACGGTTTTTGACGCGAGTGTCCCACAAATCGCCACCATCTCATCAAACACTACGACGAGTTTTGATGTGAAAATTTGGAGCATCGCCGGGGCAGCCGTGGATTCTGACTGGCAGTTTATTGTTGCCGGACCGAAGTAGCCCACCCACCGGTGGTGATCATCTCACCCTCTGGAAATGATCCATTTCGCCGCACCCTGCCTTGTGCATGGCGCGGCGGAATTGTTTTGTGGCCTGAGATGCGAGTGCCTCTCCAAATCGGATTCTTCAGGAATTTTAATCGACGCACTGGCAGCTACAGGCTAGATGGTCAGGAAAATTTCGCAAGCCTCCTACCATGTTTCCTGATCGGTTCCTCGTCATTTCATTTGCCTGCCTCGTTGTTCTTTCCGCACCGATTCGTGCCGCAGACATGCTTTCCTATCACAACGATCAGCAAAGCAACGGGGTAAATTCTGCGGAAACGGCCATCACTCCTACCAATCTCACGGTTTCAAATTTCGCCAAACGCTTTGCCAGTGCGGTCGATGGCCAAGTTTATGCCCAACCGCTCTACCGTGCGGGCATCACGGTGGTGAGCGGCCCACAGGCTGGGGTGCACGACCTTGTCCTCGTAGCCACCCAACATGACAGCGTCTATGCCATCGACGCGAATAGTGGGGTAATCGTTTGGCAGACCAACCTGCTGGCAAGCGGACTTACGGGCGCCACCAGCATCACGCCGATGCCAGCCGGGGACACTGGCAGTGGTGACATCACGGTAGAAATCGGTATCTGCGGCACTCCAGTCATCGACCCCGCCACCAACCTCCTTTACGTGGCGGGAAAGACCAAGCAGATCGTTAACGGCGATACCTCTGCGCCCCACTATGTTTACACGCTCTATCAGATTGATATCACTAACGGAAATGCCGCAGCCAATGCGAACATCCTCGGTAATACCGTCATAGCAGACACAATCGACAACGGCACCTACCTCTACCGCACCAGCGCCAATGCTGCCTCTACCGCCCAAGATCCTTTCGTCTTCGGCATCGGCGACGGCGCGATCAACAATTCCAGCGGCAGTCAGAATACCGGTGGCACCAACCGCGTTTACTTCAATGCCCGTCGGCAGATGAATCGCCCAGGCCTTGTGCTCACTGGCGGGCGTATTTACATCGCTTTCGCCTCGCACGGTGACAATGGCCCCTATCACGGTTGGTTGTTAGGCTATAACAAATCCACTCTCGCCCTTGCAGCCGTCCTCAATACTACTCCTAACGGCGGACTCGGCGGCATCTGGCAGGCGGGCGGCATTACCGTGTTGGATGCCGCCGGGAATTTCTATTTCGAGACTGGCAACGGCACTTTCGACGGCTTTAAAAACAACGGCGTCACTGCCGGCCTCATCACCAGCGGCGCCCGCAAAGATTTCCCCGTGAATGGTGACTATGGCGACTGCTTCGTGAAAGTCTCCACCGACACCACCACCCAAGCCAGCCAGAACGTGAACGGCTGGGGGTTGAAAATCGCCGACTATTTTTCCCCTTTTAACAATCGCGATCTCGACAGCGCGGACGCCGATCTCGGCTCTGGCGGTTGCGTTCTCCTCCCTGCCAGCGCGGGCAGTGTTGCCCATCCACAACTCCTCATTGGCGCGGGCAAGGAAGGCAAGACTTACCTGATAGACCCTAACGATACCACCTACGGCATGGGGAAATTCAATGCCAGCACCGATCACGTCCTCCAGACTCAGGGCGGTGCGATCGGCAGCTCCTTTAGCACGCCCGCGTTCTTCAACGGCCTCCTTTACTGGGTCAGCGCGGGAGATGTGGGAAAAGCGTTCAGCATTGCCAACGCCGT
>JANYFB010000348.1 GCA_025362955.1 Akkermansiaceae bacterium
GCTGCTTCCGGAACTCTTGTGCCGCTTCCTTGCGGAGCCTTGCGAGCGTTTTGTTATCTGGATCTTTGTCAGGCTCTTCGTTCAGCCATTTTCTGAGCTGATCATGGGGAAGCCGTTGCATCCCCACAAGAAGCCTAGCAGGAGATGGCAATTCCTCAGCATCGGGCATCGGCCATCCGTTAACAACGCTGTCAATACAGCGCCAGCCACGGAGATTGAAATATCCAACACAGAAATCACCACGGAAAGCGAGTTTGAGGGCATCTTTCAGTCCGTCACTGTTCTCATTTTCTAGGAACGGATTCTCAATATTGTCAAAAACAGTAGGCATGCCGCAAAACAAGAATAAAATATGCTCAAGGAGCTGTTCCTTGATCTGATTGAAAGGATCATTAGGGATTTGAATGACACCGTCAACTGTTGGAAATCGCCATGAAACGCCGCGCGACTTCCTTGCCCGAATGGACACCGCAGCCGATGAGGAATCGGTCGAGGCGCATGGGGCGTATTCTAACAAGGCGCCTGCAGCGCCGGGATCAGCGGTGCGTTCAAAGACCGTTGTGAGCAGGGCATTGCTACCGATTCTTTAACCTCAAATTTCAGGCAGGAATGCCTGGATCACCTTACGCCTCGCGACCGCAGCATTGCTTGTATTTTTTTCCGGAGCCGCAGGGGCAGGGGGCGTTGCGGCCGGTGGTTTCGATAGAGAAACTGGGCTTCCGTTTCGGCAGATTGAGCTTGAGGGTGGTGCCTTCTGGCGAGGGCATGGCCGAGGCATCGAGATTCGACGAGCTGCCGGAAACAGCGACGTTGTCCTGGGTGAGCGCCGATTCGCCGCCGTGGAGTTGCTGCGGGGCGTTGTGGAGCTGTTGGAGGAAGGCTTCGAGGTTTGCTGCGGAGCGGAAAAGGTTTTGCAGCGCCTCCTGTTTGATGGAATCCATCAGCGTGACGAAGAGATTGTAGGCCTCATTTTTATACTCGATGAGCGGGTCCTTCTGGCCTTGGGCACGCAGGCCGACGCCTTCGCGAAGGGCGTCCATGTTATACAAATGCGCCTGCCATTGCTTGTCGATGGCGACTAACACCATCCGGCGTTCTTCTTGGTCGAGAACCTCCATCGGCAGATCACCGACGCGGACTCCGTAGGCTTGTTTTACCTTGTCCACGAGCATCGCGGAAATGGCTTCCTCGTTCTGGCTATGAAGGAAATCATCGGCGGTCACGCTAACAGGGAGAGTGGCATTTACCCAATGCAGGAGTTCGTTGTAGTCGGGCTCCTTATCATCGCGGTCGGCGAGGTATTCGTGGACTTTGGCGGGGATGGTTTCGTCGATGATTTCATTGACGAGGTTACGCGGGACTTCGGTTGTTAGGACTTCATTGCGGTAGCCGTAAACGACCTCGCGCTGCATGTTCATCACGTCGTCGAAATCCAGCACGCGCTTGCGGCCAGTGTAGTCGCGTTGTTCGACGCGCTTTTGGGCGGTTTCGACCGAGCGGTTGAGCCACGAGTGTTCGAGGGCTTCACCTTCCTTCATGCCGAAGCGCTCCATCATCGCGGTCATGCGGTCCGCAGCGGCGAAATTCCGCATCAGGTCGTCCTCGAAGGAGATGAAGAACTGCGAGCGGCCGGGGTCGCCCTGGCGTGAGCAACGGCCACGAAGTTGGCGGTCGATCCGGCGGGATTGGTGGCGCTCGGTGCCAATGACGAACAATCCGCCCGCCTCGGGGACACCGGCAGCGAGCTTGATGTCGGTGCCGCGGCCTGCCATGTTAGTCGAGACGGTGACAGCCCCGAGATAGCCTGCGCGGGAAATGATTTCCGCTTCCTGTTGGTGGAATTTCGCGTTGAGGACGGAGTGGGGGATTTTCGCTCGCTTGAGCATTCGGGCAAGAGTTTCCGAGGACTCGACGGACGCGGTGCCGACGAGGACGGGTTGGCCCTTGGCGTGCGCTTCTTCGATTTTCGCGATGACGGCATTGAACTTTTCGCGGCGGGTTTTGAATACCTGATCGTTCTCGTCGATTCGGATGTTAGAGGTATTCGTCGGGATCGGCAGCACGTCCAACCGGTAGATGTCGTGGAATTCGGCGGCTTCCGTCTCCGCAGTGCCGGTCATGCCCGCGAGCTTTTCGTAAAGACGGAAATAGTTCTGAATCGTAATTGTTGCGAAGGTCTGGGTTTCTTTTTCGATGGAGACGCCCTCCTTGGCCTCGACCGCCTGATGGAGTCCGTCCGACCAGCGGCGGCCCGGCATTTCGCGTCCGGTATTTTCATCGACGATGGTCACTTTGTCGTCCTTGACCACGTATTGGACGTCTTTTTCAAAGACGCAGTAAGCCTTGAGGAGCTGGGAAATATTGTGAATTTTCTCGGCCTGCAAATCCATCCGGACCTGGAGGGCATCCTTGGCGGCGAGCTTCTCTTCGTCGGTTAGATCGCGGTTGGTATCGATGTCCGCATAGAGCGTGCCTAGGTCGGGGAGGGTGAAGGAATCGGGATCACCGGGTGATAGATACTCGCGTCCCATTTCCATCAAGTCGGAATCGTGGCCTTTCTCGTCGATGATGAAATAGAGGTCTTCTTTGAGTTCAAAGAGTTCCTTTTTCTGGGCGTCCTGGTGGAAGGAAAGCTCGGATTTTTCTAGCAACTTCCGCATTTCCGGGTCTTCCATGAAGCGCATGAGCTGGCGGTTGCGCGGCTGGCCGAGCTTCAGTTTAAAAAGCGCGCGACCCGCGTTCACCGTGTCACCGGCTTCTAACAAGTTCTTGGCTTCCACGGCGAGTTCGTTGCAGAGCTGGGTCTGGCGTTTAACAAGCTGCTCGACGAGTGGCTTGTATTTGTCGAACTGATGCGACGACTGAGTGGACGGACCGGAAATGATCAGTGGAGTCCGCGCCTCGTCGATAAGGATGGAGTCCACCTCGTCGATGATCGCAAGGTAGTGGCCACGCTGGACCTGCTCGTCCTTGGTCGAGGCCATGCCGTTGTCGCGGAGGTAGTCGAAGCCAAATTCGGCATTCGTACCGTAGGTGATGTCGCAGGCATATTCTGCGCGGCGTTCCCATGGCGGCATCTGATTCTGGATTGTGCCGACTGTTAGACCGAGGAAGCGAAACAGCGATCCCATCCATTCCGAGTCGCGTTTGGCGAGGTAGTCATTGACGGTGACGACATGCACACCGGCACCTGTCAGCGCGTTCAGATAGACGGGAAGCGTGGCGACCAAGGTTTTTCCCTCACCAGTTTGCATTTCTGCGATCATTCCGCGATGCAGGGCGATGCCACCGACGAGTTGCACGTCGAAATGGATCATTTCCCAAGCAAGAGGACGTTCGTTTACGGTGATCTCGGTGCCACAAAGGCGGCGGGCACCGTTTTTCACGACGGCGTAGGCCTCGGGCAGGATTTTCTCAAGATACTTCGCGCGGGATCTGCCGAAGCCGCCTTCGATTTCATGAAATGCGGCCTTTGCGGCTTCAATTGACTCTGCGGTGGCAAGTATGGTGGACGGGAGTGAAGGGAATTCTTCGCGCAGCACGGAAAGTCGCACTTCCAAAGCAGCCGCCGTGGTCCGTAACTCGGCATCCTCCATCCGCTCGACCAGCGGTTTCGCAGGGGCATCGAGAGCATGATAGCGGGCGAGATGTCCCTTCCAAGTGGCAGTGAATTCCAAGAGTTTCTCGACCGGCTCGCGCTGGAGCGCCTCTTCAATTTCATTGATGCGAGCCACCGTCGGGCGGATGCGGCGCACCTCACGCTGGTTCTTGCTGCCGACGATTTTCTGGAGAATCCACTTGATCATATTAGAAGGGGTAGGGCGGTTTTTCGCGCTGCGAGCGAGGCGATACACCAGCATTTCCACGGGTGCAAGCGCTAGGGTGCGGGCCTTCGGTGATTGACTGTGGGTAAATCTGCCACCTTGGGCGGTGGTCATCCCACGTTGGCGCAAACCCGGTATTTACCAGTTACTACGTTGTTTTACCGAAATGGCGGCCGTCGATCACGGCGGACAGCAGGGCCACAGACAATTACGCCGCCACCGTGATCGTTCGGCAGCGGCAGAGCAGGGCCAACGCACCGATCCTACTTAACAGCACGCTGGAAGGCTCGCGATGAAATGCCCGATACCGATAGTGAAGGCGGCACCAGCAGGATCGGGTTGGGCAGTCACCGTTTTTTGAAAGCCAAAAACCCAGTTATTTGGGACCGTGGCGTTGATAGTCACTGTTGCGTTCCCAAGGCCATTACCTGGACTAAAAACCTGGCCCGGTGCGTGATACACAAAAACCGCGGTTGAGTTCCCCAGATATATGCGTCAGCAGCGGAAGACCCGCCAGGTGAGAGGCGCTGTTAGGCACGTCGTTTCCGGTAAGGAGCCGGTTGAAAATACGACTGGTTACGGGGGCTTGGTCGATGGGTGTGAGTGCGGAGACCCACTGGCTGTCCTGGATGTTGGAGAGATCTGGAACCGTGGAGAAAATGCCCGCTGAAAAACCATCAAATCGTCATCGCTTGGAAGCCACCGTCCACGATCATTTCCATGCCGGTGATGAAGGAGCCGGCTTTAGTAGAGGCAAGCAGCAAGGTCGCACCAATGAGCTCTTCGGCATTTCCAAACCGCGAGGCCGGGGTCTGGCGAAGGATGTCCAGGACGCGCGATTCATCGAGCACCTTGCGGTTTTGCTCCGCCGGGAAAAAGCCGGGGACCAGAGTGTTCACACGGATGTCCTTGTCCGCCCACTCGCGGGCGAGGTTACGGGTGAGGTTGTGGACGGCGGCCTTAGAGGCGGAGTAAGTGAAGACGCGAGAGAGCGGATTGAGGCCGGAAATGGAACCCAGATTGATGATCGACGCGGTCCTGGATTCATCGACGAAGTATTGGCCGAAAACTTGGCAGGCGCGAAAGATCGCTGAGAGGTTGGTGTCGATGATTTTTTGATACTCCTCCTCAGTGATTTCGAGAAACGGGGTGGGGGAGTTCGTTCCGGCACCGTTGATGAGAATGTCCACTTGGCCGGAACGGTCGAGGACCGTTTCAAGCAGCGAGTGGAGCGACTCGCGGGATGTGACATCGACGGGGACGAAATAGCCTCTGCCGCCGTGGGATTGGATCTCGTGCAGGCGCTTCTCGGCCTTTTCCGGGATGCGCCCGCCGAGAACGACTTCCGCACCAGCGCGGGCGAGGCCCACGGCCATCGTGCCGCAAAGTTCCCCGGTGCCACCGATGATGACAGCGGTTTTTCCAGATAAGTCGAAGAGGTCCTTGAGGTAAGCGGCGGTCTGCATGAAGGGAAGTTTCATGGCAAACTCGCGCGGTGCCAAGCACGGATATTGATACCGGGCACCGCGAATCTGGGGAATCTTGGAACTGTTCCAGAGCTCGTGGGATCTATTTTTGGAGGGGAGCACACGCGCCTCGCGTGTCGTCATTGGCGCCCCCTCCTATGACATGGGTTATACGAAACCCGACGACATTTTGCGACAAGGGCACCGAAAAACCACCTGCGGGTGCGGCGGTGCTCCCCACAGAACTTTGTTCAAACCCCTCCATTCGCTTAAATCACGTTGCCTAACTCTTCAACCGAATCGGCATTGCCGTAAGTTCATCGGGCAATCACTCTACCGTCAGTGACTCCCGCCGGAAATATCCCTTGGTTGGAAAACGCCTCTCGCGAACGACGCTGGCTGGTCGGTGTATCAGGCGGGGCGGACTCGGTGGCGCTGCTGCATTTGTTAGTCGGGGAGGGCTTCAATAACCTCGTGGTTTGCCACCTGGACCACGGACTGCGCGGACGGGCTTCCACAGAGGACGCAAAATTCGTCGGACGGTTGGCAGCCAAACTCGGGATAAAATGCGAGATCGCACGAGTCAATGTGAAAGAACGCATGACCCACCGCGGAGAGTCCATGGAGACGGCTGCGAGAAATTTGCGGCACGCCTTTTTCGGCGAATGTGTGAGGAAATACCGCTGTGCGCGAATTCTGCTAGCCCACCACGCGGACGATCAGGCGGAGACGGTTTTGTGGAATCTGCTGCGCGGATCGCACGGGCTCCGGGGCATGAAAGCGCAGCAAATGCTGACGACGGAATCCGGCGGAGTCCTGGAGCTGGTCCGCCCGCTGCTCGACCTCCGCCGGGTGGAGTTGAAGGAATGGCTGACCTCGTGCGGACATCGCTGGCGTGAGGACACCAGCAACGCGTTGCCCGTCGCGGTGCGGAACCGCCTGCGCAACGAAGCGATTCCCTTACTGGCGGAAATCTCCGGTCGTGATGCCGCGCTGGCATTCGTCCGGGGGGCGGCGAATGCGGAGGAAATCGAGTCGCTCGAATCGTGGGCGCTGGAACAGTCGGAGGTGCTCGATCCGCAAGGTCGGCTGCATCTCGGCGCGGTGCGGGAACTTCCAGCGGTTTTACAGCGGATCGTCCTGAGAAGGTTTCTCATCGACCACCAAATCCACTCGCCGGACCGGGCTTTGATCGACTCTGCCATGGGGCTGCTCGATGTGAAAAATCCGGCAGCGATCAATTTGCCCGGCGGCGCGAGATTCCGCCGCCGTGAGGCGAGATTGTGGATCGAGCGTGAGGCCTCGTCGAACAGCCAAGTGTCTGGGGGAAAAGGCGCTTGATGGAAAGCCCGATCATGTCGCCTTCAATGGCAGTGTAGGAGTGATCGCCGATCACATAGCTGCCGCCGAACACCTGGCTCATCAAATGGGCGCGGCTGATGCCTGGATAGAACGCGAGCTTTCCCTGATAGAACAACGGCCACAGCAGAACCCCGGCGATGCATTGCAGAATCCCTCTCAGGAAAAATAGCCCGTAAGGCTCGCTTCCCACCCCGATCAGCGGGGTGGCGAGGGGCTTGCGCTTGGCATAGTGGCAATGGAGAAAATTCATGAAATCATCCTCCGACCGGGGTTTCCCGGTAACTCGCGTAGCATGCCTTTTGTTCCGGTGTGAGTCGAGAGGAAGCGATTTGCGTGGCCATTGATCGCCGACTGTGAATCACTCTGATTTTCAATAACCCCTTGCGAAGAACGCTATTTAGCTATATGTCGAAACTGACACTTTATGATTATTTACGGATAGGTCGAGAATGAGCTAACAACTCCACATGAATCAATTATTCGAGGTTTTGATGGGTCTCGCGCTCAGGATGATTCCGGGCATCGGATTGTTAGCCATCTCCGTGCAAGCCCAGAATCCGTCGCTGCCTAGCCAGTGGACCCAGCAGCGCTGGACTGGTATCTCCGGAGTTTCCATTTCCAATCTCACAGACTCCCCTGCATTTTACAGTCTGCCGTCTGTGACGCAGGCCATCGGCTCGTCTTACACACAGCTTGGTGACAATTACGGTGCGCGCACTCGGGGCTACATCACTCCAGCCATCAGCGGACTCTATACCTTTTGGGTGAGCGGGGATGACGAAACCCGCTTGTCGATTTCCCCGGATTCATCCAAATGGACAGCTCGGGCCATCGCATCTTCCGCCACATGGACGGCTTTGAATTCCTTTGATGAATCCTTCTCCCAGCGTTCCGTTTCTCGCTACCTTCTGGCTGGACAGACTTATTACATCGAGCTTCTGCACAAGGAGGGCGGTGGTTTTGATCATGCGTCGGTCTCTTGGGCCTTGCAGGAAACCAATTCATCCGTGGAAACCAACTGGGCAGCCATGGCCAACGGCGGTATCGCCAGCCAGTCGTCCACCTATGGCAGCTATCCCGCCAGCAACGCCATTGATGAAAATCCGGCCACCTTCTCCCACACCAATAACGTGGCCGCCTCCTCCCTCACTGCGGATTTTCGCCAAGATCGCCTGATTTCCCGGGTGGAACTCATCAACCGCCAGGACGCCTGCCGGAACCGTCTCTCGAATTTCCGCGTCACCGTGGAGGATGCAGCAGGCACCATCCTCGCCGAGAAATGCTACTACGAAACCACTGGCTCCGTAGGGGCGTCAGAAACGTGGACGCTGCCCGCCACCATTGCCGCCCGCAGGGTGAAAGTCCAGTTTCTCGGCCTCAGCCGGGACAATTCCTGCTACCTCTCGCTTGGCGAGCTGCGCGCCTTCGGCCCCGGCACGCTCCAGCGGAATTGGTCCCATGAAGCCGGAGCCACCGCCAGCCAAAATACCGCCTTTTCTAGCAACTACCCGGCCTCCAATGCGATCGACGGAAATACCGCCACCTTCAATCACACGGCGGACAGCCCCAGCTCTGCCCTCATCACCGATCTAGGCACCGACCGCCTCATCGATACCGTGGAGCTCATCAACCGTCAGGACGCAAATTGCCAAAACCGCCTCTCGAACTTCCGGGTCTCCATTCTTGATGCCGCCAATGCAGTTCTCCTTTCCCAAGATTATTATCCTTCCATCGGCAATGTCCGAGGAGCCCTGCGGTGGGAGCTTCCTACCGCCGTCTCCGGGCGGAAGGTCAAGGTAGAGCTCCTCGGCCTCAATCGCGCTGGCAATAATTACCTCCACATTGCCGAGATCAATGTGTGGGGCCGTCAAAGCGCTGGAATTGCTCAGCGCGGCCAACGTACCCTCATTCCTGCGGATGTCATGAGCGGCTACGATCCCGCCCTCACCGATGACAAGGACGATGACTCCATGCCAGATGCCATGGAGCTGGCTTACGGTCTCAATCCCGCAGACCCCAGCGATGCTGTCGGTGATTTCGATAATGACAATATCAACAATCTCACTGAAATCCGCGCCAATTCCGATCCATCCGTTAAAAGTAGCGTTCCCGGCGTACTCGTGGATGAGATCTGGCACAATATCCCCGGAGATAATCTAACCGCCGCCGGTTACAAAGCCGCCTTCACTCACGATCCGGATTTCATCGCAAACATCACCACCACCCAGGCATTCGCCCACGGTGAGCAATACGTCCGCCGCGTGCGCGGGTTCATCACCGCTCCCGTTACCGGAGCCTATCAATTCTGGGGCGCCGCCGACTCGGATGTGGACATGTTCCTCTCCACCTCAGCCTCCAAGTTTGACCGGGCGCTTATCCTCGATAACAAAGTCCTCAGTTGGGGGGAAAACTACGACATTGATCTCTCCCAGAAATCTCGTCTCGTCACCCTCACCGCTGGGCAAAAATACTACTTTGAAATGTGGCACAAGGAAGGCATCGGCGGCTCGATGGTCTCGGTCGCATGGAAGCCTCCCGGCGGGACCCGCCAGCTCATCCCTACTCCATATCTCTCCTCCTACAGCGGAGAAGCCAACGATCAGGACGATGACTATCTGAAGGACGACTACGAACTCGCCAACGGCCTCAGCATCATCGAGGATGGCAAATCCCCCGGTTCCACAGACGGCCTCTACGGCGACCGCGATAACGACGGCCTCACCAACGGTGAGGAACAAAAGCTCAACACCAAGTCCAATCTCGCCGATAGCGATGGCGACGGCGTGAGCGACTACGACGAAGCCAACTTCTTCGACAGCGCGACCCTTGCCAACGACATCGGCCCCTTCACCCCCGTCGCCACTCTCACTGGCGATGCCTACACGGCCAACTTCGGCGAGTGGATCAAAACTGGTGGTAAAGCATTGCAGAACTGCCGCCGTGGCAGCGTCACCTACCCCGTCACCGTCACCGCCAGCGGCATTCATGCCCTCAAATTCGCCATCACCTCTGTTGCCGATGGAGCAAAGAGCGAGCAATACGAATTCGATCTTAAAATCAACGGCAAGCGCATCGCCTATAAGACTCTCAACATTCTCCCTAATGGCAGTGCCACCCTCGCCGTCCTCAGCCCTTGGCTCAACGCCGGAGAAACCTACAATCTAGAACTCTTCGTAGATAACTCCTATAACTTCCGGCGCGTCTCCATCGACAGCCTCCAAATCCTTACCGCTGGCGGCACAGACTCCAACGCTAACGGCACCCCGGATTGGGTGGACATCCGAATGCACGCCACCAACGGCTTCGACTCCACCGCCATCCTCAGCAAGACCAGCCCTGCCACTGTGGAAGGAAATGCCAAATATTTCGATCTCATCAACACCAACGGCATTAGCGTGAAGCAAGCCCCAAACGGGCGTTTTTTCACCGAAGTCTCCCTCACATCCGGCTCAGCCAGCACCCTCAACTTTTCCTTTGAAAACGGAGCCGTAAGCCAGGCCGCCACCGCCCAATGGCTGCCCTCTAACCTCCTCCAGGAATCCGCCATCACCCTCCGCCAAGGAGATAGCCTTCTTCTAACGGCTTATCAGAACGCGGAAAACGCCAGTCTGGAAAGCTACACCCTTACCACCAATGGCCAGACTTACGATCAAACAGCAGACCAACCCAGCCAAGTCATTTTCAACACCCCCGGCACAACTACCATCCAGCTCGCCCACACCGGCACAGATGCCCTCGTGACCAACCGAACCATCGCCGTTACCGTTCTACCCAAGGTGAACATCGAGTCCCCGCTCTGCGTCGTAGGTTATCCCCGCCTCTGGACACATCCCGCCCTCCCCGCTGGTGCAACCTTACAATTCGACAACCAAACCACCCGTTGGCAGGAATCGGCAGGCAACGCTTACACAATTGCCACTTTCATACCTACAGGGCAGCCAATCTTAGCGAGATCGTCAACAGGTCATATCCTTGGCTGTAGTCTAGTGAACAGCGTGAGCATCAGAAGTAGTGATCTTACCGGAAATATTCGAGTCGGGCTTTTGGGTGTGAACCAACTAATTGATATGCCTGTCGTAGCCTATGGCAACTTGGTGGATGTCAAAGTGCGTTGCGAGATTATTATCGGCGGTGTCACATATTTTGATGGGTCCACAATCAAAGATATAACCAGCGTCAATTTCCTTGAAAACGACACACACGTATTGCAATTTGTGAAGACTGTTGGAGCGCATTCCAACTGCCATAGGTTTAGAGTATATCAGGGTATTAACCAAGTATCTCTTATATACTAAGCAAATAATTGCGATAAATTTATGAAAACACATCAATTAATACCATTAGTAAGCATAAGCTTGATATCAGCAGGAAATGCAGCAAATCCACCGACCGATTGCGCTCCTCCAATGTCGGATGTCCAATGGGCAGGAGTGGCGCAGCATAAAATTGACTTCAAGCGGATAGGTGAATTGATCGAGAATTCTCTGAAGTTTATTCCGGCCGTCCCCAAACCCTATGTGAACGGGGAGATTACTTTCAAAACATTCACAAAGAGTGGTTGCTGCTCAAGTAATGACACGGGACCGACAACCATCAATAAGGGATCGATTGGAGGCAAGGCTAATGCGGGAGTTAAGACGGGCGAACTCCCCTTACCGGGGCTTTCGATTCCTGGCGTTGGAGGTGCATATATATCAGCAAGCGCCGGTGTAGGTTTCGAGCTAAGCGGTTCTTCCGAGCAAATTTGTAATCTTCCCTACAATAAACTTTGTGCCAATGGAACTGTGTCGGGAGATGTCTCATTGGGTGGCGGTCTAACCATTTTATCGGGCTGGATAAGCGGTGGTATTGAGGGAAAGGCCACAGTCAAGGGAACGGCGGTATGGTGCGAAGAGTCTGGACTAACGTGGAAACGGGTATGTTTGGATGGCGTCGTTAACGCAGTTTTACTAACTCCGTTTGGTACTACAACCTACGAAATTGCAGGTCTTCATGAATGCGCATAATTACATTAAAAAAATTGCCGTTTTAATCATATGTGGCATTGGTTCAGCACCGGCTTTATCGG
The DNA here is from genome assembly GCA_025362955.1 of Akkermansiaceae bacterium. GTDB lineage: Bacteria > Verrucomicrobiota > Verrucomicrobiia > Verrucomicrobiales > Akkermansiaceae > Luteolibacter. The sequence goes on from JANYFB010000348.1 coordinate 11,721, forward strand.
CAAATACGGTGACTTTTTCGGGAGCAGACTTTAATTTTTCTGTTTCCGTTACCGGTGAGTTCCGAGTTCTCCAGAAAGATGACAAGATAAATCAAATGCTTACTAAGTTTGTTCAAACAAAGGGTGATATTGCAACTTTGCGTGGATTCTACGATGATGATTCGAAGGCGCGATTTGATTCAATGATGGCTGATGAGAAGTCAAAATCAGGATTTTTGCGATGGTTTGAAGGTCTTAAAGCAATTCGAGCTAGAGCGGTTATCAAAAAAGGTGTTGGACATCCATCTACTGTATTCCTTCATATTAACGAGGGAATGAGTGCTCAAATTGTGATGCAAGCTGAAATAACAAACGAGGAAATGGATCCCAAGCTTGTCTTCAGCAATATTAGCTACCCAAAAGGAGGATCGCCACATTATTGGATAGTGCAGTTTTGGAATGCCATGCCAGCACTCGACCCAAAAATCTCTGAAAATATAATTAACAAATGAGTTGGAGAGTTAAATTCTGGGTTAATGTAATTGGGATTTATTTGATATGTCTTGGAGGTGTTCCTTTTGCTATCAATCTATTTATCAGTGGAATATGGATTCTCGGAGCATTTTTTGTTACGCCGTTTCTGGTGGGGACATTTTTTTTATGTTTAATCTGGGCTGGGAAAATAAAACCAAAAGAAAAATGGATGATTTATATCGGAGACGATTAAGATTCTAGGGGACTGGGCATCACTTTACGCTACGATTACTCTATGGAAAGATGTAGATTTTGGTTTGGTGCTCGTATTTAAATCGCTATATATGATTAAAATTTTAGATTTTGGTTTCAGATTGACGCTTTTCGCCGCAGCGTCTCTACTTTTCCTGTGCTGCAGCAAAAAAGAAAAAAATTTAGGGGAAAACGTTAACTTAGAACCACAACACAGTGTTATTATCCTAGAAGATTCGGATCTAAGTTTTTTATCTTGGAAAGATAGTTTGTTGCTAGACTGCAGGGATGAAAAATCGTTTTCGAGATTGAGACTTGATTGTTCAGAGAATTTAACTTTAGAAACTGTCAAGAGTTCCCCGAACAAGGTGATGTCCCTTCTTAAATCAAAAAATAAAACGAAATTAATTTTGTATTGTTACAGCAAGACATGCGGAAATGCGGAGGACGTAGCTCAACATTTGTCCTATACAAAATACAAAGTGTATGTCTACAGGCCCGGATGGGAACTTCTCCAGCATTTCTCAAGCAATAAGATTTCAGATAACTAACCCGATAGGTTCAGTCCCGGCAAACAAGCAGTGACAGGCAACCGGAAGGCATGGGTTGAGTCACGAGATATCATGAAGAAAAAGCATTTAAAGTGTGTCGCTGGAATTACCTGTTTCATTTTGGCGGGCGCATGGGTTTTTCAGATTAAGAGCGGAACGGATCCAGCGGCTAAGCCGGGGATGGCATCCGGAGGCAATCCTGCTGTGGGTTCTCGGCGGGATTCTCGTTCTCGGGCAGGGCTGAAGCAGAAATCGACCCATTTTGATAACGAGCCGCCATCGGTAACAAGGGCGTTGGAATTGCCAGCGCGTGATGTGGATGAGAAAGGCTTGGAAGCGAGTGCCCTTGGGCCAGTCATTCCGGCTTCCACCTCGCATCTATCGCTTACAGACGATGACATTCTCATCCGTGGCGGAGTCCTTTCATCGGCCTCGAAGCCATCAGCGGTAGGAGATAGGGGGAAGGGGCCGCGATCCATCAAGTCCGAGGATTGGAAGGGCGCGGCGAATTTGCTGGTGAACGCCTTGCGCTCTGGGGATCGCTTCGAGGTGAACCGGGATCAATTGATGGAATTCCTCCGAGGCAAGGATTTGCTTGGCTGGCCGGAGAGCTATCGGAACTGGATCGGCGACGAATTGATGACCGCTTTACGCCAGGACATGCCGGAAACGGCGTTCGCAGATTTGAAGACGATCGCTGTGGATTCCAATGCGCCCGCCGCGATGCGGGACTACAGCGTGCAGCACATTTCCCATTTGATGACCAGTGGAGTAATCGGCAAGGACGGTGCGGACTACATCTGGCAGACTTTGGAAAAGAACGATCCGCAGACTCTCAGCACCGCGCTCATAAGCCTGCATCGCCTGAGCGAGCAGGTGCCGGACCTCGTTTCCGCCAAGGACGTACAAGCCGCCGCCGAGCGTCTCAAGGAAAGCCAGGATGAGCGCACCCGCATCACAGCGGGGTCGATTTTGAAGAAATAGGAATCGCCAGCGGGTTCCAGCTTCCTACCTATTCAATCCTTCAGGGGAGGGTCACCGCTTCATCGGTTGCCAGGTGCGAGTCCGCCGCCCCACCAGATCTGTTCAAAATCATTCGGCGGCTTTTCCGCTTGGCGGATGAGGCCGTTTGCGGTCATGGCGAGCCATGGATTGACCTTGCCGCCGAGCGACTCGATCACTTGCCCGGTCCAGATATTGCAGACGCGGGGAATGAAATAGATGTGGCGAGATTCCAACAGAACTCCGCCGCCCCAGCTCGAGGTGCCGCAGACGATCGGTCGACCGTCCGGGCCATGGGTGCTGCAATCGTTGAGGAATGCGGCGAGATCCCTGCCATGTCTGCGGGCGACGAGTTTCCGCCAGATCCGTTGGTGGGGGCAGACTTCCACGATGTAATAGTTCGCTGGGATCAGCTCCATCACGGAAGGTGACGGGGTGAAGAGGGCGCAGAAAAATTTCCAGGGAGTGTGCAGGCCTTTTTCCACGTAGGCGGTGCGGTTCCCCCAACTCAGAGTGACGTATTGCGGGGTGCCGAATCCCTTCGGCGGGATGAAACCGGATTCTATCAGCCAGGCATAGGGAAAAACCATTCCGGTGTGGAAATCATCGGCGATCATCCAGATGAGGACGTCGGGGTCCTGGCCCTTGACGTTAGAAACGGGGACGCTCGTTGTTGCTCGGTAGGTCAGGGCGGGAGCGTCCGGCAGCCGGATGCCGCAGGAGGCCATGGCAACGAATGCCGTGACCAGGAGGAAAGATTTTCCGATGAACCGGGCCAGCAACATTAGGTGGGAAGGAACGAACAGATGTATTCGCAAATTCCGTCGTCCACTTTGATCGTGAAGCCATTGTTTCCTGGAACGTCGAAGGCCGCACCTGCGACGATGGGGAGGACATCAGAAGTACCGTCCATGACAACCTCACAGGAGCCGGCAATAATTTCCATCCGCTCGGGAGCGGCGGTGCCAAAGTGGAATTTTCCGGGATAGATCAGGCCGAGGGTTTTCTTGGTGCCATCGCTGAAATGGATGGTGTGGGAAATGACGCGGCCATCGAAATAGACATTGGCCTTGGAATCGACAGTAACGTTAGGAAAGGAAGTCACAGTAGTATGTATGTTAGGAGTTAAATGTTAAAGTCTATTCGGTGGGGAGGTCTGCTTCTTTCCAAGAATCCCATCCGCCGGTGAGGACGGAGCTGGAGTAGCCGAAGCCAGCTAGATGGTTGGCCACGGTCCGTGCATCGGGGCAAAGCAGGTTCGTGCAATAAACGACGACGGGCTTTTTCGCAGCGATGGCGGCTTTGATTTCCGCCTCGTGTTTTAGAATGCCGTCGTCGCCCTCTTCCTTGGGCAGACTGATCGCTCCCGGCAAATGGCCAAGGGCGTAGAAGAATCCGGGGCGGGCATCATAGATCAGAACCTTTCCAGATTGTTGGAGAGTGAATAGTTCCGTTAGGCTGATGGAGGTAACTTTGCCCCGCCCGTTCATGAGGACAGGTTTCGGCTTTCTCACCACAGCGGTTGCTTTTTGCCTCTCGGCCTCGTGTGCCTGTGGGGTGCACGAGGAGATTCCGAGCGTGATGGCAGCGGTAAAAAGGCAGTACCGGAGAAGGATCATTTGAGGATCTGCAGGAGCTCCACATCGAAGACCAGCGTGCCGCCGGGACGACCACCGCCTGGATTTTCACCGTAAGCGAGAGCGGCTGGAATCCAGAAGCGCCGTTTTTCACCTTCCACCATCAATTGCACGCCTTCGGTCCAGCCGGCAATCACTCCGTTCAGGGGGAAAACAGCAGGTTCGTTCCGCATGACGGAGCTGTCGAAGAGTTTGCCGTCGAGAGTCCAACCGGAGTAATGGACTTTCACTTGATCGGTCGCCTGCGGGTGAGTGGCGCCGGTCCCTTTGGCGAGGACGCGCGAGGCGATGCCGGAAGCGGTTTTTTCCGCACTTTCGGGAGCGGCGGCCACATCCTCCGGAACTGCAGGCGGTTTGGGCGCTTGTTTGATGGCGAGCAATTCGACATCGAACACGAGCAAGCCGCCAGGTCGTCCACCGCCGGGATTTTCCCCATAGGCGAGGCCAGCGGGAATCCAAAAGCGGCGTTTTTCGCCCTCAACCATGAGTTGGACGCCCTCGGTCCAGCCCTTGATCACGTTGCCAAGTGGGAAACTAGCAGGTTGGCCGCGTTTCACCGAGCTATCGAAAAGTTTTCCGTCGGTGGTCCAACCGGAATAATGCACGGTCACCGTGTCGGCGGCGGCTGGATGTTTGTCGCCTTTGCCTGCTTGCAGAATTTTTGAGGCAAGGCCTGATGCGGTTTTTGCTGCATCGGCGGGCGGGGCTTGGACGTCGGATGGGGTTTCGGGCATGGTGGGTTCGGCTTGAGCGGTGGTTGAGATTGCTAGGACCAGCCCAGCCGCGGTCGGGATCATGGCTCGCAGGGATTTCGTAATGAAATTCATCCGCGGAAGCTCGACGGATCGGTCAAGTCTGTCAATCCCGCGAATCGGGGGAAATTTTCAATAATTTTTCGGCCAACTTCCCGGTTGTCGCTTCCGCACTTCCATGGCGCTGGGTTCATGACAATATGGGCAGTGAAACCGTCCCCGCAACAAGATCGCCAGCGCGACTCTCAGGCGATGACTGCCGAGAAATGTGCGGGCATTTCTGTGTTTCGCACAGCCTTTGGCTGCAAGCACCGGAGTCAGACACAAAGGGCAGCGTGTCCGCTCTGCTATAATCCATTGGCTTATCATTGCAAGACTCGTCCCGCCGCCAAGTCCGATGGCAAGGATCGTCAACTGATGATTCTCGATGACGAAAGATTCAATCAAAAGCCCCCCTACGATCGGGACTAGCAGACAATTCACGCAGAAAAGAAATGCGGTAAACCTGAAACGGGTGATGATGGATTTTGTACGAAATCGATGCATTGAAAAATACGATCTTCTAAATCGCATGAGATTATCCTATCTAACTTGGGGCCCCGCAGCGCGACACTGCAAAATCCGTGCCAAGAAAAATTGGGTTCCGAGCGGATGAAACAATCCCTGCCGTCCGCATCAACACATCGGCATTCCTGCGTTAAAACAAAGTCCCTTGGAAATCACCGCAGGATGATATTTTGGATGGCGCGGCTAACAGGGCATCGATTTTCGTTAGGAGGTCAAGCGATGGCACATCATCGCCGCCTAACAAGCAACGCAAACGAGTCCGCCATTCGTCCACCGACCCGCCATCCTCGGCAGCAAGGGCCACCGCCGTTTGTGTAAGTCGGCCGCTCACCGCGAACTGGCGGCCTGTCCGGCGCAGCCATGAATCGAAATAGGGCCGGGCAGGTTTCGGGCTGAACATGCGGTGGCTAATAACAGAATGACTGCATCGGGTCAAGGACGCGCTCATTTCCGCGAGCTGCCCTTTTTTCCTGTGGGGTATTTCACTGGCGTCCTCGGCGCGGCGGATCGGTCATCTTTTAAGGCGGCGATCTGATCGCGGAGATGCGCCGCCCGCTCGAATTCCAGACGCGACGAGGCCTCCCGCATTTCCTCCTCCATCTCGGAAATGACCCGTAATTTGTCATAGATTCCCACGTCATCTGCGACTAGAGAACTGTTCAATTTGTCCGCGTGTTCCCGCACGTTTTCGTGGGTATGGAGGCTGTGTTGGAGCGCCCGTTTTACACTTTGCGGAGTGATGCCATATTTTTCGTTGTGCGCCTGCTGGCGGCTGCGCCGGTATTCCGTGATGTCGATGAGAGCCTGAATCGAGTCCGTGATCTTATCGCAAAAAAGTACACACTCGCCACCGATGTGCCGAGCGGCCCGGCCTGCCGTTTGGATCATGGAAGTCTCGTTGCGGAGGAAACCTTCCTTGTCCGCATCGAGGATGCAAACCAGCGAAACTTCCGGTAGATCCAGCCCTTCCCGCAGCAGGTTGATTCCTATCAGAATGTCGAAAGTTGCCGCCCGGAGTTGGCGCAAAATTTCGACCCGCTCCACGGCGTCGATGTCCGAGTGGAGGTAGCGGCATTTAAGCCCGGTACCTTGCAGATATTCTGCCAGATCTTCCGCCGTTTTCTTTGTCAGGGTGGTGACTAACACTCGTTCATGCCGCTCGACGCGCTGGCGGCAAAGCTCGATGGTCTCGTCGATCTGACCTTTCAATGGTCGAAGAATCAACACCGGATCAAGCAAACCCGTGGGTCGGATAATTTGCTCGACCACCAGCGGGGTGCCGCGCCGGGTGGGATCGAATTTTTCCACCGGTTCTTCGTTTCCGCTGGCTTGCACGCGGAGTTTTTTGAAATCAAACATCACCACATCCCTACCATCCGGGCCTTTCGATTTTACGGCAATATAGGCCTTGTTTTCTGGACGGGAATTTACGATTTCAAACGGCCCCGGCGTCGCCGAAACATACACCCGCTGGCCGGTCATCTGCATGAATTCCTCGAAGCGCAGAGGTCGGTTGTCCAATGCACTCGGCAGGCGGAATCCATGCTCTACCAGAACTGTCTTGCGGCTCTTATCGCCCTCATACATGCCTCCCACCTGTGGGATTGTGGCGTGGCTTTCATCGACTAACAGTAAGAAATCCCGAGGAAAGAAGTCCAGCAACGTGTAAGGCCGCGCCCCCGGTTCGCGCCCCGTGATGTGGCGCGAGTAATTCTCGATTCCCTGGCAGAATCCCATCTCCGCCATCATTTCCAAATCATAATCCGTCCGCATCCTTAGCCGCTGCGCTTCGATCAATTTTCCCTCCTTCTCAAACATCGTCACCTGCTCGTTCGCCTCTTGGCGGATCGCGATCGTGGCCCGCTTCATCTTGTCGCCAGGTGTCACAAATTGCTTCGCAGGAAAAAATGTGTGAGTTTCCAGCCGGTCGATGGAGTGACCTGTTAGCGTGTGGACACTGGTGATGCGCTCCACTTCGTCATCGAAAAATTCTACCCGGATGGCCGTTTCATCCAGATAGGCCGGATGCACCTCAACCACATCTCCGCGCACTCGGAATTTCCCCCGGCCAAATGCGATGTCATTCCGCTCGAACATCATCCCGACTAGCGAATTCAGAAATTCCTCCCGCGTCAGCTTTTGGCCCACCCACACTGGCACCATCATGTTCGCGTAATCCTCCGGCGAACCTAAGCCATAGATACAAGATACCGACGCCACGACAATTGTATCTTGTCTTGTTAGTAAGGAACCCATCGTGCTCAAGCGCAGCCGCTCAATCTCATCGTTAATCGAAGAGTCTTTTTCAATATAGGTATCACTCCGAGGAATATAGGCTTCCGGCTGATAGTAATCGAAATACGAAACGAAATACTCCACGGCATTGTGGGGAAAAAAATTCTTGAATTCTGAGTAGAGTTGCGCCGCCAGCGTTTTGTTATGGCTCATGAT
>JANYFB010000020.1 GCA_025362955.1 Akkermansiaceae bacterium
CTGGGTGGCCTGGATGTGAAAGTCTTCACGATCAAAACCGTCCGCGAGCAACTCCGCTACGACACGCCACGCCTTGTCGTGGAAGCTGGGAAACCCTTCGTCGTGAATTTTGAAAACCCGGACGCCATGCCTCACAACCTCGTTTTCGTCCAGCCGGGAGCCATGCAGGCCATCGCAGAAGCCGTGCAGACCCAAGCTCCCACCAAGCTCGATAGCAAAGGCCGCGCTTATCTGCTAGAGAACGACGCGCGCATCATCGACGCCACGAAACTCGTTGAGGCCGGCCAAAAGGAGACCATCAAAATCACCGCCCCCACCACCGAGGGCGTTTGCCAATACCTCTGCACCTTCCCCGGCCACTGGGCCATCATGAAGGGCGAGTTGATTGTTACCAAGGACGTGAAGGCTTATCTAGCAGCACATCCGGACAAGTGAGTCAGATACGGCACCGGCGTCATAGAATGCTCCTACACGCAAGGTAAACGCAGGATAAAACAGGCCCCCTGAGCGGAATCCACACACTCCAACCCGCCGCCTAACGACTTCGCGAGGCGGCGGGAAAGTGCGAGACCAAGGCCGACGCCAGGGCGACTTTCGGCGGCTTCGCGGGCGGATTTGTGGAAGGCATGAAAAATCCGGCGACGCTCTGATAGAGGAATACCGGGGCCATGATCGGTGATAATGATTTCCACATTCCGGCCGGCTGTTAGTGAGCGGATTTCGACTTGCGGCGGATCACCTGCGGCGGCGTATTTTGCGGCGTTATCGATGAGGTTGAAAAGGATATGCTCCACGGCGGCGGTGTCCACGCGGACGGGGCGAGCGCAAGTGGTGTCCATTTCCAGGGTCAATCCAGCGGTCGCCAAGCGGGCTTCCAGGCGCTCACGCATCGGCTCTAACAAACGGGAGATGCTTGTTTCCCGGACAATGGAGCGGGCGCTGCCGCGTTCGATTTTGGAAAACGAGAGGACGTTCTCGACCAAGTGAGAAAGCCGGTCCGCCTCGCGCGAAAGCACCCGCAGATATTCGCCGCGTTTTTCGGGTTTTACCGCGCCGCTTTCCAGCATGTCCGAGTAGAGGCGGAAGGTAGTAAGCGGCGTGCGGAGTTCGTGGGTGACGGCGGAAACAAACGAGGCCCGACGCTCGCTGAGACGCATGACACCGTGGACGAGCATGGATGCGGTTAGAAGCGCGAGCAGCACAGCGGCCCAACCGACGATGAGCGGCGCGTTGATCCTATCCGCGCCCGTGGGCAGAGTTTCATTGCGGGAGAGGCGGAAGGGGAATGACACCAAGGCCAGCGGATCTTCAGCGGAACCCGTGGTGGTCGCCAGATCGGAGGTGGGAAGAAGGTCGCGCACTTCGGCAAGCAGGCGTGTCTTCAATCCTTGCGGATCAAGCCACACGCCTTGGATGCCTTTTTCCACTTTGCCCGAGATGGATACCGTGAGTTGGCGCAGGAGAAACAATTCACCGCCGATCCATACCGCGCGCATCGTGCCGAGATCGGTGATAGTCCTCGACAACTGCTCCCCGGGCGGAGGGGCTTCGGCTGATTGCGCTGCGGTGCCGTCGTATGAGTTCGCGACGGTTTCTTCGATGGTCTTCGCTCGCTGGGCTTTTTCGCTGCCGTTGAAATTCGCCTGGTAGTCCTGCTGGGAGCGGGCCTGCGAAGCGCCTCTGGTCTGCCGCAAAAGAGCGTTCTCCGATTTTTTCAAGGGTTCGTCCTTGGGCACCGCGTTCCATGCACTCTCGCTCGCATCCGCAGCACACTTGAGAAGCATCCATTCAGCGCCTGGCAGCGGCGCCGTCCCTAACAAATTTTTCAGGGTGACGAGTTGGGCGGCGGTTGCGGCATTGCTTTTACCCTCCGGGGAAATCAACGGCCCTTTTTCGCGTATTTCAAAATGCAGCTTTACTACCGCATCTTTAGCCGGGGGAAATGCCGACACATCGGCCTCATAATCCGCCGGAGGATGGCGGTTCTCCCCGGCGACGATGGCCGCGCCGACCGAGTCCATGCGCCACAGCGCCAAGCGCGTCCGCTCTTCCAGGTCGGCGCGGGACTCGGCCCCCGCACGTTCTTTTTCCGATGCGAGGACGCCGCGTGTCAGCCAGCTCATGGCTCCTAACACCATCACACCGCAGAGCGCAAGGGTCACCCAGATGAGCAGGCTGCGGGAAAATTTCATCGCTCAAGGAGAGTGGGCATCTTGCCCATTTGCCGGGTTGGATGGTGAAATCTCGTGGGCAAGATGCCCACGCTCCCTGAAATGGCTGCGCGACGTTTTCATGACGTCCAACGGTAACCCTTTCCCCGCACGGTCGCGAGCAGGGATTGATCCTTGTCGCCAAGTTTCGTGCGGAGGTGCATGATGTGCATGTCGATGGTGCGGGTCTCGGTGCGGTCGGGATCGAGGTCCCAAAGGTTGCGGAGGATTTCCTCGCGACTGATGATCCGGCCTTGGGAATCTAGCAGGTAACGGAGCAAATCACTCTCGCGTTCGGAGAGATCCTCACGGCTGCCATCGGCAAAAATGAGGGCGCGTTCCTTGAAATCGACGGTTCCACCTGGGATCGGGCGGCTGTCGGCGGGTGCGGTCCGTTCGCAGGTCCGGCGCAACACGGCATCCACGCGGGCTAACAACTCCTTCATGCTGAACGGTTTCACCACATAGTCGTCGGCACCCGTGGTGAGGCCGCGGACCCGGTCGTTTTCCTCGCCCCGCGCTGATAGAATGATGACTGCCTGGCCGGGCCGTTTGCGTTTCAGGGCTTCGAGAATCTGGAATCCCGAGGGACCAGGCATCACGAGATCTAGCAGAAGTAGCCGGTAATTTGCCTTCAACGCGAGGTCCATGCCGATGTGCCCGTCCGGTGCTTCCAAAGTACGATAACCGGCGTACTCCAGCACATCGACGATCCCGCGGCGGACGGCGGGATCGTCTTCGATGACGAGGATGGTGATTTCCGACATGGCGTGAGGAGGCAGTATTATTGACGAAGGGGACGTTATTTCCGCACGGCGGTTCCTTCAAATGGAATTCTGGTGGTTTTCACATCGAGCGGCGGAGCGCGGGAAGGAGTTTAATGAATTTACTTGTTGAACTCGTATCCCAAGGCGGATGCTTGGGACCGGGTGGTTTCGACCAAGGCTTGATCCAGCGTTTGCGTGCCGGACGCGGCTTGGTTTTTCAGCTCTGTCGCGACGTGGGCTTCGCGTTGGACGTTGAGTTCGTTGATACGATTCTGAATCGAAGCGCGTTCCTTGGCAGCCTTCTCGATAAATTCCGCGCGGGCTTCCGGTTTGAGCGAGCGCATTTCTGCGGGCAGATCCTCAGCCGCCATTTTCGCGGGATCAACTTTTTTGTCGCGGAGCGCGTCCACGAGATCCCACGAGCCGTTGTAATAACTGGCGTTGGATTTACAAACGGCGCGCTCGACTGCCGAGCCTGCCTTCGCGTTGGCCAGCGCGTCCTTATCGGCGGTGGCTTGGCTTACTGCGGCTTCCTCGCGTTTGTTGCCATAGCCGAGATAAGTTTTGTTGAGTTTGATGCCCAGATCGGAAATCTCCTTGTCCTGCGGCGCCTCGATGTGCGCGACCGCTCGGTCTTGGTCGATCACCATGAATTTTCCTTCAGCCAGCGCCGCGCCATCGTGCCACGAACCAGCGATGCCGTCGTTGCGCGATCCGCAATGGACGGTGTTCACGATGATGTGCTTTGCCAAGGCGTCCTTACACGCTTGGCGAGGATCGACCGGACCCTGCGTGAATGGTTCGTTGCCAGCGATGAAAATGGCCTTGTAGGTTTTTTCCGAAGGATCCCATGAAAGGTCGGCGAGCGCGCGCTGGATGACCGCGCCGCAGTATTCCTCGCCGCCGTTGGTCTTGAGCGCGAAAAGCTGTCGACTAAGCTGGTCCATATCGCGGGTCATGGGTTCGACGAGGCGGATGTAGTTGTTAGCGACATTCAGCGAGTTGTTGCCATATTCATAGAGGGCGACCTCGACGAAAGGGGCGATCCCATCACGCCGGGCATCGACGAATGTGTTGACGACTTTCCAGAGCTGGGTGCGAGTCTGGTCGATCAGGCCATCCATGCTGTTGGAGGTGTCGATCAGGAGAGCGATCTGGACCTTGTCCTTGGACGGCGCGGGATCGACCCGGGGTGCATCTTTGGCCGGTTCGGCGTGGAGCTGGAAGGCTGATAGAATTCCGAGGATGAGGATGCGTTTGGTTTTCATGACGCCTCCTATTTACCCGAATCCGTGCGGACTGTCCGTAAAGGCCCGGTAAATTCTCAGGGGGCATTTTCCAATTCGACCGCAGGCTCTTCCACGGCTTTCGGAATGTTCCAAGCTGTTAGCCATTCCTGCTTGGTCCGCTTGAAGCCGAGATCCAGCAAACGCTTTTCCATGTCCGGAAAATGGGCGGCACCGTAGAATATGCCGAGGTTTTTGTGACCAGCGGCCAGCTCGCTTTTCATCACATCAAGGCAGCGGTTGTTGCGGTCGGTGATGATCACGCTCTCACCGGACAAGGCCGCGATCTGGTCGTCGGCTTGGCCAAGTGTGTGGACGATTTCGAGTTTCACGAGATTGGAGCTGCCAGAAATCATCGCATGGAGAAGCTTCGCAGTGTCCGGTTGTTTCGCAGCTTCGCGATTGGCCCTTGAGGCTTTGATGGCGAAGCCGAGCAGCGACTCGTGACGCTCTGCTTGCATCCGGTTGAACTCGGCGTTCGTTAGATCCGCGTGGATGAAATTCTTGGTGGTGTAGTCTATGGAATCACTCTGACCTGATAGATCGAGATAGTGGGCGACCATGTCATATATCTGGTGAAGTCCGGCAAGGTTCTTTTCCTTTTTGGCGGGAGCCTCGGCGGGCAACTCCGGCTTTTTAATGGCAGCATATTTCTCACCGCCGATCATTTCAAAAAGCAGCGAGTCGTAGCTGGCGAAGCGGGTGCTGAGGTTCCGGTAATAGGCCTTGTCCGCGATGTGAATGGCGCCGATGAGCTCGACGCTTGCACCGTCCTTTTCATAACGGGTGATGGCGGTTTGAAGGCGTGCCGCTGACTCATCCTCGTCCACCCGGATGAAGCTTTCCGCAGCGGCGGAGACCGCCAAGAGGAGCAAGGTGAATGCGGTCGCGAGTCGTGTTTTCCGAGCCATGGGAATATGCTTTGCATGAGAACCGGAATCGGGCGAGGGATTTTTCGTGATACACGCAATCGTTGCCGGAGCGCTAATTGTCGTTTATATCCCCTTTGGAAATGAATTCGACCGCACCATTGCAATACTGCCCCGACTTGCTGCGCTACTCCCGCCGAGCGACCCGCGAGGTGATGGTTGGGAATGTCGGCGTGGGCGGTCATCACCCGATCCGTGTGCAGTCGATGATCACCTCCGATACGCGAGATACGGCAGCTTGCGTGGCAGAAGTGTTAGGCTTGGCCGAGGCAGGATGTGAAATTGTGAGGATCACCGCGCAAACGAGAATTTACGCGGCGAACCTCGAAAACATCGCCCGCGAAGTCCGCGCCGCCGGGTGCCATGTGCCCCTCGTGGCCGACATCCATTTCAAACCCGACGCCGCGCTCGAAGCCGCGAAATGGGTGGAAAAGGTCCGGGTGAATCCGGGAAATTTCGTGGACAAGAAAAAGTTTGAGATCCGCGAATATAGCGATTCGCAATACGCCGAAGAACTTGAGCGCATCCGCGAGGAATTTACGCCCTTGGTGCTGCTTTGCAAAGATCTGGGCCGTGCCATGCGGATCGGCACGAACCACGGCTCTCTATCCGACCGCATCATGAACCGCTATGGCGACACGCCGCTCGGGATGTGTGAAAGCGCCTTGGAATTTGCCCGGCTGGCTCGGGAAAATGATTACCACAATTTCGTTTTCTCGATGAAAGCGTCCAACCCCAAGGTGATGATCGAAGCTTACCGGCTGTTAGTTGCCCGCCTCGATGCGGAAGGCCCGGACTGGAACTATCCGATCCACCTTGGTGTCACCGAAGCGGGCGATGGCGAAGACGGGCGGATCAAGAGTGCTATCGGCATCGGCTCGTTGTTAGCGGATGGCATCGGCGACACGATTCGGGTTTCTCTAACGGAAGATGCCATTTATGAAATACCGGTAGCGCAGGCACTGGCAGGGCCGTTCAATAGGCACACGGCATCGCTGCCGGTGAAGGGAAATGATGATTTTGTCCCTTCCTACGATCCTTTTTCCTATGAAAAACGCGGCAGTTCCTTGCTCAACGTGATGGGCCACGAACTCGGTGGTGATAAGACAGTCCGCGTCTTCACCACTCAGGAACGTTGGAACCTGCTAGCCCATAAGATCGCGGGCATGGGCGATTTCAAACCCGAGATCATTGTCGAAAAATCCGGCGTCGTTGAAATCGATCCGCGCGATGAAGCCGCCATTTCCTCCATCAACAGCGAAACGGAACCCCGCCTCGTTACTGTTAGAGATGGCCTGGATCTCGAAGTCATCCACGCGTTCCGTCAGCTTGCCTTCCAAGTCGATCCGCGCCACCCGATCCTGTTGAAGGACACGCTTCACCCGCCGGTCAGCGAGACGGATTTCCTCCAAGCTCTCCTACCCGCCGCACAGAACATCGGCTCACTCCTCTGTGACGGCATCGGCGACGCTATACTTGTTAGGGGCGAAACCGCACCCGGTCAATCCTTGAGGCTCGCCTATAATATCCTCCAAGCCGCAGGCACCCGCATTTTCAAAACCGATTACGTCGCCTGTCCAAGCTGCGGCCGGACACTATTCAATCTTCAACACACCACCCAGAAAATCCGCGCCGCCACCGGCCACCTCAAGGGTGTTAGAATCGCCGTCATGGGCTGCATCGTCAATGGTCCCGGCGAAATGGCGGACGCGGATTTCGGCTACGTCGGCGGAGCACCTAACAAAATCAACCTCTACGTCGGCAAGACCGCCGTGAAATTCAACATTCCAGAGGCGGAAGCCGTCGCACGCCTCACCGACCTCATCCGCGAGCACGGAAAATGGGTGGACGCTCCCGAACCGGCAACCGCCGAAGTCTAACATCATGGCCGATTCCGAAACCCTCACCCGCACCGAGGAGCAGGTCTCCCTCGATGTTCCGTGGAACGTGATCGTCCACGATGATCCTGTGAATCTCATGCACTACGTCACCTTCGTGCTGATGAAAATTTTCGGTTACGATGAGAAAAAGGCCACCATCCTGATGATGCAGGTTCACAAGTCAGGTCGCTCGATTGTTTGGTCAGGCGAACGAGAAAAAGCAGAGTTCTACGTCCAGCAACTCCAAGCCCACCAATTAAAAACCTCCTTGGAAAAAGCCGAATGAAAGCCATGCCCACGCTCGAAGGCGGCCTCCGCATTGACACCGAGGATGCCAGCGATTGGGAGTTGCTCCGATCCATCTTAGGCGATGCGAACGGTTGCGAGGCCGACCTTGCAAGCCGCCTCGGCGCGTTCGTGAGCGAAGAGGCCGGCGGAGCGGATTGGGAGGAATACGTCGTCCCAGATCTCCGCGAAGGATTCCACGACGAACTCGCCGAAGTAGGAGCCTCCATCGAGTCCGCCATTTATCATGCCGACGGCGGGCCGGGTCCGATCTGGATCACCCGCGATGACGTGTTTCCATGGTATAGTTCGCTCAACCAAGCGCGGCTCGCGATTGAAGAACATTTTCAATTCGGTCCCGGAGAAACAGTTGCTGAGGAAACACTGACGCCCGAACGGAGGGCGGCCTTCATGCGTTCCAAGTTCTACTGCGCAATCCAGAGCCTGCTACTGGAGTATGTCATGGCATAACTAACGGATAGAAATCCCCGGCGGCGTGCCATACCCCATGAAGACTGCTTTGCTACCCTCGCGCGGCAGTTGGAGATCATAAACGCCGTAGCCGTTCGCCTTGATTCCCCGATAGGAACGGCCATCGGTCGCGTTAATCATTATCGGACGTGCGTCCTTTTTTTCATGGCCGAGATACATCGCGACGTGGGTGATGTTAACCTTCCTGCCGTCCGTCGGCGCGTAGGTGCCGCCCCAGAATAACAAGTCGCCGGGGAGGAGCTTTTTCAAAACAGGGTGATCGAGCGTTTTCAAATCAGCCGGAATTTCTATCAACCTGTGATTTTCTATCAGCCAAAGATATTGGTCTGCCGAGGACCGTGGCGGAGTGAGTCCTGCCTTGCGCATCACAAAATACATCGCTCCCGAGCAGTCGAATCCCCCGTCTTTAGGATCGGAACCACCAAAGCAATAGGGCAGCCACGGAGAGTCCCGGGCCACGCTGATCGCTCCTTCGATCATCTTTTTCCGGTCTTCGGGGAGCGCTCCAAATTCTGTTAGTTGCTCCGTTGCGATGAGCGCCGGACGGCCATACGCAACTTTCTTCACGGGTACTTCCGGCAGTTGAGCGGCAGCAGCGGTGGCGAAGCAAATAAAAATCCACAAGCGTAACATCCGAGAACTTACTCCGGGACACTCAGCGTTGCAATCCACCTTCTCCACATGCCATCCTGCCCCCGCAGTGACGAAACTCCTCACCATCTGGCTGCTGGGTGATGGCAAGCCGGGCCATGAAAACCAATCGCTCGGACTTGCGGACGCACTGGCGCGACGCGTTCCCTGCGAGGTCCACCGGATTTCCATCGCCGGGAAAAAAAGTCCGCTCGCCCGCATCAAGGCGGCGCTCAGCGCGAGTGAGGGACTCCCAAAGCCCGACCTCGTCATCGGCGCCGGTCACGCCACCCATTGCTCACTGCTGTGGCTGGCCCGCAAACACCACGCCCGGAGCATCGTCTTGATGCGCCCGAGTCTGCCGATGGCTTGGTTCGATCTTTGCATCGCGCCTTCACACGATTTTCCAAAACCTCCCAAACGCGCCAACGTCATCGCTATTCAAGGTGCGCTTAACCGGGTGTTGCCGCCCCTAGTCAGCGGTCGGAGTGGGAAAATAATCCTCATCGGCGGGCCATCATCCAGCCACGGATGGAATGGTGAAAACTTGCTAACCGCACTCACTGAAATTTCCACAAACGGCTCATGGCAATTAACAGATTCGCGCCGGACGCCCGCTGGATTCATTGGTGAAATCGCCACCCACTTGCCAGAAATCGAGATTTTTCCCCATCAGCAAACGCCTCCCAAATGGCTTCCAGGGAAACTTGCCATGGCGGCGGAAGTCTGGGTCACGGAGGATTCCGTCTCGATGGTTTACGAGGCGCTCAGTTCGGGTGCAAATGTCGGGCTGCTGCCGATGCCGCAAAATCGAAAAAACTCACGCGGCCTACGCGGCCTCAAGCAATTGACCGACGAGGGGTTCCTCACGCCATTTAAAGAATGGCAAACGACCCATCAGATCCGCAAACCACCGTCCATCCTACGAGAAACTGATCGCTGCGCTGAAGTCAGCATCCAAAAGTTATCCTTGTAATTTGTATTTATTGAAAGCAATTTACAAGGATGATTTCACGCTTGAGAGCAGAACTGGACGTGCGCCAGTCACTCGAACACACCCCGGTGACGGCCCTACTTGGCCCTCGGCAATGCGGGAAAACGACCTTGGCTCGGCAAATCGGTGACCAATCCGGGGCGACCATCTTCGACATGCAAGATCCTGAAGTTGCAGCCGCGTTCCAAAATCCCAAATCCATACTTTCTCCCTTGGAGGGTCTCATCATTCTTGATGAGGCACAACTCGTCCCAGCGCTCTATCCGGTGATGCGGGTGCTGGTGGACGATGACCGGCGCACGGGAAAAAACCGACGTTTCCTGCTCTTGGGCAGTGCGGCACCTGAGCTGATCAAAGGTGTCTCTGAGTCCCTCGCCGGACGGATTCACCTCATTCCAATACAAGGATTCTGCCTCGAAGAAACCGGACCAGATTCCCTCGCTAGACTTTGGAATCGCGGCGGATTTCCCGACTCGTTTCTTGCGCCGAATGAGCTTCAGTCACTGAAATGGCGCAAGGATTTCGTGGAAACTTTCCTGCTCCGCGACCTCCCGCAATACGGCGTGAAGGTGCCTGCCGCAGAACTGCGCCGACTGTGGATGATGTCCGCCCATCTCCAAGGCCGACTCCTCAACATTTCTGAACTTGGTCAGTCTCTTGGACGAACACGCGCCGCCGTAAGTAGCCATCTCGACATTCTTGAAGAGTCATTCGTGATCCGGCGTTTGCAGCCATGGTTCGAAAACATCGGCAAGCGGCAGCGAAAATCCCCCAAGCTTTACATCCGTGACAGTGGCTTACTCCACACCCTCCTCGGTATCCGCGACGAGTCTGCGCTCAGGATGCACCCGTCTTCTGGAGCATCGTGGGACGGATTCATCCTTGAGCAAATTCTCGCCCATCTGCGCCCAGATGGAGCATGGTTTTGGCAGACTCAAGCGGGTGCGGAACTCGATCTACTGACAATGGCTGACGGCAAGCGGATCGGCTTCGAAATGAAACTTTCCGAATCCCCCAGGACCACCAAGTCCATGCACATCGCCCTCCAGGATCTCCAGTTAGAGCATCTCTACGTCATTCACCCAGGCGAAATCCGTTTCGCTCTGGACGAGAAAATCACCGCCTTGCCCGCGAAGGAAATCTCTTCACTGGCTGTTAGTCGATTTTAAGCTGTTCGATCCATCAGCTAACGACTCCCGAATGATTTCCGGGGAAACTTGCCAACCACTCCAGCAGCCGCCCTCGATCCTGCGCGAGGCAGGGCGGTGTGCGGAAGAAGTCCTGCGAAAATTCCATTTTTAACGTCGCCCAGCTATTGATGGATAGATCGCACTGGCCCGCCGTGTTGCATGCGCCATGTCGCGCAGATTTCCAGGAAATCGTAATCCCGGCGATACCAGTTTTTCACCTGCTTCTCCGCCTCCGGTTCTAACGGTGATGCTTGATCCATCCCAGAGGAATTCCGGTTCGTGCTTTTGGAATCCATGGGCAATAACAGATCCTGCGGAAGTCCTAACGACTTTTTCAACACCTCGAAATCCTCATCGAAACTCTCAATCCTGCCGATGAAAAGTAGCGCATCTTCTCTAGCAGCCAAGGCTTCCTCATTTCCGAACCAATCCCAATAAGAACACTGGAGATGGCTAATCGTTCGCATCGCATCAACCGCATCCGCATGGGACGGGTGGGCGGGATCGAGTGCGAGAGCTAATGAATTCGGATCAGGAAAACGGGAGAATGCGAGTTCCTCATCTGGCGACCACGGCACATGATGGGCCGGTGCGCCTTTCCGCAGACGGCTGCCGAAACCGCTGATGAACCGGCTAACAGGATCGCGGGTCACGAACATCACCCGATGACCCTGCGGGATGTGGCGGAGTGTGACGCGGTGGGGATGGAGATGGATTACGCACTTGGGAGTGACCGGATACGGCCCGAGCACACTCTTCAAGGTGGTGCCGCCGGTTTTCCGAAGATGAAGGAAATGGACATTCTGCCTGCCAGTACAGACCGCAAGGATGCGCTTTTTCAAGCCAGCCAATTTCCGGAAGGACAAACTCATGAGCTTGTTAGTTGGTGCTTGAGTGGCTCTATCAGTATCCGTGCGTAGGCTTCCGGCTCGTAATGATGGTCGTTCGGATTGGAATTCAGAAGTCGTGAAGCGACGGTTCCGGCTGGACCCAAGGATGCTGCGTCGAGATTAATGAATGCCATGCCGTGGCTTTCGCAAAAGCCTTGCACCTGCCGATTGAATCGCAAAGTCAGCTCGGTGCGCTCGATTTGCGTCGCGGAAATCTCTTTCCGCTCGGTGGCGATTTCGCCCCAGTCATTGCCATCCTGAATCGTCGGCAATGGCGTGCTGATGCATAAGACTGAAGCCGGACGAGACTGAATTTCTAGAAGGAAATCCGTGTAAATCTTGATCGCCTTCTCGGTCACCCGTTCAACCGATTCGTTATATTTTTTCGCTCGGTACCAAATGATGAAGCCGGTGTCCACTTCGCCTAACATCACGATGACCCGCTTCGCCGGGGTGTCGGCCAGTGCTTCGCGAAAACGCTGATAGGCTTGGGTCTTCGAGCGCGGATTGGCGAGCCCGGAAGCCGTCGCGCCACCGACGTTGATGACGTGGAAAAAGGATTTCGGAAAGCTCCTACGGATGTCCTTTTGCAGAAAAATGGATGCGTGCGAATCACCTAACACCAAAATTTCTTCGCGCAGCATTCGCTTGATTTTCAGCACAAGGCGCTTCTTGAGTTTTCGGATTGGCCGCTGGCGTTTCATGTTCCGTGAATCAATGTTGCGCGGGCCAATCAAGCCGGGTCAGCAAAGTGCTTGCGAGTTCGGAATTGATCGGCACGGATCGGGGCTGAAGAACCACCCCGGCGGGATGGAAGTCCCCGAGAAGATCGAAGGGTATGCGGACGATGCGCCGGAGCGATTCCAAGCGCCCGAAATAGCCGAGAAGGAAACTCGTTGGCTTGAGCCGGGTCGCGGCGGGCATCGTGACAACCACTGGCCGACCGGAGGCAATTGCCTCGGTGACCATGGTGACGCTGTCTTGAGTAACAAAAACCCACGCCGCTGACCCGAGAAAAGCAGCCATCATTTTTTCCGGCTTTTCCGCCCACCAGACGGCGCGGGCGAGGTGTTTGGAATCCAGCGTCAGGCGGAGAATTTCTTCCGCGTGGGCACCGGTCCGGCGGGAAGTGCTGATCAGCCAGCGGATGTGATGCTTTTCCGCAAGCGAGTTCATTTTTTCACCTAACAATTTCCAATCCGCATCCGAGTAGGCATGACTCGCCGAAGCGCCGCCAAGGATCATCGCCCAGAGATTGCCAGCGGGACGGGCGTCCCATGCCTTCGCGGCGGCAATCACTTTTTCCGGCGTGATGCCGGTGGGGATCATTTCGATGGGCACATCGTTAGAACCTGATTCAAAAGGCGAGGGGGTGAAAACGGTGTGGAACCACGCGGACGGATAGGGCTTCCGCTCGCCGAGATAAACCAGCGGTACCGCGAATTTCACCGCCAAGCTGCGGGCAGTGAAGACCGCCTTGCCGCCGCTGGTGACAATTAGATCCGGTGGCCTTTCTGGTATGTCACACTGGAGACGGCGTTTGAGAAAGTTGTCGGACAAGGCCTTGTCGTTAGAGCCCATCCAGAGCCGGATCAGTTTGCGGAAAAAGCCGCCAAACTGCGGACGGGTTTGGATGATGTGGGATTCCAGATCGATTCGTTCTGCCAGAGCAGCGATGAAACCCTCCGCTTGGCTGACGTGGCCGGGACTGCCTTCGCTGATGATCCAGACGACGCGTTTCATGGCGGCGCATCCCGGAGAACGAGGATGCCGTTCATTTTCGTGCAGCGATCAAGCCGGTAGCCATTGGAAATTAGAAGATTTTTGAGAGGCTCGCCGCCTTCGCCGACGATTTCTCCGATGATGAAACGCGGCCAGAGGGAGCGCGGCGCGGTGTTGAAAAATGCTTCCAACACCGGAACTTCGTAGCCTTCGATGTCGATCTTCATCGCATCCACCTGGGTGACTTTCGCCTCTAGCAGAAGATCCAATAATGGCCGGCCCGGCACCTTGCGACCCGTGCCTTCCGTCCGCACGGCGGTCTGTCCGATATTGCCCGCGTGCTCCTCGATGACCACCTCACAAGGAGTGGGAGTGACCGCACAGGGGAAAAGAGTAACGGACGATGTTAGATCGTTAGTTGCCAGGTTGTGCCTCATGCGTTCCAACATGACTTGCGTCGGCTCGACTGCGATGACCCGCAGACCGGCATGGCTCTGAGAGAGTGCCCAGAAGGTGTAGAATCCGGCGTTTGCCCCCACGTCGAGGAAGACCGCGCCGGGATGCAGAGCGCTCCGCAGGGCTTCACGCTCCGGAGCATCGTGGAAATTTGGCATGGTCAGCCAACGCTGTTCGGTGAGATTGCCGCGCGTGCCGAGGCGCATTTTCAGACCCCAGATTTCGCGATCAAAAACCTCCTGAGTGCTGTTTTTCACAGGCTTGCGCAGCAGGAACGCAAGCTTTCGGAAAGGCCCGGAAGTTGGCAGGAGGTCTATCAGCTTCAGGCTAACAGCGGCAGTTCCCCGAGGTTTCCAGGTGCCCCATGGGGAAGTGGTGTCGAAGGTCATGGTGTTAGGTGTTCTACTCGCGCCAGTGCTCGGCAACCCAGGCAGAGGGCCGGACAAAACGGGAAAAATGCTTGCGCCATTTTTTCTGGGTTTTGCGATTTTCCCAGACCCAGCGGAGATGCTCCATCGGGCTGCGCGAGGTGGTGTTTTCCGACCAGCGGCCGAGAATGGCATCGGGCGGTTTCGGGTGGCCGGGGAAGGTGATGATTTTCACGCCTTTTGGCACAATCGGTGCGCGAAGATAGCGCAGCGGCCAGATGCCCATCGAGTGCAGGCCGAAGTGCTTGGTCCACGAGGGCGGCCAGAACTTGATTCCGCCGCGGATGCCCGCAGTGACGTAGTTTTGCTCGAACTGATACTTGCGCGAAAGATTGGCAGGGTCCGCTTGCAGATTTTCCAACATGTAAGGATGTCCGCCGACGGGGAAACGGAAGACGGAGGTTTGACCGGTTTTCTTGAAAATACGCACCCAGTTCCGGGCGGTGATGACGTCTTGAGGATGTCCGTACGTGAAATAATCGTCGATGTTGGAAACGATGACGGAGTCTAGATCAATGAAAAGCGCGGTCCCTTTGAGGCCATCAAGCTCGCGGCTCCACAGGGCAACTTTCGGCCATTTTCCCGGCACGTCCGGCGGGATCTCGCAGCCTAACGAAGGCAATGGGCGGCAATCCACCTCGGACCGGATGCCGCTGGAATCATCCGTGAAGCAAACGACCTTGAATGGCCCGGTGATGTTTCGCGCCACCATGGCGTGGAGGATGTTGACGTAACGGGCGTCGTAAACCGTCCCCCATTTCATGCAGAAAATCAGCTTGGTATCCATCGAATCGCGAGAAGCCATGAATCGCACGGGAGCGGGGTGCAATGTAAGCAAAATCTCAGTGTCGGGGAAATGTCGCTTACTGCCGCAGTGCCCACTCCGCGTATTTTGCTAGTCCCTCCTGTAACGGCGTCTGCGGTTCCCAGTCTAGCAGCCTCTTTGCTTTGTGCACGTCGGCGAAAGTCTGTGGCACATCCCCCGGTTGCTCTGGCCGCTGCACGATCACTGCCTTTTTGCCGACCAGTTCCTCCACTGCAGCGATCAACTCCGACAAGCTCGTGGTCTGCGAGCCTCCCAGATTGAAAATCTCGAAGTCCGTCTCGTCGAAATCCGCGGCCGCACGGACCCCGGCGACAATGTCCGCAATGTAGGTGTAATCCCGCCGCGTCTCACCGTCGCCGTAGCGCTCAATCGGTTGGCCATTCCGAATCGCCGCGAAAAATTTCGCGATCGCTAAATCGGGTCGTTGTCTTGGCCCGTAAACGGTGAAAAACCGCAAGCACGTCACTCTCATGCCGAAGAGATACGAATAATTCGAGCAAATCTGCTCACACGCGAGCTTGGTCGCTGCGTAGGGCGAAATCGTCCGGGGAATCGCGTCGTCCTCCGCAAACGGCACCTTCTTATTGATCCCGTAAACCGACGAAGAGGAGGCGAACACGAAGCGCTTGACCTCATTGTGTCGGCAACTGTCCAGCAGGTTAAACGTACCGTCGATGTTAGTCGTCACATACGATTTCGGATCCAAAATCGATGGCCTAACTCCCGCGCGGGCCGCAAGGTGTATCACCGTATCGAATTTTCCCCGGGCAAACAGCCGCTCGACCAGCGCCGGATCGCGAATGTCCCCGCGGACCAACTCCACGTCGTTGACGAATCCTGCGACATTCCGGTGTTTGATCGCAGGATCGTAGTAATCGTTGAAATCATCGATGACAGTCACCCGCGCCCCATCCGCTAGCAAGGATTCAACCACATGGGAACCAATGAATCCCGCGCCTCCGGTCACTAGAAATCTTGAAAAAGGCATTGCAGTGCGACCACTGCTAATCCAAGAGCCTCCAGCAAGAAAGCCTTTTTCATCCACGCTCAATCTCAGCCGCGCTGGCCACGGAGAAGTGGCTGAAAATCCAGCAATTTTGGGATCGGCAAGGCCCTTGCTTTTGCTGGATAATTCCTCCGCAGGAATGACCGACGCCCCGCCTTTGCAACTCAATTCATTACCCTGAACTGGAAAAGCGCTTGCCAACCTCCCGTCCTGACCAACTCACTCTGCCCGATCCCATGTCCGAATCCTCTCCGCCCCAAACCGTCATCTGCCTCAAATGGGGCGAGCGCTACGGCCCCGAATTCATCAATAAACTTTATTCGATGGTGGCTCGCAATACCCGGCGTCCACTTCGGTTCGTGTGCATTACCGACGATTCAACGGGCTTGGCTCCAGAGATTGAAATCAAGCCAATGCCTGAATTCGACCTGCCCGAAATTTTCCGCTTCAAGGGGTTCCGCCGCATGTTCCTCTTCAAAGAGTCGCTCCACGACCTAACAGGCCCCGTGCTCCACCTGGACGTCGATCTGCTAGTCACAGGGTCCGTGGATGATTTTTTCGATTACAAGCCCGAGGCGAAATACATTGTTAGCGAAAATTGGACCCAGCCGGGCGCGGGCATCGGCAACATGTCGGTTTTTCGCTACCACATCGGTTCGCAAACCAAAATTTGGGACCGTTTCAGCGCCGACCCATTGGCCATGCTGGAAAAATACGTGAATAGTCAGACCTTCTGCAGCCGGACTCTCGGCAAATTTGAAATGTATCCGTTGGAATGGTGCATCGGCTTCAAGCAAAGCCTGATTCCACCGTGGCCACTGCGATTTTTCCAGACACCGTATGCGCCTCCGGCCACCGCAAAGATTGTGGCCTTTACCGGAAAACCCGACATGGACGAAGCCGCCGCAGGGATTTGGCCGGATCACCGGCGTTGGAAAAAGCTCTACAAATATATCCGCCCCGCCACTTGGATCGCTGATGTTTGGAAATAGGCCCCGTGTTTTCTCGGGCAGGCAGCCTGCGTCCACCCAAGAGTCCAGAAAATAGGGTCCTGCGCCAAGTTAAAGAACACACACCGTCACCAGCGGTAGCAAGCGGCGAGACGGGAGGTGATGGGTGACACCACGATGGACTTTTCCGACAAGGCGACAGGTAGGGGTTGCTGTATCTCGAAAAAGCCATTTAGGCTTGCGGTGAAAGAAGTGAGATTCCAGCTCCTTGCGGCGTCCCCATTTTTGTCTCCGACCAATCGTTTCCTTCGATAATTCCGGCTCTCAACCATTTGCGAATCAACCGAAGAACTCGATGATCCCCGATGCGATGTTCTAGAAACTCGATTAACCATTCATGGTCTATTGTATCAAAGAACCCTTCTATATCCGCATCCTATATTAAGTTCACCCGTTTGCCGGAAATCGCCACACTCAACGCATCCAGCGCATCATGCTGACTTTGCCCGGGCCGGAAGCCATAGCTGAACCCTATGAAATCCTCCTCGTAAATATTCTGCAATATCTCTCCCTCCGTTCTTTGGACAATTTTATCCTCTAACGATGTGATCCCTAACGGTCGTTGCCGTCCATCAGGTTTAGGTATCCATACTCTACGTGATGGCTTTGCTTGGTAGCTTTCCCGGTGTATCCGACCATGGAGGTCTATCAACTTCGCCTCCAGATCGTGCTCGTATTCCTGCCACGTTATTCCATCGATCCCGACCGCTGCTGTCTTCTTTAATTGATAGAATGACCTTCGCAACGCATCGACATCCGCATGGTGGAGCAGTGAAACGAACTTCAACTTGCCGTCCTTGCGGGCGGCTTCACGCACACGTTCCAGCCCGCTTGTCCCTACCTTGGTCCGGTTCTGAGCCTGGGGTGGTTAGTCTGGTCGGTGTTTCCCTTGGCTCTAGTCCCTTTTCTCCGTCCACTCCGCAGATGCCCCAGAGGCATCTTTGTTCGCAGACTTCGTCGATACTACGGACCCATCTGACTGCCTAACAATGTGCATCTGATCCTTAGCGTCTGAGACGTGGAACTAGCGATCTGTTTTGAATCCTCTCTTAGGAGTTTCATCGTCACCGATACTGTTAGGCGCTCCCGGTTCTCGCGCTTGAAACTTCGACACATGCTCGGGTTCTACGACTCCGCCGTGTCCGTCCTCACCTTGCATTGACGGTAGGGAGGGGAGGTGCCGTTCGAGTGCATAATAAGAGCGAGGCGGAGCGGATTGTGGGCTGGGTTGGCGCAGGGCTGGGGCTGCCCACGGAGCGGGGAAAGCTGGCATTGTTGAAAAAAGGGGATCGGCGCAAGGTAATCTGTGCCGCCGTTGCCAAAAGCAGAACTGCGGTGGGCAATGATTGGCTGGCCGAACGCCTCGCGATGGGTCACAATTCCTATGTGAGCACTTTGGTCCAGCGAATCCGTCGGGACAAAAAGGAGGAAAAAACACTCAGGAAATAAAGAATTCTTGGCAAAGCGGTCTGGAGAGCTACGCGCGCATTCAGTGAATATGACTGGCACAACCCGCAACGGCATCTGCCACACGGCTGTTTCGCCGCATTTTTCTTCTCTGCTCACTGCTCACTCGGCACTTTTCACTTCTTCCCCCCCTTTCCCCCGCACCCCCCTTTTTCCCCGCCTCCGGTCCGGCCACCGGCTCTTTCAACGGCCTTCACCCCAAAAGCAAATTCCTAGCAATCCACATGAAACCAAGTATCCTCTTCACCGCCCTCGCCCTAAGCGTTTT
>JANYFB010000055.1 GCA_025362955.1 Akkermansiaceae bacterium
GCCGCCCATCTGCTTCATCATGGCACCCATCTTGGACGGGGATTTCATCATCTTCCGCATCTCGCCGAATTGTTTGATGAGCTGGTTCACCTCCATGATTGAAGTGCCGGAACCGGCGGCGATGCGCTGACGGCGCGAGCCTTTGATAATCTCGGGGCGGGTGCGTTCCTGCATCGTCATCGAGAGAACGATGGCTTCGGTGCGTTTGATCTTTTTGGTGTCGAAGGCTCCGGCGGGAAGTTGTTTCTTGATCTTGCTGAAACCGGGCATCAGACCTAACAAACCTTCGAGCGGGCCGAGGTTCTGGATCATTTTCATCTGGTCGAGGAAGTCGGTGAAATCGAATTTTCCTTCCTGCATCCGCTTCATCGAGCGCATGGCGTCGGCTTCGTTCACCTTGTCGGCGACCTGCTCGACCATGCCGACGATGTCGCCCATGCCGAGGATCCGGTCGGCCATGCGGCTGGGGTGAAATTCGAAAAGCTGGTCCAGCTTCTCACCTTCCCCGGCGTATTTGATCGGCTTGCCGGTGACTGCGCGCATGGAGAGAGCCGCGCCGCCGCGGGCGTCGCCGTCGAGCTTGGTGAGGATGATGCCGGTGATGCCGACGGCTTCGTCGAAGTGTTGCGCGACGGAAACCGCTTGCTGGCCAGTCGCTGAGTCTGCGACTAACAGAGTTTCCTTGGGATTGATGAAGGTGTGTAAGCGCTTGAGTTCGAGAATAAGTTTCTCGTCGATTTCCTGACGTCCGGCGGTGTCGAAAATGAGCACGGTGCCTTGCTGTTTCTCTGCCCAGATTAGGGCGTCCTTGGCCACCTTTACGACATCGGTTTCGCTTGCTTCAGGAGTATAACAAGGGACGTCGATCTGCTTGGCCAGCATGGCCAACTGGTCGATGGCGGCAGGCCGATAGAGGTCGCAGGCGATGAGCAGCGGACGGCGACCTTCTTTTTTCAAGCGATTTGCGAGCTTGGCGGAAGTGGTGGTTTTCCCGGCACCGTTGAGTCCGCAGATGAGGATGCGGGCGGGCGGGTTGAGATCGAGCGGTGCCTGGTCGCCGCCTAACAGGGCTTCGAGTTCGTCGTGGAAAATCTTGATGATTTGTTCACCGGGCTTGATCGACTTGAGCACGTCTTCGCCGAGGGCTTTTTCCTTCACCTTGGCGATGAAATCCTTAGCCACGCCGAATTCGACATCCGCTTCGAGCAGCGCGATACGGATTTCACGCAGTGCGTCGGCGATGTTTTTTTCCGAAATGCGGCCCACGCCTCGGAGGTTGCGGAAGGTCTTGTCGAGACTGTCGGAAAGTGAGGAGAACATCGGAATGAATTCTAATTTTTATGCCATCCATTCAAAACCAGTGGTCACATGGATTTGGCTGACCAGAGATGGCTTGCATGGATCGGTCGAGGATGCAAGTGCCATAGACTCTGGTAAACGCCCGCGGGTTGATCCGAACTTACGTTGCAACAATGCGATGATCCCTCGGGAGGAGTCGCTCAGACGAAATATTTGATTGAATGGCCGGGGATTTAGGATCAATAGACTTGTCATGGTACTGCTCGGTTGGCCGTAATCGTCAGACTTTTCTAAAACCCTTTGGAATAAACCCTAATAGATATGCGCAGGAGCGTCGTTATTTTTTATTCGCTGTGGCTGGCTTTGACGTGCACATCTTCGGTCGCTCAGCAGCCGCCTAGTTTGATTGATGGCGCGACGATTGAAGCCATGACGACGGGCTTCAATCAAGGGATGGCGGCATTTGAAAAGCGCGACTGGACCACCGCCATTTCTCAAATGGAAAAAGTGATCTCGATCTGCGAGACCTATCGAGACCAGAAGGCGATGGAGCCGGCCAGGCAGCGGCTGGCGCCGGTGTATTACACGGTGGGGGCGGCGGCGTTCAATGTGCCGGATTATCAAAAGTCGATCTCTGCATTCGAGCGATTCGTGACCCATTTCCCTACCCAAGAGAAAGTGCCGTATGCACGCTTGGCAATCGCGCGGGCCACTTTTTTGAGCAAGGATTTCGCGAGAGCCGCGGAGCTATTCGCCGAGATGGAAAAATTCCCGTCGATGCGGGAACAGTCGTTAGTTATCCAAGCTCAGTGTTTTAAAGAAAGTGGCAAAACGCCGGAAATGGTTGCTGTCGTGGAAAAGCTGATTGCCGATGGAATTACGACGACACCGCGGGCGGGTGCCGCACTGATGCTGGCGCAAGCGAGATCCCAAGCGGGAGAGTTCGACAAGCTGGCTTCCTTGCTCGATCAGCTCATCGCTCGCCGGAACTTGGTCGAAAATGTGGTGGAACTGAATTCTCTAATCGTCGAGCTCGGGGATTCCCAAGCGGCGAAAGAGCAGTTCGAAAGGGCATCGCGCACTTACCTGAGTGTGATGCCGCCGGCGCAGGTAATCGAGTTTCAAAAAGAGCGCATCTCATCTCTGGAGCGACGGATCGCGGCAAACAAAGTCGTCAGTCGTAATCCGCAGGCCGAGATCACGCGTCTCAGCCAGAACGCAGAATTTCAAACGGTGCTCGACCAAGCGAAGGGGCTTTTGGGCGAGTTTGAAAAGCTGCCAGACTACATGCCCGGTTTGATGCTAAGGAATTCCCGCTGTTGGTATGGCCGGGAAAAAAAATGGGAGTCGATCCTCGTGAACGAGCGTCTCATCGCACTCTATCCGAATGCTGCGAAGGAGCGGGAGGCGGCGCTTTTCGGCAATGTGCTTTGCTATGCCGATCTCATGCGGATGAAACTCTGCCAACAGTCCAGCGAGCAATATTTGAAAGAATTTCCGAAAGGAGAGAATGCAGGCACAGTCGCCTACGTGCAAGGTGCGGTGGCCATGCAGGCCGGCGACACTCAAGGCGCGGCTACTTTGTTCGGCAAGTTGATCGATTCGCATCCCGACAGCCGCTTCATCGACCAGATGTATCTGATGCTTGGCAGCGCTCACTTTAGTCTAGGGGAGCTAGACAAAGCATTGCGCATTTACAATCGATACGTCAAAGAGTTTCCAAAAGGGCTTGCGATAGAAGAAGCCAAGTATCGCGCGGCTATTATCCCCGTGTATTTGGGAAAATATGAGGATGGCTGGAAAGTTATTGAGAATTTCCTGAAGGCTTATCCGACAAGCCAGTTTGCCGAAGATGCGGAATATCGGCTCATGATCTGCAAATACGCGGCTAATCTTTACGACGAGGTGCTTGTGGACGTGGCGCAGTGGGAGAAAAACCACCCGAGCGGTGTTATGGAGCCGGAGGTTCTTTCGCTGAAAGGCGACTGTCTGGCCGCGCAATTGAAAAACCAAGACGCCGCTGAAGCCTACATGGCGGCGGCCAAAGGCGCGGCGACTGACGAGGTACTGAACTACGCGCTCAACGAAGCGAGCAAGCTGCTGCAAAAACTCGGCGACATGCCAGCACTCTCGAAAATGTGGGAGGATTTCATCGAACAGCGACCGGATCATCCCAGCGTGGTCGCGGGGATCTATTGGATCGGCAAGGCGAAGACCCGCGAAGGAAAGGTGGACGAGGCCAAGTCGATCACCGTCATGCAGCTCAAGCGTTCACTGAACAATTATAAAAACGAATCCGTGGAAATGCTGCTTCAGCAACTTTCGCAACTTTGTTGGAAGCGACCGCGCGCCCAAGCCCCGCCGGTCGTGGCCGAGCCTCTGCCAATTCTGGATAAGGATGGAAAAGTAGTCCCGCAACCGGAGCCGCCGCCACCTCCACCGCTCCCCCCATGGGATGCGATGGCGGAGTTGGAAAAACAGATAGAGCCGTTGAATGCCATTGCCGATGCCAGCGGCCGCCCTCGTCTTGCGTATGCACGGGTGGAGTTATTTAAACTCCTCAAGAACCAGAAACCCGTGGATGACTTGATGAAGGAAATTTCCGCGACGCGACCCGAGTTGCTCAGTCCGCAGTTGTTAGCCTTGTCAGGTGAATACATTCAAAACCTAAAACGCGATGCGGAAGCGATGGTTTTTTACAATTACCTGAAGGACAACTATCTCAAAAGTGCTTGGCTCGATTACGCCTATTCCGGTCTCGGCGCGATGTCATTGGCCAAGGGAAACGCCAAGCTGGCACTCGAACTTTACACGCTCGCTGCGGACGAATACGCCGGCAGCAAGGTGAAGGAGAGCACCTTGGGCAAAGCAATGGCGCTGCTCGAAGTCGGGAGCTATCCCGAGGCCCAGAAACTTTTCGAGCAAGTAGCGGGTACCCGTGAGTGGCGCGGCGAATCCACCGCAGAGGCGGTATTTTACCTCGGGATGGTCGAAGAAAGGCAAAATCGGTTTGCAGAAGCCGTGGCACATTACCAGCGGGTGTTTGTGGCCTATCAGAAATATACATCCTGGGTGGAGAAGGCATACATCAAGGCAGCTCTGTGTTTTGACAAACTCGGCAAACGCCCGGAAGCCGTCGCCCACCTTCAGGAAGTTTTACGCAATGATAAACTGAGTTTCGACGTAAAGTCCCAAGCTCGTGAACTGATGCAAAAATGGGGGGTGGAGCCATGAACCGACGGATGAAATTCTTTGCCATTTTCCTGATTCTAACACCCGATATTCACGCTGACACCTTGGTGCTCAAAACCGGTCAAACACTCATCGGCAAGTCCTTCCGTCGCGAGGGGGATGTGTTTTATTTGGCCACCGGGCCGAATGGCGAACCCGTCACCTCAGAAACCGCCATACCCTAACCGAGATTGATCGGGTGGAATGTGATCAACCCGCGGTGCTTAAAAATGCCCCGGCTCTCTTGGCCGCTGGTAAGAATTCTAACGTCCTTCCTGAGGTGCAGGCAGCGCTTAAAGCCGAGGAAATTTACGCCGGATTGGCCGGAAGTTATTGGCCGGACCTGCTCGTTTTACAAGCGCATGTCATTCTCGCATCCGGTAAGGATAGCAACGCGGCGGAGCTGGCGACCGAGATGCGAAAAACGAAAATCGCCGCTCTCGTCGATGACTCGGAAGCCTTGCGGGCGCTGATTGCAGCCCGCAAGGGCGACCACGATACCGCCAACTCGCTTGCCGCCCCATTGATCAAAGATTCCAAGCGACCCACCACCCTCGCTGCGGCATCGGTCGCTCTCGGACTCGGCTATCTTGAGAAAAAGAAATTTGAGGAGGCCTTGAAGGCGTTTTTGGAACTCCCGGTTTTCCTGCCCGACCAAACGGCGTTCAGCGGCATCGCTCAACTTGGCGTGGCGCAAGCCTATTATGGGATGGAGGATTTTGACCGTGCCATCACCGCGCTTGAAACCTTCATCGCCGCCCGTCCCGGAACTCCGGAAATTCCCATTGCAGAATCCTTGCTGCCAGAATGGAAACATCGCCGCACCGTTGTCCAGGAAGCCAAAGAACCTTGATCAATGACATCATTCCCAACCATGAAACGCACCGCACTTATTCTGACTCTGATCCTGGCCGCAAGCGCCGCCCTTTTCGCGGAAGAAGCCAAACCCGCCGCCAAACCGGGAGAGCCACCCGCAGTTCACACCAAAACGCTGTGGAAACAGATCCAAGAAGGCGGCTGGGTCATGTTTCCCATCGCGGCCTGCTCGATGCTCACACTCTATCTCATCGGCGATGGCTTCATTCGCGTCACCTCTCCCAAAAAAATGCATCCTCCAGCCGAGGTCGAAACGGTGAAAAATTTCTTCCGCTACGGTAAATATGTCGATGCCTATAACTATTGCAGAGCGCATGACTCCGCATTCGCAAATGTCGCGCGGGTGGCCATTAGCAGCCTAGGTGAAGGAAAAACCGCCACCGAAGAAGCCATCGTCACCGAGATGACCAAAGAAAACTCGCGCATCCAGACGTTTGTTAGCTACCTCTCGGTGATCGGCGTCTGTGCGCCGATGATTGGTCTGTTAGGAACTGTGACCGGGATGATCGGTGCTTTTGGCATGCTCGGTTCTTCCGGCATCGGTGATCCAAGCGGCCTTTCTGCCGCGATCGGAGAGGTGCTCACGGCTACCGCTTCAGGCCTGTTCATTGCGATCCCCGCGTTCGGTGCTTATTACTGGCTCCGCAATCGCGGCGTCAAGGTGCTCCACGACATTCAAGACACGCTTGCCCACATGTTTCGCAAGATGCCCTACGACAAACTCGCCGGAGCAGAAATCGGCGACGAGGAAATCGTAGCTGCCGATCCCGAGTGGTGGGTGGGCTGAGAACCTACTAACAGTCAGGGAAAAACCTCACGGATCTATCAATTCAAACCCAAACCCGGAGTAACTACAGACTATGGCAGGAGGAGGTGGTGGTGGTGGCGATGGCGAACCCGAATTTCAAGTCGCTCCAATGATCGACGTGTTGCTCGTGCTGCTCATTTTTTTCATGAGCATCACCAGCGCGCAGGTCTTGAAAGTGGATAAGGACATCACCTTGCCCGTGGCCGAGCATGGGTCTAAAAAGGACAACACCCGCGCCGAAGCCATCGTCAACGTGCGCTGGGAGGCTAACAAAAAAAAGGCGGTTTACACCTATGATGACAAGCCTTTCACCGATTTGGCGAAGTTGAGCACTGCCCTCGCCGAAGCGAAGAAGGCCAGCGATAAAGTCGGAGCTAAGAGCAACAACCCCGAGTTCCGCGTGGTGATCCGTGGCGATCCGTGGCGATCCGTGGCGACCGCGAGGGTTCTGCGCGCAGCGTTTCACTCGTCATGAATGCGGCCGCAGAGGCAGGCATTGGCGACATTTCTTTTTCCACCTCTAACAAGGAATGACATGAAGCGCTTCAATCCCAATGCCCATGGTGAGGGCAATCTTGGCTTCCAAATCGCTCCGATGATCGATGTCGTATTCGTCATCATGTTGTTTTTTATGGTCATGGCCGGGGCCGTGAAGGTGGAAAACGAACTCAACCAAAAACTTCCCGGCACGGTCGAGACTAGCAAAAGCGCGGATTTCACTGACGAAATTATTATCAATATCGCGGTCAACGGCGAGATATTACTCAATGACGAGCCGATGGACCCGGTGGGCACCCACCGGATGCCCCACCTCACTGCTTCGCTCATGCGGCTCAAGCAAGGTGGGGATGCTGCGAAGTCGCCCGTTCTGGTCACCATCATCAGCGAACCTGAGGCCCGGTATGACCGGGTCGTTGATACGCTGGACGCCCTAGCTTCGGCAGAAATCAGCAACGTCACGTTCACCCTTAGCGAGGAAGAAGAATGAACCCATCCATAGACATCCACTCGTGGCTCCAAAACATCGGCTTGGGCGAGCTAGCCCCGGTGTTTGATGAGAATCACATCACACCTGACATGCTGCCCAACCTCACTACCGATGACTTTCGGGAAATGGGCATTACCTCACTCGGTCAACGCAAAAAACTCCTTGCTGCCATCGCCGGGATAAGTCTGCCGCAAGTCCTCGAAACGCCTCCATCGGCGCTGGAGCCGCAGCAGATTTCCCGCCCGCTCCCTTCTCAGACGCAGCTTGAGGCGGAAGTTCCAGCTCCCATCCAATCCCCCTCTGCGTTCTCACACCTCGTCCAACTAAAGCCCGCAACGGTCCGATCCGCGCAAATCCATCACCAAGAGATCGCCGAAATTCCTGTCCAGCCGATCCTACCGCTTCCACCTCAACCTCAGGGCAGGAAGTCTAAGCGCAAGGGGTTTTCCAAGGGCTTTCTTGCAGTGTCCATCGCACTTCATGTCATTCTCGGCCTGGGAGCAGGATATTGGGTGGTGCAGAAGATAGAGGCCACACGGAAGCTCCAATTCGCCAGCGCCCCTCCAACCGCCAATCCCAGCAAGCGTGCCTTGGAACATAAAGTTTCTTTGCAGAAAAAGAAAAATGCCGGTGGCTCACCCGCGCAGGCACACCGGATCGCGGTCAACGGACTTGCGGCGAAAATCACCTTACCGGACATGCCTAACATTACTACCAGCACGCAATTCGTTGCCGGACGAATGGCTGGCATGGGCGGAGCCGGATTCGGCAGCGGACTCGGATTTGGAAATGGCAGCGGCATGGGTGTCGGTGGCGTTGGTGCTGGCGGATTAGGACTGACGATGTTCGGTGCCCGTGGCGGTGCGGGTTTGAGCGGCACTTTCTATGATTTGAAACGGGATAAGGAGGGCAAGCCTACCGGTGTCCAGCAAGATCGAGGCCTTTACAACAAGGTTCTCAAGGAACTCACCTCCGGCTCCGTATGGAAGATGCCAGCCAGTGTGAAATGCTATGTCGGTAAATCCAAGCTGGTCGCCAAGGCATTCATCTTCCCGGCGATTCAGGATACCGAAGCGGGTAAGGCGTTTGGCGAACCCGAGACGGGTCCTGGCATGTGGATCGCCCATTATTCCGGGACCGTGAAAGTTCCCGTCAGTGGAAAATACCGCTTCGTCGGCTGGGGGGTCAACCTCCTTGCCGTCCGTTTCGGACCCAAAATCGTGCTCGATGCCTCCGACATTGGCTATCTCAAATCCGCTGACAATCGCGAGGCTCGCGGCAACATTTCGTTTCCTCGCAAGAACGCGACTCCTCTGCTCAATGGTGCTTGGATCACCATGAACGCGGGCAGCAGCGTGGCCATGGATGTGATCCTCGGTGATGAAGGCGGCATCTATTGCGCGGGACTGCTGTTAGAAAAACAGGGAGATTCACCCGGTGACGGCAAAGGCGGAATGCCCAACCTGCCAATTTTCCTCGCTGGCCCGTTGAGCGCTGCGGAGCAAAAACTTTACGACAATTACGTTTCGCCCAAAGGTCTAACAGGGCCAGTTTTCAACGCAAGCGCAGGAGCCACTAACCCGCTCGACGTGCTGAGGCGCTGAAATTCTCACAACAGGAAAGACCAGGAGACAGCCTACTCACCATCTGGCAAGTAGGCGGATTCGCGGTCAATTTGGAAAGTCCAATGAAGCGGGGCCTCGGGGGTTTTCCCTGCGGAGTCTTTCCAAGTGATGGACACTTGGCAGCTTGGCTGGCGCAGGCGGCGATTCACCTGCCAGGAGAATTTTTTGGTTTCGATGGCGAAATTGGCGGGAACTTCTCCAAAACCGGAGACCTTCATGGAAAGCGTCTTTGGATCGAGCTTATCAACTTTAGAGAGATCAGCGGAAATTTCGGGCAGGCGGGTATTGATGATCGCACCGGCCTCCGGGGTCACGGGAAATGGAGTGGTCTGGACGAGTCCGGGGACGGTTCCACCCGGCTCGGCGCCACTCGGACCCTCGCGGAAGGTGGTCGCCATTTCGAAGATCTTGTCATAATTCCCAAGGATGATATATCGCGGCAGTTTTTCGTTAGGCAGGGAGTTTTTGATTTTCCCAGGCACCACGGTGAACATGCAGGTATAGCCGAATTCATCACCCAATTTGAACATTTCATCAGTATAGAATCCGCCGGGGTAAGCATAACTGCTGACCTTCGCTGGGAATTTGGATTCCAAGAAAGTCTTTGATTCGCCCATCTCATTGCGGAGAAACGCATCGAAAACATCTGGTCCCTTTTTCCGCGAATTCTTTACCACCAATGGATAGGGATGGGTCACAGAATGACTGCCGATAGTCATTTTGCCTGTGGCGAGCATTTCCTGGATCATAGGACTTGTCAGAGCTTTGCCGCCGCCATCGACGTATTTTTCATATAGAAAAATTGTATATGGAAATCCTAGTTCCTTAAGAATCGGGAAGGCATCTGTGTAAACGGATTTCCAGCCATCATCAAAAGTGAGAAGAATGGATTTAGGTGGGAGAGGTTTTCCCCCTTTTTTCCAAGCAATAAATTCGTCGAGCGAGATGACCTTGATTCCGAGATTGCGGATGGCTTCCATCTGCATTCGAAATTTGGAAGTGTGGAGCCGCATCGCTGTCTCTGGCAGTTTGTCGGCGATATCGTGGTAACCGAGGATAGCCACCCGGACTCCATCATCCGGAATTTCTGGAACAACTGGGGGCGGTGTCACGGGAGCCGCAGGCACGGTGGCTTCTTGGGCCCATGTGGAGAGACTCGTGAAAAGGGCGAGAAGCAGGACTGATTTTGTCATCAAGGCGGGGAACTTACGGGCGGAAGCCGCCGATTGGAAGTCTCAAGACGGGTAAGGGCTGGGCGATCTATTTGGTCAGAAACTTATCGCTAAGTCGTTCCTTGCCCAAGGCAATGTCGTCGATCCATGCGGTGAAACCATCGCCTGCGGCTTGGTAATTATTCCAACCGAATGCCAGGCTCTCAAACACAGCGGGAATTTCGGTCTTCTCAAACTTGTCCTTGCCGTTTTTCAACTCGATCTCATGGATTTCCTTACCGTCAACAAAGAGGCGGTAGGATTGCTTGGAATAGTCCACGAACCACTCGATGAGAGTCCACTCTCCGCTGAATTTATAGGTGAATTCACTGCCCTTGCCAAACTCCGGGCGTTGGGAGGGTTGGACATTGTAAAGGTATTGCACGGTGCCTTCAGGCCCCGTGCAAGTATCGACGAGACGGACCGAGATTGGGTCCCTGTGGAGCGGGCTGGTCCCATGCCCCTCGACAATGGTAGAGTGAATGACAGCGAAATTCTGGCCTGCAGGAACGACAGGTTTCGGCGCGGGCAATTTCACCTTTAGGTAGAGTCGGCCCCAGTGTTGGTCGCCGAGTTTGGTGATTTCATCGCCTTCATTGATGATCCGGCGCGGACCTTTGTTCGCCGGATTGAGTTGCAGGCATTTTTTCCCGCTGTGCGCCGTTTCTTTAGTCACTGCCACGTCGCCTTGTTTGGTAAAACCGTGTGGAATTTCTCCTTCCCGAGTGGACTCAAAATCCACAATGAGAATAGGTGCCGCATTGTTACCCTGGGTCAACCTTGTGCCAGACAGCGGACGGGCTTTCCCTGGTTCCAATGCATGATCTGTCTCTTGGGAGAAAGATGGCTCTGCTGAATAAAATAGGGTGAGTAACAAACCGAGAACGGCAGAG
Source organism: Akkermansiaceae bacterium (assembly GCA_025362955.1). Lineage (GTDB taxonomy): Bacteria > Verrucomicrobiota > Verrucomicrobiia > Verrucomicrobiales > Akkermansiaceae > Luteolibacter. Next base: position 10,932 of record JANYFB010000055.1, read on the forward strand.
AACGTAAATGGGATTTTCGACAACATAAGCAGTTCGTTACTTCAAATCGCTTAGGAACTCAATCATCTTGTTTTGAACCGGAGCACTAGCCAGGTTTCCAAGGTGTCCGCCGCTGGGAAAAACTGTCATGCGTGAGGTGCCAAATGTGGATCTAAGCCATGAAATATCCTGTGGCTGGAGCAGGAAATCGTTTTGGTTGATCATGACTCGCACTTTTTTCTGCGAATGCAGTTGGGTAGCATAACTCCGGAGATTCACCTCGCGCGCGAAGTCCTTGAGGCCAATGCCGCGTTGTTGATAATAGGGAACGACAAAACGGAGGAAGTAATCTCTAAATGAATAATCGAGGATTTCGCTATAAGATTCCTCCCGCCGCCACGATGACAGTGGAGTGTGGAGGACGCCCATGTTGTTTCTCGTTTGGCTGCTATAAATGGTATCCCGCAAGGTGAGCCGGAATGATAGTCCCATGAGGAATTTGGATTCCACCGCATCGAATGGTAAGGCAGCCAGCTTTTCCGGCGGCAATGAGCCGATCATCGTTGCCTTATGAAGTGAATTATTGACGCGTGCTTGGCGTTCCGCAGCAGGCCATGCCTTCGGTGCGTTATGGTAGCTGTCGATCTGTTTGACTCCGTAATGAAGATCTACGGGAGCGTTGATTGACACGTATCGGTCGAAGTGAAGTAAACCTTCGCCCGAAGTTTTTTCCGTCGCAGCGAGGTGGAGCGCTTGGAAGCCGCCAAGGGAAAAACCTAGCAAGGCTCTTTTCCCGAACATTCCGGGGTGGTTTCTTTCGAGTTTCCGGTCGATCTCCGTGAGCATGACCAGCAAGTCATGGCAATCGTTCGGAGCGTAGGCGGGAAGTGCGGAAGTGGATGCGTTTTCCATGAATTCCGGGTGGAATACGCCAGTGACTGTTACTACTGAAAAGCCGTTATGATAAAGATTCTCCGCGACCGATAGTGACATGTTAGAAAGCCGGTGCGAGCCAAGTCCCGGCGAGATATAGACGAGGGGAGCAGGCCCGCGCTGGAGCCAGCAATCGAATTTCATGTCCCGCCCGGTGGAGGGAAGGCGCACACTCATTTCTTGAGCTTGTTCAATAAAGCGCGGATCTTTGGTTTGAATCAGTGCAACGCCGAAAGTTTGTAAAGTCGGTAGATCTTTGGGGCCGTGGGTCCGCCAGTCGGGTGGGGCATCCTTCGAGGCATAGGTCCACAGATATTTCGCTCCCACATAAGGGTCGGCCTCGGTGTGAATGAATTGCGCGGCATCTTCGGTTTTATCAGTTAAGGTATTATAGGTGGTGCCGTAGGATGCATATGCATAAGGATAAACGTAGTTCCAAGGCTCCGATGCCTCGTCTGCAATCATTCCAGTGAGATGGGAATCGTCGCTGGGGCCGAGCAATGGGACCATCACATAGCCGTGCGGTTTCCAACCCCAACGGGTAAATGTCTGGCCGAAATCCGCATCGGACTTCGGGATGTTCCATTTACTTGCGACATCGAAAAACCCGGCGACTCCCGCCGTGGTATTGCAGATGAACCGCAGGGATTCCTGACCCGCGCCATCCCAGCGGCCTTGCAAGACATGGTTCACCAAACGCCCCGGATAGGTGACATTGCGCGTGAAATTGTTAATGGATTTACGCGCGGGTGGGGGAACGACGGTTCGATAGACTTTGCTCGATGGCTGCATGACGCCCGTCAGGAGTCCACGGTTCACCGCCCAGAGTCCCCGATTCAACGGCTCGTAGGGGTCCGGTATGACGTCAGGGAAAACGCCGGGTTCATGACGCACAGCCCCATGGCCTGAAACGACAAATTTTCCCGCAGGATCGCGAGGCGGAACGGGTGAACAAGCGGTGAGTAACCCCGCGACAATTGCCCAAGATGCGAATCGCGGTCGGAAGGTGGTGAGGTCGTGATGATGAAGCCGACAGCGGCTCGAATGAAATCTCATGCGCGAAGTATCAGCCCAATCGCGGAATTCTGCAACCCGCGAGAAACGACCGTTTTTTTCGGCCATCAGGGAACAGTTAGCTTCACCAGTAAATCATCGCTATCCACGCGGTCACCCTTCGCTACGAGGACTTCGGAAATGACGCCATCGGCGCCTGCGCAGACCGTGGTTAGCATTTTCATGGCTTCGAGGATGACGAGTTTATCGCCTGCCTTGACTTCCTGCCCCGTGGAAACGGCGATCTCGGTGACCATGCCAGGCATGGGTGCACAGGCTTGCGCGGGATTGCCGGGTTCACCTTTCGGGCGGGCGGCCTTGCTGGTGGAAATGAGCGATTTGTCCGCGACGACCGACTCGCGCGGCATCCCGTTAAGCTCGTAAAAAAGCGCGCGGCGTCCGGCAGAATCCGCCTCGCCGATGGAGATGAGCTTGATGATGAGGATTTTCCCCGTGTCGATCTCGATCTCGATTTCCTCACCGATGTGAAGGCCGTAGAAAAACGCAGACGTGGGCAGGGCGCTGAGGTCGTCGTATTTCGCCCGGAACGCCATGAAGTCCGCGAAAACCTGCGGATACATCAGGTGTGAGTAGAGATCGTCGTCGCTCGCTGGGCGCTTGAGTTTTACTGTTAGCTCTGCGCGCGTTGCTTCGAGGTCGATGGGTTCCGCTAGCTCGCCGGGGCGTTTGGTAGTGGGCTTGCGATTTCCTAACACCACGCGTTGCACCTCGACCGGCCAGCCGCCGTCGGGTTGGCCGAGGCCACCGGCTAACATGTCAATCACGCTTTCCGGGAAGTCGATGGAGCCGGGTTTGAGCTTGGGCACGTCCGCCGCCTTGATGCCGCGAGTGACGAGGAACATGCACATGTCGCCGACGACTTTGGAGGATGGAGTGACTTTCACGATGTCGCCGAAAAGCTCGTTCACTTCCGCGTAGGTGCGGGCGATTTCGCGCCAGCGGTGGCCCAGTCCCATCGCGTTGGCCTGCTCGCGGAGGTTGGTGTATTGGCCACCGGGCATTTCGTGTTCATAGACCTCCGCGGTGCCAGCCCGAGGGGCGGAATCGAATGGCTGATAGAAAGCGAGGACCTGCTCCCAGTAGTCCGAAAATTCGTTGAGGGAATCGAAATCAAGGCCCGGATCACGGCTGGACCCCGTAAGTGCGGCGGAGACGGAATTGAGGTTCGGCTGCGAGGTGGAGCCGGACATCGAGGAAATTGCTAGATCGACAATATCGACGCCCGCCTTGGACGCGGCGAGCACGGAAGCGGCGTTGATGCCCGAGGTGTCATGGGTGTGAAAGTGGACCGGGATGCCGATTTCCTGTTTGAGCGCGTGGACCAATTCCCATGCGGCGTTCGGTTTGCAAAGGCCTGCCATGTCCTTGATGCAAAGCATGTGAGCTCCCATCCGCTCTACTTCCTTGGCCTTGTCGATATAGTATTTGAGCGAATATTTATCGCGCTTTGCGTTGGTAATGTCGCCCGTATAACAGATGGCTGCTTCGCAAACGGCCTTGCCGTGTTCACGGACGGCCTCCATGGCCACCTGCATGTTAGGAAGGTAGTTGAGGGAATCAAAAATCCGGAAAATATCCATGCCCGAGTCCGCCGCATGTTTTACGAATCCTGCGACGACGTTGTCCGGGTAGTTCGAATAACCGACTGCATTCGAGCCACGGAAGAGCATCTGAAAACAAATGTTAGGTATTTTTTCGCGCAGACGGCGGAGACGATCCCAAGGGCACTCGCTCAGGAAACGCATCGCCGTGTCGAAGGTGGCGCCACCCCACATTTCCAGCGAGAAAAGCTGCGGCAGGCGGTGGGAAACCGCCTCGGCCACGCGCAGCATGTCGAAGCTCCGCATCCGCGTGGCGATCAAGGACTGGTGGGCGTCCCGGAAAGTCGTGTCAGTGACTAACAGCCGCTTTTCAGCAAGTATCCATTGCGCGAATTTCTCCGGCCCGAGATCTAACAAAATATCCCGGCTGCCCTTGGGAACCTTGGCTTGATGTTCGATGACTAGGGAATTGGGAACGAGGGCCTTCGGCATGATCGCCTCGGGTTTCCAGCCTTTGGCGGTGGGATTTCCGTTGAGCGTGATGTCAGTTAGGTAGGAGAGCGTGCGGGTAGCGCGGTCGCGGCGGCGTTTGAATTGAAATAGCTCAGGCTTGGTGTCGATGAGCTTGGTGTGCGCCTGACCGCTGCGGAACGTTTCATCCGCAATGACGTTTTCGAGGAATGGGATATTCGTCTTCACCCCGCGGATGCGGAATTCGCGAAGGGCGCGGTCCATGCGTTGGCAGGCCATCGGGAAATCGCGGCCCATCGCCGTGACCTTGACGAGCATGGAGTCGTAATAAGGTGTGACGACGGAACCCGCATCGCCGGACGCCGCGTCTAACCGGATTCCGAAGCCGGCGGCCGAGCGGTAGTTGAGAATCCGCCCGTAGTCCGGCGAGAAATTTTTCTCAGGATCTTCGGTGGTGACGCGGCATTGGATGGCGAATCCGATGCACGGCATTTCCTCCTGTGGCGGAATCGCGATTTGCTCGCTGAACAACGAATGCCCAGCGGCCACCAAAATTTGTGATCTAACTAAATCAATGCCCGTCACGCATTCAGTCACCGTATGCTCGACTTGGATGCGTGGGTTCATCTCGATGAAGAACCAGTCGTTCTTATCCATGTCGTAGAGGAATTCGACAGTACCCGCATTGTCATAGCCGATGCCCTTCGCCAGCGCGACGGCGGCATCGCAGAGTTCTTTTCTCACCTTCGGATCGAGATGCATCGCCGGAGCGACCTCGACGACTTTCTGATAGCGCCGCTGCACCGAGCAATCGCGTTCGTACAGATGGACGACATTGCCGTGCTGATCGCCGAGGATTTGCACCTCGATATGCTTGGCGCGCGAAATGTAGCGCTCGAGGAAAACGGCGGAATTTCCAAACGCGTTCAGTGCCTCGTTTTGCGCCTCGGCTAACAGCCCGGCGAGCAGCGAGGGCTTTTCCACCACCCGCATCCCGCGTCCTCCACCACCGAAAGCCGCCTTGATGATCAAAGGAAAGCCGATCTGATGAGCCATGATGAGCGCCTGATCTGGATCGGTGATCGGCTCCTCGGTACCCGGCAGGGTGGGGACGTTGAAGCTGTGGGCAAGGGCACGGGCCGCCGTTTTATCCCCCATATTTTCCAACAGATCCGGCGAGGGGCCGATGAATACGATACCCTCGCGTGCACACGCTCTGGCGAAGGCGGCGTTCTCTGATAGAAATCCGTAACCGGGATGGATCATCGTCACGCCCTTTTGTTTTGCCAGGGTTACGATGCCTTCCACATCGAGATACGCTCCAACCGGGCCTTTCGAGGAATCCAGTTTGTAAGCCTCGTCCGCCTTGAAGCGGTGGATTGAAAAACGGTCCTCCTCGGCAAAGATCGATACGGTGGTTAGACCCAGTTCGTTGGCCGCACGGAAGATCCGAATGGCGATCTCACCGCGGTTTGCGGCCATTAATTTTCCTGGGCGTCGTTGGGTTTCAAGCATCACGGCAAGTTTTCTAAGGGGTGATGGGGCATTCGGGAAGCGGAAATCTTGCATGAGTGGCGGAGACTCGTAGGGGTGAAAATTACCGTGCGGCTTTATTAGGGACTGGTGCTATGATACTGATTCAAATGAAAGTCGATTTCCTGCCCCAGACGTTTTCACCGACCTGCTTGATCGCGGTTTGCTCCTATTCATCTGCATTCGCCACGCCCCTCGCGCAGCCGGATGCGGTCACGATGCATCATTTGCAAAAGGCACGCATCCAAGTACTCGCAAACGACACCGGCGCCACCTCCGCTCAAGTTGTGCAGCCCCCACAATTCGGCACGGCGAGGGTGGATTCAGACGGACGGATTCTATACACGCACAAGTCGGGCACTCCTGCATCGGATACTTTCACCTACCGCGCTACCAATGGTGCAGAACAATCCGCGCCGGCACAGGTGACAGTGACTTTTTCCACATCGCTGAGAATTGCTAACAGCACACTAAATGTGCCATCGTCCCCGCCCGCTGTGTCGCTTCAGGCGACCGATGCATTTCCAGGGCTCGACTTCTCCGGTCCTGTTTGCATGGCCTCCCCGCCAGGCGATACGCACCGACTCTTTGTATGTACGAAAGGGGGCGAAATCTTCGTGATCCCGGAGGTAAGTAAAAACGCTCCGACTTCGACAATGGTGCTCAATTTATCAGAAAACGTCGGCGGACTTTTCAACGGACGCTTGCCTTCCGAATCACTAAGCGTGGACGGTGAACAAGGATTGTTAGGTCTGGCGTTCCACCCCGATTTTAAGATTAACGGATATATCTATATTTTTTATTCGGTGAACACGGGTGGCAATACCTACGAGCGGGTTTCAAGGATCACTCTGAAAAATCATAACTCGCTTACGCCTACGGCTCAACTTGGTTCTGAGTTGATCTTGCTCCAACAACTGGACGAAGCCAGCAATCATAATGGCGGGGATTTGCACTTTGGACCTGATGGCTATCTCTACATTTCACTCGGCGATGAGGGTGGGCAAAATGATCAATTCTTAAACAGCCAGCGCATCGACAAGGACTTCTTCTCCGGCATTCTACGAATTGACGTGAACTTGGAAGGAAATGAAATTACAGGCGGAAATCCAGCCGCGCCGGATGACGGGAATCTTCCGCCCCATCCCCACCCATCCATCCCGTTGCACAGGGGCAAACCTGCTTTTGAAATTCCCCAAGACAATCCATTCGTGGGTGCCACTTCCTTCAACGGACTTGCCATAACTCCCGCGGACGTCCGCAGCGAGTTCTGGGCGGTGGGCCTGCGGAATCCGTGGCGGTTTTCCTTTGATGGCAATCAACTTTGGTGCGGCGACGTGGGAGGCGGCGTGCGCGAGGAAGTCAATCTCATCAACCGAGGTGGAAACTACGGCTGGGTCTATCGGGAAGGCACCATTACCGGGCCATTTACAGATTCGGATCCACCACACTCCCCGCCGCCGTCTGGCTTCACCTCCAAGCCTCCATTATACGAATACAACCATGGCTTCGGCACGTTTGAAGGAAACTCGATCAGCGGCGGGTTTGTCTATCGGGGAACTCGCATCAGCAGCCTTGCCGGAAAGTATATCTTCGCGGACTATGGATCGGGAAATGTTTGGTCGCTCACCCGTCATGGTGGAAATCCACCCACCGTTGACCGCATCCTCGGCCAAGGAGGCGTCGTCGCATTTGCACCCGATCCCTCGAATGGCGACATCCTGATGGCGGATCACAACGGCAATCGCATCCTACGGGTCACCTCCCAAACGGAAACTAACAATTTCCCGCAGACCCTCAGCGCTACCAACCTTTTCGCCGATCTATCTGATCTATCACCCGCGCCAGGCGTGCTGCCCTACAAGGTTAACCTACCATTTTGGAGTGATTACGCGGTCAAGCGCAGATGGTTCGTTATCCCGAAGTTGGCTGATAAAATGACCTGGTCTCGCGACGGCGCATGGACCTATCCCTCAGGACAGATCTGGGTGAAACACTTTGACATGCCGCTCGTCCGTAGCAATCCACCGCAGCCTGATGATGCTGTGAAACCTTCCAAACGCGTCGAAACCCGCCTCATCGTGAAAACCGCCACGGGTGCTTATGGCGTCAGCTATCGTTGGAACGACGCGGGCACCGAGGCGACGCTTGTGCCGGACGAAGGCGCGGATTTCGACCTTCATGTCACACGGGACGGTGCTCCATACACCCAGCGCTGGCACATCCCGAGCCGGGCGGAGT
>JANYFB010000069.1 GCA_025362955.1 Akkermansiaceae bacterium
GCAACGCGGAGCCGAAAAGGATACTGGCGCATGAGTCGTAACAAGATCGTGCATCACTGCCTCAATAACCGATGGCTGAAGGAACAAGGGGTTCCCGAGATGAAGGAAATCTGGATCAAGCTGCACTACGGAGATAGGTCACGGCCTGTCTCCGTCGTCTGATAGGAACCGCCGGATGCGGACCCGCATGTCCGGTGGTGTGGGAGGGGTGACGGGCGCAATCCCGTCACCTCGACCCGATTCTGCTTCTTGTTTTAGTGAATTGCGATATTCTCTGTATTTGCGAATTCGATCCCATTCTCCATCACTGATATGATCAGTTCGACTCCAAAGTTCAGTAGGCTCGGCTTCACCAGGTTTCTTGAGGCAGGCAGTCCACCGTGTGCTATTTGGTGACCAAACTCCTGTCATTCGAGTAAATTCTAAAATAATCGGTGCCGCTAGATCAGTATTAAGAAAAAATTCTACTTGGTCGTGCCTAACTACTATCAAGAACGGCTTATACAAAAGCCAGTCTTCACTGATTTCGGCCGAAGTATACGTTGCTTCTCCTTTGGAATGAAGGCTCTTAATCTTCTTGAGGAGGAGGGCAAATTGTTCGGGGGATGCGGACTCTACCGCGAGCTTGGGCTCTCCCTCACTGCGTGCCTTTGGAAGACCGCATGTGACTAGAAGAAACGCGGGATATAGAAGTTTCAGAAGTCTCATGTCTTGCAGAGCAGTGTAATTTGTTCCCTGCCAAGATCGCGGGCAGGGAAGGTTTTAGCCAGCAAATTTTCGACTGTGGAGGCGGAAGGGGTGGAGAGCCAGTAACTTGGGAGCTTTTTTACTGATACTTGATTTCCTTGGTGGCCAGGGGGACAGTGCTCCTTACCGAGGCATGAGTTAGATCTGATATTTTCCTGAAGTATCTTTGAGAATCATCGAGGGTGGAGGGTTCCGCAACATGCACGGGAAGGTAAACAGGGCTGACGGTGTGGGTGGCCGGCGGCTTGGGGAGTTTGGTTCACACCGCAGTCCAGTTCTGGGTCGGGGCGGCGGGGACTTGTTGGGGCGCGTTGCGCAGGATGTTCACGTCCCAGAGGTTGTCGATCCTCTCGGGCGTGGTGCTCGAGGTGACCCTGTCTTGGCTGATGAGTGCGCTGATTTTGAGGGTATGACCTTTGGCTTGCATCCAAGGTGGTTTCGATCAATTCTTCTTCCACGATCATAGTCGCGAGTTGCTTGCCGGTGTTTGCGCCATGGCTTCATTTTCCCTGAAAAATCCCACGTTGAATCTGGTCATGCTGGCGTTGCTTGCCAGCGTGGCGGCTTTGGTCGCCCAAGAACCACCATCGCGAATGGCCGCGCCACAGGTCATCGTTCCCACGGGAAGCAATCTAGGTTCCGCTGTTCGTCCCGTCCCTACCTCCACGGCGCGGATTCTCTATCCGTGGAAGACGCGGGTCACTTGCACGATTTTCTGGATCGGTGAGATGCCCTCAGATCGAAACCCGACGCCCAATTGCAAATCCTCTTGGGACCAGCAATGGTCGGTCAATTTTGGCGGTTACGACGATCCAGAACCCTCGAAGCGCATTGCCAATCACACGACGGGAGAATTCCGGCCCAAGAGTTTCGTACCCAAGCTCAACCCCTTTTACGTCGCCCTACCCTACAACGACGTCATCAATTCGAGCATTCACAAGCCGGAAGCCGCGAGAGTGATTCCATGGTTCGCCCGGATGAATCCAGAACCCGGCAAGACCGTTTGCAAGGATCGGTGGGTGCAAATTTACAATGGAAGCCGGAGTTGCTACGCCCAGTGGGAAGATTGTGGGCCTTGGGTGACGGATGATTGGGAATTCGTATTCGGCACCAAACCGCCCAAGACGACTCAGAATGGCGCTGCGGGCATCGACTTGTCGCCGTCGATCCGGGATTATCTCGGCTTGAGTTCCGGGCAAAAAGTCCATTGGCGCTTCGTGGAAGCCGCCCAGGTTCCCTATGGACCTTGGAAAAAATATGGCCAGGACACCGCCATCGCAGCCGATCCTGATTTGGTCGCCCAGCAGAAATATTTGGAGTATTTACGGAAATTGCGCGACGAGCAATTCTTGAAAAAATCGGTTAGCCAGATGCAGAACTAACCGGGCCAAGCGCCGGTCTTCAAGAAACCCAGGCTCAACCGGATGGCGTCAGGATGCATCTGAATGAAAGTGTGGTCCGCATCCACCACGGAGAACCCTCGCAAGCCGTCGATCCGACCTTTTTCAGCGGAAACAATCCCATCGTTTTCCGCGTCGAGCAATTTCCTGAAAAACGGAATGGACGAACGTTTGCCCATGATCACAGCCGCCGCGATGTCCGCCGGTAGCGCCGGAAACTCACCCAAAATACCATCGCTCCCCAAGGCCGAGCCCGCCGGACCTAAGACCCAGCGCAACGCTGGATAATCCTTCGACCAATCCACGATTTCGCTGCCTTGGTTGGGCGGTGCCAGCATGACGACTTTTCCCGTTTTCCAAGGGACTTCTCCGGCTAACAGTGATCTAACAATAATCCCGCCGAGTGAGTGGGTGATGAAATGAATCGGTTGATTTCCCGAGACTTTTTCCACTTCCTCACGCACGCGAGCGACCAGTTCACCGATGGATTTACGAGCCGAAGGGTAAGGGATGATCAGGGTGGAAAATCCTTCCCGTTCCAAAGCCCGCGCCATCGGTCGCATCGCCCGCCAGCCCCGCCACAAGCCGTGCAGCAAGACGACCGGCGGGCCGCCGCGGTCCTGCCACAGCGGGCGATCCCATGGAAATGGCGGCGTCAGGATTTCCAATCGTTCTCGCCATTGAGAAATGGGCTGCATGACCGGAAGCATGAGGGGAAAATGAGGCGGTCGCGAGAAATTTTCCCCAGCTTCCCGCTGGATGTTTTCACACGAGAGGCTCTAATTGATCCCGTTATGGCAATTTCCTCCAGTGATTACGAAAAGCTCGGACAGTTCTACCTCGGTCGTGGTTACGATGCGGTGGGAAAAAAGGTGCAGGATGACCTGATCCTCTACGATTCCAAGGATCTCGTCACTCACGGTGTCGTGCTGGGCATGACCGGCTCGGGAAAAACGGGACTCTGCCTTGCCATGTTAGAAGAGGCAGCGATGGATAATATTCCCGCCATCATCATCGATCCCAAGGGTGACATCTCGAACCTGTTATTGATGTTCCCCGATCTCGATGCAAAAAGTTTCCGCCCGTGGATCAATGAGGATGACGCTGCGAAAAAGGGAATCTCCCCGGATGATTTCGCCGCGCAAACGGCGCAAATGTGGAAGTCCGGCCTCGCCGATTGGGGGCAGGAGCCGTCACGAATCGCTACCCTGCGCGACAAGGTGGACATCAATATCTTCACCCCCGGCAGCAAGGCAGGGATTCCAGTTAGTATCCTCAGTTCGTTAGAAGTGCCGCCGTTTGAAATCATGGATGATGCCGAGTTGCTAGGCGAACGGGTGGAAAGCACGGTATCATCGCTGCTATCCCTCGTAGGGGTAAACGCGGATGCCATCCAAAGTCCCGAAGCGGTGTTGGTCGCTGCGATTTTCCAAAAGGCTTGGGCAGACGGGCAAAATGTCACTCTAGAAACTTTGATCCGGCATATCCAAAAACCCGCTTTCGACAAGGTGGGCGTGATCGACTTGGAAACATTTATGCCGGAGAAATCCCGCCAGCCGCTCGCGCTGAAATTCAACAATCTCCTCGCCTCGCCAGGATTCGCCAGCTGGCTGGACGGGCCACCGCTGGACATCGCGAAAATGCTGCACACGCCCGCCGGCAAGCCGCGTATTTCCATTTTCTCCATCGCCCACCTCGGCGACACGGAGCGGATGTTTTTCGTCAGCCTGCTGATGAACCAAATGTTAGGCTGGATGCGCTCGCAAAACGGGACCACCTCCTTGCGGGCCATTCTCTACATGGATGAAATTTTCGGTTACCTGCCGCCCTCGGCCAATCCGCCTTCCAAAAAGCCGATGATGACGATTCTGAAACAAGGCCGCGCCTTTGGGCTAGGCTGCTTGTTAGCCACCCAGAACCCGGTCGATCTGGACTACAAGGCATTGTCTAACATCGGAACCTGGTTTCTCGGACGGCTGCAAACCGAGCGCGATAAAATGCGGGTGCTAGATGGTCTCGAAGGAGCCGCTGGATCGCAGAACGCGCAGTTCGACCGGGGCGAATTGGAAAAGCTGATCTCCGGTCTCGGCAACCGCATTTTCCTGATGAACAACGTCCACGAGGATCACCCGGTCCTGTTCCACGTCCGCTGGGCGATGAGTTATCTAACCGGCCCGCTGACCCGCGGCCAGATTAAGACGCTGATGGACCCGAAGCGCGGGGATTTCGCCCAAGCGTCAGGGCCCGCCCCGGCTCCCGCCGGAAACCCGATGGCGATGCCGGGCATGGCTACCGCTTCGTCATCCGCTCCCGCCTCGCGTCCGCTCGTCGGCGCGGGGGTGACGGAAATTTTCGTCCCGGTGGCGGGTTCGACCGATAGTATCACCTATCAGCCTCATCTTCTGAGGAGCGGCACTATCCATTTTTATTCCTCCAAGGCGGGAGTCGATGGTCCGCGCAAGGTGATGTTCGTAAACCCGATCACCGCCACGGGAATCGACTGGGAAAAAACCGTGCCGCCCCCGCTCAAGCTGGAACCCGGCACCGAGCCTACTTCCGGCGCAGGCTTCGCCGAGCTTCCCGGCTATGCGATGACGGCTGCCTATTACAAACAGGCGGGAAATGATTTCTACGAGTGGCTTTACCGCAACGAGCGGCTGGACCTTTTTTCTTGCCAGTCTTTAAAGAAATGGTCGCAAATGGAAGAAACGGAAGGGGATTTCCGGGTCCGTCTGACCCACGAGGCGCGCGAAGCCGGGGATGCAGCCATCGCCAAGCTCCGCGACGATGCCGGGAAAAAAATCACCTCCATCCAGTCCCGCCTTCAGACGGCGCAAGGCCAGCTCGCCAAACAGAAGGCGGAGTCGAGTTCCGCCGTCATGCAAGCCGGAGTCTCCGTTCTCGGCGGCATCCTCGGGGCGTTTCTCGGCCGCAAATCTGGACTCGGCGCGATCACCAGCAGCACGACGGCCCTTGGCAAGGCGACCAGTGCTTACAAACAACACGAAGATGTGACAAACGCCGGTGCCAAAGTCGCGGGTATCGCCGCTGAACTTGAAACTGCCAAAGCCGACCTCGAATCGGAAATCAAGAAACTCACAGCATCTTTCGATCCCGCCTCGCTTCAGCTCGAAGTTGAGTCGATCAAACCGGTGAAGACTGATGTGAAGGTCGAGACCCTCGCGCTGCTGTGGCTGCCATGTGATGCGAGAGGGGAGAAAGCTTGTTAATTGTGAGAAGAGCTGAATGATCTTTCAACCGCTTAAATTATGTCCCTAAGATTTCAAAAGCGAATCAGAGTCTTTCCTGGAATCTATTTAAACGTCGGCATGAATGGCGTGAGTACGACAATCGGGCCGAGAGGGGCCAACATAAATATTGGTAAAAACGGCACATATCTAAACACGGGCATTCCTGGGACTGGTTTTTCATCTAGGAAAAAATTATTGGGAGATGATATCCACAACCTGAGTCCTCCGTCATTGCCACTCAGGAACTTCCCAGAAGACGACAGAGTTCCAATGAACATCGAAGACAACACATCCAATATCGTGACAAGTGAGGGGCTCCTTGAACTCAAGGAGCAACTTTACCAAGTAAAAAAACAAAGAGAGCTTATTGTCCAGGATATTAAGAATATCAATGATCGGATGACTGTATTGCGAAAAGAACTTCTCGATAAGCAAGATGGATTTATATCAAAATTTTTTACGAGCAAGGATACAATTACTAGGATTCAAAATGAACTCGAAAAGTTGCGCGACGAGTTACCTGAACTAGCCCAAGCCTATTCAGACAGTAGAGCCGAAATCAGTTTCAATCTCGATCCGTTCATTGATGAACAATTCCAAAAACTGACTGCTAGCTTTCGTGATTTAACCCAATGCAAAGCAATTTGGGATATTATTTCAATTACCGAGACAGCTGCTAACCATGAAACCAAGTCAATAGCCGAGCGTATTCCCGTCCGATTTTCTTTTCAATCAATTGATTATATCAATTCAAAAAATGATGTATTATTTATGCAAAATGCTAACGGAGCCGATCTTTATATTTTTCCAGCATTCATTTTGCTAAAAAACAAAGCTAATGATGAAATTCTGGTTGATATGAAAGATGTGAGCTTTGAATTCTTTATTCAAAAATTTATAGAATCGGATGAATCTATTCCGAGCGACGCGGAAGTGGTTGATAATAAGTGGTCGAAGGCAAATAAGGACGGATCGCCTGACATGAGATTTAAAAACAATATTCAAAGGCCGATTGTAAACTACTGTGCTTTGCATTTCCAGTCTACTGGTGGATTAGATGAGACATATTATGTAAGCAACATTCATAGCGGAAAACAATTCTCGGATTACTTTACAAGTTTTATTAAGATCTTTTCAGGAGAAGAATTTTCTTCTGACGCTCCTCCAATGGCGGAGGAGCCATCACCGACATTGATTTCCAAAGAATATTTTGATTTGCTGCTCATGCTTTCGAATGAAGTATTTGAAATGAAAGATATTCTGGAAAAGGACGAAACCACGATGAAGTCGTTCAGTGAAATTCTAAAAACAACAAAAATTGATGTTTTGATGGCATACGATTTAGCTAAGATCTTTAAAATTTTGATGGGCAATAATGTTGAGCGGAAGTTGGTGGAAATGAGTGCTTTATTTTTTGGTGTGTGTCGTCTGCTCGGAAATTCCGAAGTTTACAGAACGATGGATTATGAAAAATTTGTCGCTCTGCACTCCGAAGGTGCTTTAATCAAAGCTGCGGAGTCAATTTTAAATATAGATGTATCAATGACTGTCAGCGAGGGTGATCAAGACCCGGCTATTAATAACTCGGATTTTATATTGCCTGCTCTTTTAATTCATTCTGAGAATCCACTTTTTGATAAATATGCCGTAATATTGTGTCAATTTGCCACCATAATTGCCAAAGCTGACGGAGTCGTATCCGGTAACGAAGAGAAATTACTCAAGGAAATATATGAAAAAATTCATAATTCACACATTACCTCCTCAAGAAAACCGTTAAAAGTTTTAACTACTGGCCGAGATCAATCGTTGAGTGATATTTTAGAAGAATTGAATTCGCTGATTGGACTCGCATCGGTAAAGCAGGAGGTAAACACTCTTATAAATTTTGCGACGGTCCAGACTGAGCGAGAAAAGTTAGGTTTGAAGAGTTCTCAAGTGTCATACCATCTTGTTTTGACGGGAGCACCGGGGACTGGAAAGACGACCGTTGCGAGAATCGTCTCGAAGATTTACAACAAATTGGGTATCCTTGAAAAAGGGCAATTGGTTGAGACCGACAGGTCAGGCTTGATCGCTGAGTATCTCGGACAGACTTCGGCGAAGGTTAATAAGGCAGTCGATTCGGCTTTGGATGGTGTGCTATTTATCGACGAAGCATACGCATTGATAGATGGTGGGAAGAACGACTATGGTAAGGAAGCGATAGCTACATTGCTAAAGAGAATGGAAGACGATAGGGAAAAATTGGTCGTAATGGTGGCTGGGTACACAGAGGAAATGAAGACATTTATCGACGCAAATTCCGGTTTGAAATCCCGATTCAATAAGTATATCGAATTTCCTGATTATACTCCGGAAGAAATGGTGCAGATTTTTGTAAGTCAATGCAAAGGATTGGACTATTGTCTCACGGACGAGGCGAAAATAAAGGTTTTTGATTTGGTTGAATTGGCTTATGAAGAACGCGATAGATCATTCGGAAATGGCAGATATGTAAGAAACACGTTTGAAAAAGCGATGGAACGCCAAGCAAACAGAGTCGCAGGTGTTTCGCCTCTGACTAAAGAAATACTCACTACAATTATCGGTGATGATATTCCTGAAAAATAGATTTTGCGGTGCCTTAACGTTCCGGATGGTGGAAAAGTCAACCCCGAAACCAAAGTTGACGACGGCCACTGTGGAATGGTATTTTAACACCATGTCCACGAAGGGATTTACTGCCGCAGCCATCGCTCTACCGATTTCCGGGTAGGGTCTCGCTTGCGCAGGCGCTATGGCAGAGCATTGATGCCGATCAAACCGACGTGAGCGAGCAGGAGGCTTTGCGTGAGGCCATCCGCCCGGATAGGGAGTTAGAATCTGGAGCCGTGATGGGTCGCTCCCACGAGGAAGTCATGCAGGTAGCCGGATTCTTCTCTCGTGAGCCATGGCAAGGTTCGGGGTCCGCCGAGACCGCTGCCAACCACGACGATTTCCTTTACGGCCCGTGAAGCGGCTGGCTGTCTGAAGTCTCTGAGGACGGTGAGGGGTTGAGAAATCCTCTTGCCGTCCGCCGGTGGAGCGGCCAATCTGCCGCGCACCAAGGCGGCTTGGCGGAATTGGTAGACGCGCTCGAC
>JANYFB010000102.1 GCA_025362955.1 Akkermansiaceae bacterium
AATCGCTTCCTTACGGATGATGAAATGGTGGGCTTTTTACTCTCCGGGCATGTCGTTCCTGCGGATGACAGGCTATGTACTGGTCCTCGCTTTCGGCGGTCAGGGGGTAATGCGGGGCGAGCTAACCATTGGCGATTTCACAAAATTTTTGTTATTCCTCTCGCTCTTTTACGAACCCATCGACCGCCTGAACTCACTCAATCAGATGATTCTATCAGGTCGTGCGGCGGCGGACCGGGTGTTTGAAATCCTCGACTCCGAAGAGGAACCCAACTCCACTCTTGGAGCCGAACTTCCCCGTGAAATCGAGGGACACGTCCATTTCGAAAATGTCTCCTTCGCCTATCAAGATCAGCCAACGCTAAACGGCGTGACGCTGGATGCGCTGCCCGGCCAGACCATCGCGCTGGTAGGCTCGACGGGCGCAGGAAAAACGACGGTGCTCTCTTTGCTGGCGCGCTTTTATGAAGCTACGACCGGCGAAATCACGATCGACGGAATCGACATTGGAACGCTCGCGAAGTCCTCGTTGCGGGATCGCCTCGCCTACGTCACGCAGGAGCCCTTCCTCTTCAACGGCACCGTCCGGGAGAATCTCCAGCTTGCCAAACGCGATGCCTCTAACACCGACCTCTGGTCCGCCCTGGAAGCCGCCCACGCCGACAGCTTCGTGCGCGAGCTTCCCGAGCAACTCGACACCAACGTCGGCGAGCGCGGCGTGAAGCTGTCCGGCGGCGAGAAACAACGTCTTTCCATCGCGAGGGCCCTGCTGAAAAATGCCCCAATCCTGTTGCTAGACGAGGCCACCGCCTCCGTTGATTCCGAAACCGAGCGGCTGATCCAAGACGCGCTTGACCGCCTGATGCAAGACCGCACCGCCTTTGTCATCGCCCACCGCCTCTCGACCATCCAGAATGCCGACCGCATTTACGTGTTGGAAAAAGGCGAGGTTATTGAACAAGGCACCCACGCCACCCTTCTTGCCCAAGGCGGGAAATACGCGGAACTCTGCCAGAAATCCTTTCTCGCCCCTGAGCCGTTAAGCCCCGGCGCCTAGGATCTGGCTGCTGATCATGGATTGATAGGTGGAATCGGTTTCGCGAAGTGTCTCGTGATTTCCGTCTGCAACGATGCGGCCACTTTGGAAAACCAGCACCCGGTCCGCGATGGTGATCGTGCTGAAACGGTGGGCGATGATGAATGTCGTGCGGCCCTTCACCAGCGCCGCAAGTGCCTGCTGGACCATGGACTCGCTCTCAGAATCCAGCGCACTCGTTGCTTCATCGAGGATCAAAATCGGCGCATCTTTCAGGAACGCCCGGGCGATAGCGATCCGCTGCCGTTGTCCGCCTGATAGAAGATCGCCCCGCTCGCCGACTTGCGTGTTGTAGCCTTCTGGCAGACCCAGAATGAACTCATCCGCATTTGCCCGGCGCGCGGCCTCGCGGACCTCTGCCTCGCTCGCATTTTCCCTGCCGATGCGGATATTTTCCGCAATCGATCCGAGAAACAACGAGGGCATCTGCGGCACCACCGCGATGGAATTCCTCAAATCCTTTTTCGCATACTCGCGGATGTCCGTGCCATCGAAGGTGATTCCCCCGGATTGCGGGTCGTAAAACCTCGGAATCAAGTGTGCGAAGGTCGATTTCCCCGCGCCACTAGGACCGACCAGAGCCACGACTTGGCCGATAGGGATGTTCACTAACAGATCCTTAAGCACTGGCTCGTCTGTGTAGGCGAAAGAAAGATTTTCAAAGCGGATCGCCTCGCGCGGAGCTACAAACGGCAGTGGCGAAGGCGGATCTAGCAGCGTGTCCGGCTCTTGAGAAATGAAGTCGATGCGCTCAATCGCCGCATCACCCTGTTTCAAAAGTGAGTGGATCATGCCCAGCTTTTTGATCGGTTCGTAGGACATGAAAAGCGCCATACCCAGCGCCATGAAACTCGATTGGGACATGCCCGCGCGGACTCCCAGAAAGAGCGCGACCGCAAATCCGGTGGCCGCCACCAGCTCGATGGCCGGAGAAATCGCCTGGCGGTATTTCACCACCTTCATGCTCACCTTGAGCATCGCATTGGTCCGTTGCCGGAATACAGAAATCTGCCGTTGCTCCAGATTGTAAGCCCGGATTTCAAGCGGGGCTTGCAAACTCTCCGCAAGCGCCGCCGTCATCGTGCCGCCTTGGTCCTGAAGGGTTTTCGCCCGTTTCGCGAGTTTTTTTCCCGCCGAGCGAATGACTAACACACACAAGGGCACGGTGACCATCGCGATCAAAGCGATGAAAAAGCTGTGGTCCGACCACGCCTTGTATCCCAGATAGCCGAGTGCGCCTAACAAAGTTGCCGGCTGCTTGATCAAGTCGCTCGACACGTTCGCCACCATTTGCTTGAGCACCGCCGTATCGCTCATCAGCCGGGCTAGCAGATCACCGGATTTGTTATTCTTGAAAAACGAAAGTGGCAGCGCTTGCAACTTGATAAAAAGGTCCAGCCGGATGTCTTCCAGCACCCGCTGCCCGGCGTATTGGATCAGATAGGAATTCGCATAGGAGGCGATCGCCCGGACCAAGAAAATCAGCGGAATCCATAAACAGGTGATGAACAGGAGCCGCTCTGGAGAAATGGCACCCATCTGTCTCGTCATCCAGGCGGCATACCATTGGTTGCCCTTGCCCGCCGTTTTAAAAAGCACGGGAAACACCACATCCACCATCAACGGCATCCCCAGTCCACTGGCCAATGCATATAAAAATCCCGCCAACACCCCCAGCCCAAACTGCCATCGGACGACCCCCAGGTATTTGTAATAAGGAAGATAGCGATTCACGGGAAAGCGGGTAGGTTCTCCCCCCCGTTCCGCCGGGGCAAGCGCGATTGTCTGACGGGGCCGATCAATTTTTGATGCCCGTGCCATCCGCTCACTCGGATTCAGGCAGCATCACCACGCCCCAAGGCGGGTCGCCCATTTTGGCGATGACTACGGCTTTCGGCCATGAGGTAGCGGAAAAATCCGGGGTTTGCCATCCTTCGAGTGCGTCGCCTAGGCAAAGCCATTTGGCATCGGAAACAACGAGAAGTTTGTTACCGTCCTTGAGGGTGGCACGGAAGCGCAGGGCCATTCCGGCGTTTCCAGACCCGTTCCGGCCTTCCACTGCGATGACATTTCGCCCGCCGGGCTTGAGCTGGGCCAGCACATCGTAAGTGCGAGGGGTTTTCCAATCGGTCCCCGCCCCGAGATCGTGGCCGTTGACGAAGAGCCGGTGCGAGTCGTCGCAGACGATTGTAATCGCCGCGCTGGCAATCTCCGGGGGCAGCTCGAACTCACGCCGGAACACGACCTTCTCGTTTTCGGCAGGTGTTGCGCTTTTCCAGATCCAGACGGGAGTCGGCTTGCCTGCCGCTTCCGGCTTGACCTCATGAGGCACCGGAGGAGGTGCGCTTCCCACCGCAGGTTCAGCCCCCGTGGGCAGAATCGCCAGGATCAGGCAGACGGGGATTGAAAATTGCAGCATCTTTGCCTCATACGGAACTAAGTTTGCCCGCTTATCAGAATATCCAGAAACTAGGCTTCTCCCAACAATTGCCGGAAGTAGGCGATGGTGGATTCGAGGCCTTGCTCTAACGAAATCGTCGGCTGCCATCCCAGCTCCTTCTGGGCCAGCGTGATATCCGGTTGGCGCTGCTTCGGATCATCCCCCGGCAACGGGAAATGGGTGATTTTCGAAGGTCCTCCGACTTTTTTCAAAACCAGTTGCGCAAGCTGGAGCATGGTGAATTCGCCAGGATTTCCTATGTTGACCGGACCCGTTAGAGTCGGGTGGTTCATGAGGCGGATGAAGCCGTCGATGAGGTCGCTCACGTAACAGAAGGACCGCGTCTGGCTGCCGTCGCCATAGATGGTGAGATCCTTGCCTTGAAGCGCCTGCACGATCAAGTTGGAGACCACGCGACCGTCATCCGGCAACATGCGCGGGCCGTAGGTGTTGAAAATCCGCACGACCCGGATATCGACCTCGTTCTGGCGGTGGTAGTCGAAAAACAAGGTTTCTGCACAGCGTTTTCCCTCATCATAACAGGCGCGAATGCCAATGGGATTGACGTTTCCATGATAGGATTCCGGCTGCGGGTGGACATCGGGATCGCCATAGACTTCCGAGGTGGAGGCTTGGAAAACGCGTGCGCCGGTGCGCTTCGCGAGGCCGAGGCAATGAATCGCGCCCATGACCGATGTCTTGGTGGTCTTGATCGGGTTGTGCTGATAATGCGGCGGCGAGGCGGGGCAGGCGAGGTTGTAAATTTGATCGACCTCGTATTTGAAAGGCTCGGTTACGTCATGGCGGACGAGTTCGAAATAGGGATTGCTCAGGAGGTGGGTGATATTGCGTTTCCTGCCGGTGAAGAAATTATCCAGGCAGATGATTTCATTCCCCTCGTTCAGGAGCCGTTCACAAAGATGGGAACCCAGAAAACCTGCCCCGCCGGTGATCAAAATGCGCATGGCAACGAACCGAGCAGCATCCATCGGGCAAATCAAGCGTGGAGTCCGGGTTTGTTCAATTTAGATTGAACAAACCTCATATTGACCCTACGCTCCGCCGCATGGCCGCTCTACTTGATGGAGATCAGCACGAACTCGACCCCTTGGAACGCCAAGTGGTGGCCTTCTTCGTGGACGGAGTGCGGGTCTTGGGTCTGCCCCGTTCCATCGGGGAAATTTACGGGCTGCTTTTCGTTTCCCAGACGCCGCTCTCATTGGATGACCTCGTTTTGCGGCTACGAATCAGTAAAGGCTCGGCAAGCCAAGGTCTGCGGATGCTCAAGAGCCTCGGCGCGGTCCGCGAGGCCGAAGGTGGAGCAGAACGACGCACTTATTATGAACCCGCCATCGAGCTGAAACGCCTGGCCGGCGGCTTCATCCGCGAGCAAATCCGCCCCCATTTGGAGAGCGGCAAAGCCAAAATCAGCCTTCTCGCCGAGACAGCGCGGGACGTGGACGATCCCGAGCGGCGGAAATTTCTCGGTGATCGGGTGGATCGGCTCGAAACGTGGATGCGAAGTGGCGGCAGAGTGCTTCCGGTTCTCCAAAAACTTCTCGGCCAATGACTCTCGTGGATTCCAAAAAAATTCCTGAATGGTTCTGCGTCCGTTGCCAAACCAAGCGCGAACACATCGCAGCAGGACACCTGCGCGAAATCGAGGGAATCGAGGTTTTTTGCCCGCGCCTCCGCTACCGCAAGGCAACGCGCCGGGGGAAAATCTGGTGGTTAGAGCCGATGTTTCCCGGTTACGTGCTCGCGAAATTCACCATTTCCGAGATGGAGCGGGCGGTCATGTTCTGCCAAGGCGTCCGAGGCCTCGTTCGCTTCGGCTCGGAAATCCCGGCAGTGCCCGAATCTTTCGTGGAGGCGATGAAGCACGAAATCCGCAGCCGCAAAGGAGCGGAGGAGGCGGAACTGATCACGCTGAGCCCGACTATAGAAATTGGCGATGAAGTGGAGGTCGCGCACGGTCCGTTTCAAGGGATGCATGGCACCGTGATCGCCACTCCGTCCGCCACTGAGCGCGTGAAAATCCTCCTCGAATTTCTCGGAAACCCGCAGGCCGTGGACATGGATCTTTTCTCAATCCTCCTGCCAAGACGGCCCACCGTTTGAAAAAACCAGCATTTTTCTCACACGATCGAATTACTCATTTCAACGGG
>JANYFB010000133.1 GCA_025362955.1 Akkermansiaceae bacterium
GTTGGATGAATCGGCACTGCGGGCAGCAGTGGAGTGGTCGGTGCGGTATCTGCCGGATTTCAGGTTGCCGGACAAGGCGTTGGATTTGGTGGATCAGGCGTGTGCGGCGGTTAGTTTCGGACTTTGACGCTACAGATTGAAGAGAAGAGTGGGGGGCAGGACGCCCAATCCTATCAGTTTAAGAATTTTAACCGCAGATGAACAGGATGAACGCAGATGAATCACACAGATACAGACTTTAATTTCGCTCTGTTTATCTGCGTCCATCTTGTTCATCTGCGGTTGAATTTTTTTATTTTTATGGTTAAACCGACAGTATTGGGCGGGACGCCCCCACCACGGACTGGAGCGAGACGCTTCGGCCACTATGCTTCCGGCCGCTTGGTGATGGGGAGAGAGGAGATCGCGGCATCGGTAGCGGCGCGGTGCGGCTGGCACGGGAGGGCTTGAAGAAGCCGGAGCGCCCGATGGGTGTGTTCGTCCGACTGGCACGGGCAGGACCGAACTAGCAAAAGCTCTGGCCGAGTTTTTGTCTCACGACGAGAAGCGGCTGATCCGCTTCGATATGTTCGAATTTACGATAACACGTAGAGCAGCCATCTTGGCTGTTTCGGACTCCGGGCTTCCAGCCTGGAGATTGCCAAAAGAGCAGGCAAGATGCCCGCCTTCCGCAACAGGCTGGAAGCCTATTCTCCAAGGGTCGTCTGCTTCATTGTAATTTAGCATAGTCCAGCAGTCCTTGTTTCCCACCCTCGCGGCCGAAGCCGGATTCTTTGTAGCCGCCGAAGGGGGAGGTGGGGTCGAATTTGTTGAAGGTGTTCGCCCAGACGACACCGGCCTTGAGTTCGGTGGACATTTTTAAAATGCGCGAGCCTTTGTCGGTCCACACGCCTGCGCTGAGGCCGTAGTGGGTGTTGTTGGCTTTTTCGACGGCTTCTTCCGGCGTGCGGAAGGTGAGGATGGACAGCACCGGGCCGAAAATCTCTTCGCGGGCGACGCGGTGGCTTTGCGAGACGTTAGAAAATAGGGTGGGGGGGAAGTAGTAGCCTTTTTCAGGGAGCTTGCAATCGGCCTGATAGATTTCAGCGCCCTCAGATACTCCAGAGGCGACGAGGTCTTGGATTCGTGTCAGTTGTGCTTTGGAGTTGATCGCACCGACATCGGTATTTTTGTCGAGCGGATCGCCGGTGCGGAGGGTGCGGAGTCGGATTTTCAATTTTGATAGCACGGCATTCGCAATAGATTCTTGGACTAACAACCGTGATCCGGCGCAACAGACGTGGCCCTGATTGAAGAAGATGCCGTTGATGATGCCTTCCACGGCTTGGTCTAACGGCGCATCCTCGAAGACGATGTTAGCCGCCTTGCCGCCGAGTTCGAGGGTGAGGCGTTTGCCGGTTCCGGCGAGCGCGCGTTGGATGGCTTTGCCGACGGCGGTCGAGCCAGTGAAGGCGATCTTTGCGGCGAGAGGGTGATTGACGACGGCGGACCCGGTTTCGCCAGCGCCGGTGACGAAATTCACGACGCCGGGGGGCAATCCGGCATCCTGTAAAATGGAGGCGAATTTGAGCGCGGTGATGGAGGTGGTTTCCGCAGGCTTGAGAACCACGGTATTTCCCGCAGCGAGGGCGGGGGCAATTTTCCACGCGAGCATGAGCAGCGGGAAATTCCATGGAATCACCTGACCGATGACGCCTAACGGTTCGAGCGTGCGGCCCGGCGTGACGTGGTCGAGCTTGTCGGCCCAGCCAGCGTGATAGAAAAAATGCGCAGCGGCCATTGGCACGTCGAAGTCGCGGGATTCTTTGATCGGCTTGCCGCCGTCGAGCGTTTCCGCGACGGCGAATTCACGGGCGCGGTCCTGCAGTAACCGGGCGATACGGAACAGATATTTTGCGCGCTCGGTGCCGGGAAGTTTGCTCCAGGATTTGAAGGCGGTGGCGGCGGCTTGATAGGCGGCATCGACATCGGCGGCACCTGCTAGAGCGATTTCGGAAAGTTTCTCCTGGTTGCGCGGGCTGATAGAATCGAAGTATTTCTTCGTCTTTGGTGCAGCGAATTTTCCATTGATGAAAAGTCCATAGCGTTCGTCGATGAAGGCCTTGGCGGTTTCCGGCGCGGGATCGTATTCCCAAAGATCGCCGAAGAGGAGCTCGCGGGCGGGGGTGCGTTTGGCTGGCATGATTTGTATAAGTCGTATGGGTCCTATAAGACCTATTTAATAAGCACTGGAAGATTCACTGAACGAATAAGGTGCTTGATAGGCACCGGTTTTTTCCTTTACGAGTTGGCGGACGAGGTCATTCAGCAGGGCAGAGGCTCCGAAGCGGTAGCGGGTGTTTGTCAGCCACGCATCGCCCAAGGTTTCCTTCACGGCGACGAGGAAATGCAGCGCTTGTTTCGCGGTGCGGATGCCACCGGCGGGCTTCATGGCGATCTCGATACCGGTCTCGAAATAGAAATCCCGGATGGATTCTAACATGACCTGATTGTTGCCGAGTGTGGCGTTGAGGCTGGTCTTACCGGTGGAGGTCTTGATGAAATCACCGGGGCGCAGGACGCGCATCGCGAGAAATGATGCGGCGCGGATGTTGTCATAGGTTTCAAGCTCGCTGGTCTCGAGAATCACCTTGAGAGTGGAATCACCGCAGGATTCAAGGACAGCGGAAATTTCGTCCTGCACGAGTTGGATTTCTCCAGCGAGAAATGCGCCGCGGTTAATCACCATGTCAATTTCGTCGGCCCCATCGCCGACAGCGGCCCGGACTTCGGCGAGACGCGTTTTGAGCGGGGCTTGGCCGGAGGGAAAGGCGGTGGCGACTGAGGCGATTTTCACGGAGGTGCCTTTCACGTATTTCGCGGCATGTTTGACCATCGCTGGATAGACACACACAGCGGCGGTCGCAGGGATGTCCGGAGTATCGTGGGGGTGGAGGGCTTTTTGGCAGAGCGAGGCGACTTTACCCGGCGTGTCCTTGCCTTCCAGAGTCGTTAGATCCACCATGGTGGTGGCAAGTTTCAGCCCGAACACCTTAGCATTTTTCTTGATGCTGCGGGTACTGTATTTTGCGACGCGTTCCTCGATTCCCACTTGATCGACCGTTCCGATATCTGTCATCAGGCGGCGCAATGCCGAGAAATTTCGCGTGGTCATTGACGCAACGGTCATGCCAAAGACACGGACTGCCAAGGTTCAAGTTCGCATCAGAGAAAAAATTGCGGGGTGGGGAAGGACCGACCCTTGACCGCGATCGTTCAAATTTGGATCTCACACGCAACAGCTTGATCCGCCTTATTTTCCCCGCGACTCGACCGACTGCTTCACGATCTTATCTAACACTCCATTCACAAATCTGCTGGAGTCGGTCGTGCCAAAGCGTTTGGCTAGTTCGATTGCTTCGTTGAGAGCGACCTTGGGCGGAGTCTCGGCATAGAGGATTTCATAGGTTCCGAGCCGTAAAATCGC
>JANYFB010000179.1 GCA_025362955.1 Akkermansiaceae bacterium
ATGTCCACGCCGGCCACCAAGGTGTGCCCGTCTGGCTGGCGGCGGACAGCGGTAACTCCTGCGTACTCGGTGAATTCTGCTAGGACTTTTCCCGTTGCGATTTCAAATTCCGACCACCCATGATGGTGACCGATGAGCACCCGCCCGTTTCCCACCAACTGCATGTCCCGCGCCTGCGGATGACCGATGGGAACGACCCAGTCTCGTGACGGGTCGGTTTCGTCAATATGGAGGAGTTGCGCAAGGCCTTCGTCGATGGTGAGGAAGCGGTGTTGGATCATACTGCGATTTCAGGGAGCTGGATTTACAAGATCTCCATAGCGTTCGGGATGGCGTGCGGCGAGATCAGCGGGAGGGCCGCTCTCAACGATGCGTCCTTGGTCGAGAACGATGACCCGGTCGGCACGCCGGAGGGTGCCGAGGCGGTGGGCGACGATGAAGGTGGTGCGGTCGGCCATCAGGCGGTCGAGCGCTTGTTGAACAATAGATTCACTCTCGCCGTCGAGAGCGCTGGTCGCTTCGTCGAGAATCAGAACTTGTGGATCGCGAAGCATGGCGCGGGCGATGGCGATGCGTTGGCGCTGGCCACCTGATAGACGGGCACCGCGGTCGCCGATGACGGTTTCGAGACCATCAGGAAGTATGGAAATGAACTCCGCAGCATTCGCAGCTTCGAGGGCTTGGAAAAGGCGGTCGTCATTGGCACCGGGCGAGCCGTAGATAATGTTTTCCCGGAGAGTTCCGGCGAAAAGCAGTGTTTCCTGCCCCACGACGGCGAGGTGGCGGCGGTAGCTACGGACCTCAAGCTCTGCCATGTCTATCTCGTCTAACACAATTCTACCGGATGTCGGTTGATAGAATCCGGCGATGAGATTCATCAGCGTGGATTTCCCGGAGCCGCTGGGTCCAATCACGCCGATGGTTTCTCCGGCAGCGACATGGAGTTCGATGCCCCGCAGCGTCGCCACGTTTCTCTCCGGCCCAGCGTATTCAAAATGCAGGTTCTCGAAATGAAACTCTCCGCGCACGCCGCAGACTGTTTGTTTGTGGCCATTACTTTCAAGCTCCCCCTCTTCTAACACCTCACCGATGCTGCGGATGGCATCAAAGCCGCGGGTGATTACCGGCAGCATGGAGTTCAACTGCATTACGGCCGCGACCACGGCGGCGACGTAGCCGGATAGCAGCACCAGATCGCCCGGACCAAGGGAAATGGCGCCGCGCAAGCCGAGTGCCGCACCGGTCATGAGAATACCTAACTGGAGTAGCATGAAGCTGACCCACGCCACAGCTCCGAACAGCCCGCTATGCCGGTCGAGCCGTTGGCCGAGGCGGCTGACCTCACCGAATGCGGATTCCGCACGGCGAATTTCATCATCCTCCGCCGCATGGGCGCGGGTGACGGGGATCATCGAGATCATCCCTAACACGCGACTGCTCATGCTCTCGATGCTTTGGCGAAATTCCGCACTGAAACGAATGAGGCTTTTTGTTAGGGTTCTGCGGATCAGATAAACCACCGGAATTAAAAGAAAATAAACCGGCACGAAAATCGGCATCCGGATGGCGGTAACGACTACCGCCACGAGAATGCTAACAACCGCGAAGGTGCCGCCGTCGATGAGCTGGCGGCTGAGTTGCTCGATGGATTCCACGTCGCGCAGGACTTTCGTCTGCATCCCGCCGGTGCTACGGAGGCTGTGCCAGCCAATTGAAAGCTTCTGAATGCGGCGGACGATGGCCGAGCGCAACGAACTTTCCACCCCTCGGATGGCCCGGCTGGTGAAGCGGGCATAGATCAGGCCACTGGGAATATTCTGGATGATCAACGCCGCGCCGACCGCCGCATTCCAACCCAGCGAGGTCATGCCACCGGGCGGACGGCGGGCGATGATGTCGATGACATTCGCGGTGACGATGGGCAGCACCCAGACCGGACTGGCTTTGAAAAGATAGGCTAGCTCTCCGAGTAAAAGATCGCGGCGCTGCGGGCGATACAGCGCCCACAAGGTCCGCCAAGGTTTTCCCGACTGGAAGCCTGAGGCGCCGGTTTCTTCGGTCATCGTCGTTTGAAAAGGAATACGGCTCCGCTGAAATCACCGCCAGTTCTGACCATGAGCTGATCCCCCGCCGCCACCGCCGAACCGTGGCCGAGGGTTTCTATCACTTTCCAGCCTTCTGACAGCGGGATGGAAATTTCGGAAGGAGCCTCGGCAAATGCGTGAAACACCACCAATGCCTGATCGGCGGATGTGCGGACCACTGCCTGCCAGCCTTTCGGATGACGCCAGCTCTCGCTCATTTCGCAGAATTTACGGCTTCTACCGTACTTGATAACCGGCGCGGCTTTGGCGTAGAGCGCGATGGCCTCGCGGACGAACCGCCACGAGGCTTCCGGCAGTTTTTCGATACCACCTGAAAGACACATGCGACCGAGGAAAGTGGCGGCCAGGCTGTAAGCGAGGCGTTGCAGGGAATCGTGCGGGTGCAGCACGGCCCAGATCTGGTTTTGTCGGGGGAGCAGTAGCCGTTGGAGATTCGCGGCGATGAGCGGAATTTCCACCAACTCGTGAGCATCGGAAAATGACGACATGGCCGTGAGAGCCAGCATGGACGGTTCTAACCGATGGCCCCCTGACGAGCAATTTTCAATCACCAGATGCGGCAGCCGCTGCCGAATGCGCTGGAAAAACCGATAGGTGCCTTCAATCTGGAGGCGCAGTCCTTCGCCCTGAGAGTCCGGGTGGTCGCAGCCGAGCCCGGCAGTCTCGTTGTAGTCCACCTTCAGGTAACCGAAACCACATCTCTCTAGCAGACCGATCACTTTATCCGTCAGGTAATCGACGGCGGCCGGATCATTCAAATCCCAGAAGCGGCGCTCGCGAACTGTGACGGGAATATCGTCGCGCATCAGGAAATGCTTGCCTAGGAAAAAGGCGGTGCTTTGTGAGCCAACGGTTTCCATTTCAAACCAAAGGCCGGGGATGAAACCACGTTCGCGGATGGCTTGCGCGGCGGCTGCTAGACCGTTAGGAAAAAGCTGTTCACTTGGAATCCAATCGCCATGGCCGCTGCTCCAGTCCGCATCGCCTTGTTTATACCACCCGGCGTCGATGACTAAATAGCGGACACCGGAGCCTTCGAGCCGGTCTGCTAGGGCACTGAGTTTTTCATGGCTCGGATCGCCCCAAGTCGTGCACCATTCGTTGAAAATCACGGGCAAGTCCTGTTCGACTTCCGGTTGAAGATTGACTGCTGCGTCCTGCATCGCCGTCAGGCGGTCGCAAAGAGCATCGAGATCCCCGTGGACACAAGCGAGAGTAGCGATAGGACTTGTTAGCGATTCTCCAGGCTGGAGCGTCTTCATCCAGTGACCCAACTCGCGGTCGGCCAATCCGCCTGATAGACAAACATCATCGTGCTGGCGGAAAATCTCCATTTGCCATGACCCGGCCCAAGCAAGTTGCGCACCCCAAATCACCCCGGGCACCGTATCCTCCACGGCGACAAACGGAAACCAGCGGCGCACCGGCATCGTGCCTAACTGACCGAACCGTTCGCTGAAAGCCCCTGCCCCGCTCCATGACCGTTCGAGGTGGAGTTCCTCGATGCTGCGGCACTCGTGGCGGCCCTCGGCACTCCAGACGGAGCGGAAACGGTGGACTTTCAGGCGACCTTCCGCATCCGCCTCATGAAACGGGGTGATGCCACCTAACGAAAAACTGGCGAGCATTTCCAGCGTCACCGGTCCGCCGGAACCGTTGATGAAAACGGTGTTCACGGTGAACGCACCATCTCCCGAAGACCAAGCGAGGCGATGTTCCGCACGGCATCCGTCGGCACGGGATAGTCGTGTAATGATCGCATTTTCCCGCACTTCTTGACTCTCGTAACGAAACGCCGCGACCGAACCGGAATTCCGCATGGTGTGGCCTTGGGCAAACGCGCCAGGATAGGAATCACCCACGAGCTTGAGCTGTAACAGCGATTCCACCGGCCTTGCCGGCCAAGGATCATCGCCGGGCAGCACGTCCATGAACGCCTCGCCCCGCAGGCTCTCGCGCGCGGGGACGGTTTCGCCTGTAAGGGATGCCGGGATAAGTTCCAGCCCGACCATCCCACTAACAGAATCTAACGGGTATCGGACGAGCGTGTCCCCGATGATCCGTGAAAAAAGGATTTCTCGCATGAGTCCGCTTACCACCAGGTGATCGGAATTCCCAACTCGCGACCAAGGGCTTCCATAAAATAGTAGTCACCCCAACTGGTGTAGGCGGATTTCGCCTTGCCTACGCCATCGCCGATTTCACCCTGTTTCAGGAGGCCGCGACAGACCGGATTTCCGTCGAGATAGTCCGGTGAAATCAGGCGGGCTAACAGAGTTTTCTTGGTGCGGATCATGTCAACATCCGCCTTGCCGAGCGTTTCTAACTCCTGAATCGCACAAGCCGCGATGGCCGCCGCTGAGGAATCGCGATAAGGCTCCATTCCAGACTCCAATCGAAAATCCCAGACCGGAACTACCTCATCATCGAGAAGTGAAATGAACTTGCGGGTGGTTCTCAGCGAGGCGTCAAGATAACGCGGATCGCCTGTATAACGGTAGCCCATCGCAAAGCCATACATCGCCCAAGAGTTGCCGCGCGCCCAGTGGGATTCCACGAAATTGCCGCAATAATTATCACCGCATTTCGGTTGGCCATCTGGGTCGAACCGATAGGCATGATAGACCGAATCATCGTTGCGGATGAATGCCTTCATGGTGGTGTTCGAATGCCGGATGGCAATTTCCTTAAATCGCGGGTCGCCGGTTTCCTCCGATGCCCAGTAAAGCAGCGGAAGATTCATCATGCAGTCGATGATCGCCAAACCCGCGTAGTGGGTGTCCGGCTCATCCATCCGGCCCCAAGCGCGGATATAGTCTCCTTCCGGTACGAAGCGGTCGGCCAACACTTGGGCCGCCCGCAGACCGAGATCACGGTGACGGGACTCCCCAGTCGCTTTGTAAAGCGCGACTGAATAAAGCGAGTAGAGAAACCCGAGATCATGCATCGTTTCCTTTGCATTTTCCCCTTCCATTTTAGCGATGTAGCGTGGTTCGATGAGGGCGAGATCGTGGAGAAACTGCTTGTCCCCGGTATCCAACCAAGCGAGCACGCCCATCCCGGTGAAAAAAGACGTGGTCCAGTTGCCGATTTCCAAGAAGCGTTCCTCCCATGCCGGGTAGTCGCCGTCCACGTCGAAGGCCCAAGTCCTGCTAGAATTTGCCAGCGGGACAAGATTGTTGCGGGTCTTCGCGACGCAGAGGTCGAATGCCTCGCGGAGGGTTGTTGTAACCTTGGGGGAAGGTTCGGTAATCACTGGGGGACTCATGGAAACTCTGAAAATTTAAAGCTCGCGTAGTGCCAGCACGGTCCAAGGAAAAAGGGTTTGACGGACAAATAAAAGCCCGGATTCATCGGCGCAGATACTCTGCTTCGCGGTTTCCATGGAAACCTGCCGCAACAGGGCGGTTTGTGCACGGTCCGGAGTTTCCGGCGAGCCCATCGCGTCCCATGCATCCATGGCATTGCCATCATGGTGATCGAGGATTTCCATGAGAAATACCGCACCCGGTTTGAGCCCGGAAATTTCTATGAGCAGATCTTCAGGCCTCCCCAGTGCCAGTGTTTTGCGGGCCTCGTCGCGCGTGCCGAACGAGGCTGGAACCGACAGCGGCATTTCGGGTGGATAATGATAAG
The DNA here is from genome assembly GCA_025362955.1 of Akkermansiaceae bacterium. Lineage (GTDB taxonomy): Bacteria > Verrucomicrobiota > Verrucomicrobiia > Verrucomicrobiales > Akkermansiaceae > Luteolibacter. The sequence goes on from JANYFB010000179.1 coordinate 5,742, forward strand.
CGAGTCCCCGCAATTTTCCGCTGTCTGAATCCCGCGTGACGACCCCGCAAGGAGACGTGGCTAACAGCTCGTCGCCAAGCCCTGACAGGAAGCGGTAGGCGTGGAAAGTCGGCTTCACGATCCCCTGCAAGTTGATCATGCCGAAACCACCGTGAAACGGCGTGTCACCCGCGCCGCTCTCTTCAAAAATATCGCTGAAAACCCAGTAGGACAGCGAATCGACCGTGCCGATAGATTCGATGTTAGTTTTCACTACAAAGGTCGCGGCTTGAAGGAAATCGTGAGTAAAATCGCGGGGCGATGAGCTGCTGCTCCACTCAGTGAGGTGGATTTCCGCATTTGGAAAGTGGCTAGCGTCGATCAGGTCGCGCAAGGTCTGGAGATCCTTGGGAGTGGCACCGATGCTGCGGGTGAGTTTCGCGCCTTGGCCGTGTTCATCAAGCGCCCAATCGGTGGGATACGGATGGCACGAAATGAAATCGACCGGGAGCGATTCCTTTTCGCAGTAGGCGAGGAAATCGCGCATCCACACTGGCTGCCAATCAAGGGCGTCGAGGTCTTTCGCATTTAGCACAATCTTATGCTGCGTCTGATCCTCAGTCTCCCCGTCGAAGCGGGCATCCGGGACAAAGTTGCTGGTGGACGGTCCTCCCACTCGGAGATGCGGGTCGATCTTCTTGATCACCTGCACAGTCACCTGATAGAGTTCAAAATATTGACGCTTAGACCCTCGGAAAAACGGGCGGAGATTCGGCTCGTTCCATACCTCGAAATACCACTCGCGCACCTCTTCCAGTCCATAGCGGGCGATCCAGTGTTCCACCGTACGGCGGATCAGTTCGCCCCATTTCGCGTAGTCGTGAGGCGGGGAGCCATTGCCCTTCCACCAGAAAACGGTGCCCTTTTCACTCGCGATATCACCGGGACAGAAACCCAGTTCGACAAAAGGCCGAATCCCCATTTCTAACAATCTATCAAACAGGATGTCGATATATTGGAAATTGTAAACCGCCGAGCCATCGACCTCGCGATACACAAACATGTCGTCGTGGAAAAGCCCGTGGAACCGGATGTATTGGAAATCGCAATGATCCACCGCGAAGGCTAACTGCTCCTGCCAATCTGCCCGCAGCCCCTCGTTCGCACGCCCCGCGCCGACGCAGACATTCCAATGATGATGCAGGTTTTTTCCTGGCGATGCGGCATCGGCTGTGAGACGGAGTGAGGACATAGGCAAAATTTCAAAAGTATCATCAAGACGCCGCCATGGGCACCAGTGGATCGTTTCGAGGAGAGGGTCGTTTGTCAAATCCTCCACTCAAAGCATTCTCAGTGCGTCCACTGGAAACCGGTGTTCAGCCGCCCATTATTATCCGTCAGTTCCTCATCTGAAAATCGCACGAACTGTCGCCCGCTACGAGTCATGATATACTCGCCTTTTTCCTTTCCTAAAGACCCTTGAAGCTGCTTGTCTTAGCGGCATACGCATGTCAGAGAAAAAATCACCGCAGGATCACCCGCTCGCTAACATCCTGATCAACGTGATCATTCCCGTGCTGATCCTCAGCTATCTCAGCAAAGATCCGGAGCTCCAAGCACGGCTCGGAAAAATCGCCAAGCCTTGGCACATTGGGCCGCTCAAGGCGATGATCCTCGCTCTGGCTCTCCCCCTCGGCTACGGTGCCTGGCATTTCATCAAGACGCGTAAAGGTAACTTTTTCTCCGCTCTCGGGCTGATTTCCGTTCTGCTTTCCGGTGGCCTTACCCTCTATCTCTGGAATACAAACGGCACGGTGAAGCCCAATGCCGGAATTCTCTTCGGAATCAAGGAGGCGCTTATCCCGCTAGTGCTGGGAATTGCGATTCTAACATCCCACCGCTCGCAGTCGCCACTCATCCGCGTCTTTCTCTACAACGATTCGATTTTCGACATTCCCAAAATCGAAAGCCGCGTCGCGGAAATTTCCGCCGAGGGCGAATACGACCGGCTCCTGCACGCCGCCACCCGCCTCTTCGCCGCGTCCTTTTTTCTCAGCTCCATGCTGAATCTCTGCCTTGCCCAATGGTTTTTCCGCGGCTTCGACACCACTGCCATCGACGCTCTGGAAAAATACAATGCCACCATCGCCAAGGTCACCGGCTGGGGATTTGCCGTCATCGGCGTTCCCATCGTGATCTTTCTCTTCTTCACGCTGCGCCGCCTGCTGAAAGGCTTGGAAAATCTAACCGGCATGAAGGACGATGAACTGATGCTCCCCCGCTAGAAACACAGGATTTCCCGAAGGATCAACCGTGCGATCGGTCGAAAAATCAATCCACCAGGTTGTCCACACGTTGCGCGAACTCGATGTCCAGTTCGGTCACTCCGCCCGCGTCGTGGGTTGTGAGTTTAAGCGTCACTTTCGTGTGCTTGATGGTGATGTCCGGGTGATGCTGCGCTTCCTCCGCGATTTCCGCGAGGTCGTTGACGAAGTCGATGGCATCCATGAATTCCTCGAATTCGACGCTCCGAGAGATGGCTTTTTTTTCATAGTCCCACTCAGGGCATTTTTTCAATGCGGCGGTGAGATCAGCGTCTTCGAGAAGTTCGGACATGGGGTAAATCGGGGAAAAGTTTCCGCCAAAGTTTTCGGCGTGCCATTCACGGTTGGCAAGCCCGTTTCCGCTCATCTTGAAAATCATCTCCCCAAGGCCTTGGGAGGACACTGCGTTTGGCTTGCATTTTTTTTCCTGATTGCGATTGTCGCGCGACTCCTCAGCACCATGAATTTGAAATCAATCCTCACTATTGCCGCCGCAGTTTCCACTGCCGCCCTGTTTTCCTCCTGCGGCACCATGTCCTCCGGCGGTTCGGGTCTTGCCGCCTACCACGCCTATGACCGCCCCACCTACCTTCCCACGAATCCTAACAACGTACGGGTAAAAGTCTCCCTCAGCACCCAGCACACCTACGTCATGGAGGGTTCCAAGATGCTCCTCGCCATGCCCGTATCCGTTGGCGCTCCGGGCAGCGCGACACCCACCGGCAGCTTCACTATTTATAACAAGGAAGAGAAAAAACGGGCCAACACCCACGGCTATGCCTACAACGGGAACAACGTCGTCAAGACCATGCTGGCCAAAAAGCCTGCGGGCTATTCCTTCACCGGCACGCCTATGCCTTACTGGTGCGAGTTTAAGGCGGACTATGGCTTCCATGCCGGCTGGCTAAAGCATCAGCCTTGCTCCCACGGTTGCATCCGGATGCATGAAAATCTCGCGCCAAAATTCTATCGCCTCGTCAAAATCGGCACTCCCGTGAGCATCGCCTATTCCCAACCGGAAGACGCCACCTACGGAAATTTCCCCCTACCTCCCGACGCTGGCCCGCTGCCTGACTATGATGGCTCCATGTATGTCACTGACGGCTATTTCAAGCAGCACAAGACTCCTAAATACGACTGATTCGCAGGCTTCCCAGTCCAACCTATTGCCAAAAGGCCTCGCGGAAACGCGGGGCCTTTTTCATTCCGCTGGCTCGCCTCCTGCTTAAATGCCGCCCAGAAACTCTGGCAGTGAACGATTTTGACAAATCCCCTGTCATCATTAACCTCCGCCCCACTCCCAGCGATGGCAGCAAGCTCCCGCCGATTTTCCACAACGATCCATCCATGAACACACTTCGCACCTTCACCACCGGCTCCGGCACTCAAGGAAATTTCCACTCACTGCCCGCCCTCGCCGAACAAGGTTTCCCAAATCTACCTAAACTCCCGGTTTCGATCCGGATCGTTCTCGAATCTCTGCTCCGCAATAACGACGGCCTTAAAGTCTCGGAAAAGGACATCGTCAATCTCGCCAACTACAACGCCGAAGCCCCTGGCGATTACGAAATCCCCTTTGTCGTCGCCCGCATCGTTCTTCAGGATTTCACCGGCGTGCCGCTGTTAGTCGATCTCGCCGCCATGCGCTCGGCTGTCCATGGCATGGGCCTCGACGCTAAAATGATCGAGCCGTTAGTCCCGGTCGATCTCGTCGTGGACCATTCCGTGCAAGTCGATTACGCGGGCACTGCTGATTCGTTAGAACATAACTTGGCCTTGGAATTCCACCGCAATCGCGAACGCTACGAGTTCCTGAAATGGGGCGAGCAGGCGTTTGACACCTTCAAAGTCGTCCCGCCCGGCATCGGTATCGTCCATCAGGTAAACCTCGAATATCTCGCCAAATGCGTACTTGAGAAAAACGGCGTTTTTTACCCCGACACCCTCGTCGGCACCGACTCCCATACCACGATGATCAACGGCCTGGGCGTCGTCGGCTGGGGCGTGGGCGGCATCGAGGCCGAGGCCGGGATGTTAGGCCAGCCCGTCACCTTCCTCGTCCCCGAAGTCGTCGGAGTTTATCTAACGGGCACGCTGAATACGGGCGTCACCGCCACCGACCTTGTTTTGTTAGTTACCGAAGTTTTGCGTAAGACCAAGGTCGTCGGAAAATTCGTGGAATTCTACGGCCCCGGGGCCAAAGCACTCAGCCTGCCCGACCGCGCCACCATCGCCAACATGGCCCCGGAATACGGCGCGACCATGGGCTTCTTCGGCATCGACGAAATCACCACCGGCTACCTCGCAGGCACCGGTCGCTCGCCGGAACTCTGCAAAACCGTCGAGAACTACTACAAAGCGCAAGACCTATGGGGTATCCCTACCGAGCGTGACGCGTTAGAATTTTCCCAAGTCGTCGATCTTGATCTCTCCGTCGTCAAACCCGGTGTCGCAGGACCGAAACGCCCGCAGGACCGCATCGACGTGGACAACCTAAAAAATAAATGGGGCGAACTCCTCGCCGCTCCCATCGCCGATGGCGGCTTCGCCAAAACCGAATCCAAGACCGCCATCGTCACCGTCAACAGCAAGGACGGCGTCAAGGACACCATCACCCACGGCTCCGTCCTCATCGCCGCCATCACGAGCTGCACGAATACCTCGAACCCCAGCGTCATGTTAGCAGCCGGGTTGTTGGCGAAAAAGGCGAACGCCCTCGGCCTAAAAATTAACCCCTCCGTCAAAACCTCCCTCGGACCTGGCTCCCGCGTCGTCACCGACTATCTCAACAAGACCGGCCTCCAAACCGAACTCGACACACTCGGTTTCCAAACCGTCGGCTACGGCTGCACCACCTGCATCGGCAACTCCGGCCCTCTCGATCTTGGCATCGAGGACGTCGTGAAATCCGAGGACATCGTCGCCGCCTCCGTTCTATCAGGTAACCGGAATTTCGAGGCCCGCGTCCATCAATCCATCAAGGCGAACTTCCTGATGTCGCCGCCGCTCGTCGTCGCCTACGCGCTTGCAGGCACCGTCGCAATCGACCTCACCACCGAGCCGTTAGGAAAAACTCCGAAAGGCGAACTCGTCTTCCTCGCCGACATCTGGCCCACCAGTCAGGAAATCACGGATGCGATGAACTCCTCGCTCAAGCCCGATGTTTTCCAACGCCTCTACACTGGCTTCTCCGACCAGAACCCGAAGTGGAATGAAATCAAATCCTCCACCGGCAACGTTTACGAGTGGGATCGCGAATCCACCTACATTCAGGAGCCGCCGTTTTTCGACGGCTTCACCCCCGCCCCGCGCGACATCGTGGAAATCCATGGCGCACGTCCGCTCGGCATCTTCGGCGATTCCGTCACCACCGACCATATTTCCCCCGCCGGAGCCATCAAGATGGACAGTCCGGCCGGCCGTTTTCTCAAGGAAAGCGGCGTTGGCTTCGCGGATTTCAACTCGTATGGGTCGCGCCGCGGCAACGACCGTATCATGACCCGCGGCACCTTCGCCAACGTCCGCATCAAGAACCTCATGGTCCCCGGCATCGAAGGCGGAGTCACCAGCATCGCCGGTGAAACCCAAGCCATCTACGACGCAGCCGCCATCTATCAGGAAGACACCGTCCCTACCATCATCATCGGCGGGGAAGACTACGGCATGGGCTCCAGCCGCGACTGGGCCGCCAAGGGCACCAACCTGTTAGGCGTAAAAGCCGTCATCACCAAGTCCTTCGAGCGCATCCACCGCTCGAACCTTGTCGGCATGGGCGTTCTCCCCTGCAACTTCGTTAACAAAGAGGACTACGATAAAATCAAAGACCTCGGCGACGCCTCCTTCGATCTCACTGGCATCAACAACGACCTGAAGCCCATGCAGATCGCAACCCTCTGTGTGAACCCTGCGGTCGGAGAGTCCTTCGACGTCCCCGTCATCGTCCGGATCGATACTCCTGTGGAAAAAGACTACTACCGCGCCGGCGGCATCCTCCCCTACGTGCTCGCGCAGATCCTCGACTAACGGACCGCGAGATTCATCGCTCACCACCCGGAGCGCGAAATTTATTTCGCGCGGATCGTAACTAAACCAACATCCCGACGCTCCTCCATCTTGGATGAGCGTGACCCCTAAAAAAGTGCTCGAAAGAGGACTCGAACCTCCACAGGTTACCCTACTAGATCCTTAGTCTAGCGCGTCTACCAATTCCGCCATCCGAGCATCCCGTTGGGTGGGCGGACTTGTTACGTTCCATGCCAAGACTTGGCAAGAGAAT
>JANYFB010000230.1 GCA_025362955.1 Akkermansiaceae bacterium
CGAAAACCTCCCCGCTCCCGACTCATCACTCAGCGGTGACAAAGACCTCGGCTTCATCCTGCACGACATCGAGTTCGACCAAAACCCGAAGACAAAAGCCGTCAAATCCACCACACCGCATTTCTTCCGCCCCCAAATGACCAACGGCACCTTCTCAGTCCCCGCGCTCCCATTCAAAATCTAACGTGGCGGCAATCGAAGCGAAGCGGAGATGGAGGGACACTTCATTTCCAACCTTCCCTCAAACTGCATCCGCCATGCCAACCTACAACCATGATCCTCCAATCCCTCCACGATCTATACGACCGCCTCGCCGCCGATCCCTCCTACGAGATCGCAAAACCCGGCTATTCCCCTCAGAAAATTTCCTTCCGCGTCGTCATCAGACCGGATGGCAGTTTATTCTCCATTTCATCAGTAGCGGACATCACTCAAAAGAAGCCATTCGTGAATCATACTGTTCCAGAGCATCAAATTCGATCTGGAACAAAGATCCTGCCTCAATTTCTATGCGACAAAGCATCGTATTGCTTGGGAGTAGATACAAAATCTGGAGAAATTTCACAGGATCGAAAGCAATACGAATCGTTTAGAGATAAGCATCTTAGCATTGAGAACGAAATCGCATGCGATCAGTATTCATCGTTATGCAGATTCCTCGAGTCTTGGGACTCCGAAAAACTGAACCAATTTCGAGAAAGTCACCCTGACATTTTATCACTTTGTATCAATTTCGGATTTTTTGAAATCCAAGGAAGCAATAGACCTATCCATGAATCGCCCGCCGTAGTTCGCTGGTGGGATCGGCAGCTTACGAGGGATGGCCCGATCGGACAGTGTCTGATAACCGGCGAGAATTTACCTATCTCTCGCTTACATCCAAAAATTAAGGGGTTTGCAAGCGCTGCGGCATTGGTAGGAGTCCAGAAAGGAACCTCATACGAATCCTACGGCTTGGAACAAGGCTTCACCGCGCAAACATCAGAGATTGCCAGTTTTAAATATGCTGCCGCTCTCAATTGGCTCCTAGACGGGCAAGGGAGACAGAAGCACCGCACATTCCTAGCAGACACAACCTGTGTATTTTGGACTGATAAGCCCTCGATAGTCGAAGACGTCGGTTTGCAATTTTTCTCTTCGGGTTCTGATGTCGAAGAGGCAGCACAAGACCAAGGTCTTCGATCAAAAATTGAGGTTTTGATCAAGGCAATGCGCCAAGGTAAAGCCGTCCTGACGGACATTGGCGAAAATCCAGATGAAACCGAATTCTTCATACTTGGAATGGAGCAACCAAACCCCGGGCGGTTTGCCTTACGGTTCTTCTACAAATCAAGTGTTTCAGAACTGCTGAAAAATCTCCAAGCGCACTACGCGGCTATTTCAATCATCAGAGAATACGAAGGTGGTGGGAGAAATGGAGGAAATGGGCAACCAGAATTTCTGAGTAACCGGGATCTCATCAATCAAACCGCACAAAAGCTAAGTTCGGGGAAGCTGGACTACAATACGATCCCGCCCCTACTCGGCGGCTCCCTCATGCGCTCCATTCTCGAAAACATCCCCTACCCGGAAGGAATATACTCCGCAGTCATCCGCCGCATTCGCGCGGATCGCACCGTCAACTATCCCCGCGCCGCCATCATCAAAGGAACTCTCGTCAGAAATCACAACCAAACCATACCCGTCATGCTAGACCCAGAAAACACCGAACCCGCCTACCTTCTCGGAAGACTCTTCGCCACATTGGAAAAAATCCAAGAAGAAGGACACAGTGCCCAGACAGGAGGGAAACTCGATAGCACCATCCGCGACAAATATCTCTCCAGTGCATGTGCCACACCGTCCGCCGTCTTCCCAAGACTCGAGACCCTGTCCACCCACCACCGCCGCCACCTCAATCCCGGCAGAAAAGCGTTTTTCGACAAACTCGTCGGCGAGATCAAATGGCACCAATCCGGCACCAAGAGCACCCACACGCTCAAGGAACAGGGCATGTTCATCCTCGGCTACTACCACCAGCGCAAAGCCCTCTTCACCGCAAAAGAAAAACCAGAACAAGAAC
>JANYFB010000233.1 GCA_025362955.1 Akkermansiaceae bacterium
TTCGGGCGGCTCCTTTTCTGGCTTTTCCTTTCGGCTGCGAGACGTTCGGCTTGGGAGGGTCGATAGCCTCGTTTGCCGTGGTTGCGGGACAGCTCCTTGCTGACCGTGCCTTGGCTGCATCCGATGGCCTGCGCGATCTCGGCCTGGGTCTTTCTGGCTTGCGTCATGTTGGCGATCACTTTACGGTTTTCCGCACAGAGGCGGTGGTATTTGTTACTCACAGTTAGTTTGTTGTGAAACCAGACTGGATGAATCCCCGCCTCTGCCTATCTAACTTTTATTCGCTAACAACCTGAAACCGCCCTCAAAAAAGAATGGGACAAAACCGAAGAATGGTTAATAAAATGGGAGACCAACACTTAACAAAGTATTGAGATGTCTACTTCGCCCGGATTTACAATTGCGATTTTCTGGATTGTCCTCACCACAATATTGCCAGCACGAGTGGCCGGCACCGTAAGGAATGCCGACTGGCTTGCACAAAAAATGGTCCAATTTGAGCAGGATAGACTTATTGAAGACCCCGAAAAAAGGATTGAAGCTTTGGCTAGTTGGCTCAGTGTTGTCGCTCCAAGACCTGTTGACGAATACGAGTGGACTCTTTACCGCAAAACACAAGATGCACTTCTCTCTATCCCTGGCCATGCCTCATACTATACAAATAAGATCGAATCCCTCCGGTCAAAAATAAAAAGTGAACTATACGATGAAGACGAACAAGGCAACTACATCAGGGAATACCGCGATCATCAAGGTGCCATCAATATTTTCGGCGACCTTCCTAGCGCTGAATCCGTGGCCGCCTTGGGGCATTTTATCAACGATTCTGAAGGGAGAGATGGAAAAACAATCATAGGCACCGAGCATAAAATAGACGATGGCTTTCAAGTGAACTGTTTATTGGCAATGGCGGGGTTCAACCGAATTGGAATTGAGAAGCCTCCTGTTAACCTGAAGCAAGCCATTACCACAGATAATATGTTTGAATATGTGGAACACTGGAAAGACTGGTGGAACGAGGTGAAAGCAGGCAAGCGCACCTACCGCTTCATCGGCTCAGCCATCGAATATGGCCCCGATGGCCCGGTGGCCCCCCCGACAAGTGGGGTCTTGAACGGTCCAAAAAAACGCAACTTGGGCGCTGGAAGCGCTGTAGTTTTATATAATCCACTTCTTCCTCTAGTTGGTCTAGTGGCAGCCTGCGCCCTCCTCGCCGCCGCCGTTTGGTATTTTATCAAAAGCCGTAAATCCGCCTAGGCCTGGACAACAAAAAAACGAGGCTCCGTCCGGGCGGAACCTCGTTGCTTGTTAGTAAGTGCCCGCTCGGACAGGAAATTTTTTCTCAGCCAACCATCACGCTGACTTCCAAGCTCCATAGGCCTACGCGGTGATCGTCCACGCGGTAGATCGCCACGAAGTCAAACTGACATTGCATGAGGTATCCCCGAGGGCAAACCCGTATGCACGGTGGTGTGGGACGCGTGGCTGGCTCTAGCAGTCCGTCACGGGGACCCGAGTAGGCTTATTGTTTCTGCGGCAGGTGTCATCGTTCTGAATCGGTAATCACCTGCTGTAGCTGCCAGTTCAAGCTCACTGGTCGAGAGTGGCCCAACAGGTATGCCACCACACCCGCATCCAGTCGACATAGCTCTCGACCGTCTTTGGATCCTCAAATGCATTCTTCACGATCGTATCGGGCTTGTCCGTGTCGAACTGGACATAAAAATAGACTCCGCCGAGCCCGCCGTATCGGACGCCATGCTCGCTCTCGTATGCCCCCAGTTGCTTCGCTCGCTCCGCCGATGGTAGCGACCCGAAATGCTCGGCTAAATCAGTCTCGCTCGCGGCGATTTGATAGAACTCTTCGAGCCGCTTGACGATTGCCTCGAACTCATCCTTGGCCAACGGTCGCTCAGGTATGTTCGCAAAACTATTGTGGGCAACGCACTCCGTTCCCGAGATCGTCATTGCGTCGCCTTTTCGAGTGATAAGCAATTCGTGTTCTCGATGTAACCCTGTGCAACCGTCATCCGTTGATAATGCCACCTGAATCTTAGTCCATGGCGTCTTCAATCCATCCTCCAAGGTTCCTGCCCTCGGAGGATAGGGCTCAGCCGATGGCGGCGCGGTAGTCGCATTAATCAATGATTCCGAAGCCGACAGTGAGGGATCGGCGATATTTACAGACGCGGGGGGCGACGCAGACGAAGGCTGATTTTGATGCGGGCCAGACTCGTTTGGCTGGCGGACGCACAGGACGTAGCCTATACCGCAAGTCACCAACGTCAGCAGGATTGCGGCGGTTTTTTTCATCCCTCAATTTTTCTGCCGACGTCTTAGGCCATCCGGCGGCGCGCAGGAAGCTCGAATTCAACAGGGCGGGCTTGGCGGTTGGAAACCGCCGCCACGGTGAAAACCTTGTGAAACTGGCTGGCGATCTGGATAAATGTTGATTAGCCTTATCGAAATTGATGGCAGCCGAAGAACCAACGAAGCGTTTTAAGATCGAACCCCTGCTAGGCGGAGTGGCTTTGTTGCTACTGTTGATCGGCTGTTTTTTCGTGCTCAAGCCGTTCATGACCGCCCTCATGTGGGCGATGATTCTGGCGTATTCACTGCATCCACTGCAGCGGAGTTTCACCCGCTGGTTCCGGGGTTCACGCACTTTGGCGGCCTGTTTTGTCACTCTGACGATGACGATTATCCTGGCAGGGCCGATCATATTGATCGGCTTCAGCATTGCCCAAGATGGCAAGGATTTGGCACAAGCGACGCGGAATTGGTTCATGGCCGCACCCGAGCAAGCGCCGCCTTGGGTGGAAAAACTGCCGCTTGTAGGGACGGAAGTGGCAGGCTACTGGGCGAAATTCGCAGAGGACCGCAAGCCGTTGTTAGATCAGCTTGACAAGGAAGTGAAGACGTTGCCACCGAGGCCGAAAATCGTTGTGGAGAGCGACGAAGGATCATTCATCAAGGATGCGCCGCCCGTGCAAAAAGACTCAATTGAGGAGAAGAGCGGAGAGGAGGACAAGAAGCAGAAGTCGCCAAATTTCGTGGTGGTGTTAGGACAATTTCTAACTTGGGCGTGGAGTTGGCTGCTTTTAGCCACGCTGGCCATCGGACGGGGAGTGACGCAATTGCTTTTAAGCGGATTTCTTGCGTTTTTCCTGTTGCGGGACGCGCCGGTTCTTTCGGAGCGTCTCGCGGTGGCGGCGGATAGACTGGCGGGCGGACGAGGCCAGCATTTGATTAAAGTGGCTGGCGATACCGTGCGCGGAGTCATTTATGGGATTCTCGGAACAGCCATCGCCCAAGCGCTGGTGGCGGGCTTGGGGTTCTGGATCGCCGGGGTTCCGGGAGCAGTGCTGCTTTCCGTGCTGACATTCTTTTTCGCGGTGATTCCGTTCGGCCCGCCGATGATCTGGATCCCCGCAGCCCTATGGTTGTTTGCCCAACACAAACCGGGCTTGGGGATTTTCATGGTGCTATGGGGCCTGCTGGGGATCAGCAGTGTGGATAATTTCCTACGCCCATTTCTCATCAGCCAAGGGAGTAAAATGCCGTTTGTGCTGATTTTCTGCGGGGTGATCGGTGGGGCGCTGGCCTTCGGACTGGTTGGCGTTTTCCTGGGACCTACGCTGTTGGCGGTCGGGTTTCGGTTAGTTGAGGAATGGTCTTCCCAGCCACTCGAACGTGAGCCGGTGTTAATCGTGGAAGGCGGTTCGGTCTTGCGTGATGGGCTGGTATCGGACACACCGTTGCATGGCGGCGAGTCGGTGGGTGTTCGATAACGTGCTGGAAGTCTTCGAGAGAAATTTCCGCGAGCGCGGCGAGCTGGGTGCTTCTATCAGCATTTGGCGGAACGGGACTGAGTTGATTTCACGCGGCCACGGCTGGTGCGAGCGGGAGAAGATCCGTGAGTGGACCGACAAGACGCTGGTGCCCGTTTACTCCGCAACGAAGGTTCCGGCAGCGGCGACCTTGTTGATGGTGTTAGAAAGCCGGGGACTCTCCGAGGAAACGCCGGTGCGCGAAGTCTGGCCGGGATTTCCAGTGGCGGATGCCAGATTTTCCCACCTGCTTTCCCACCAATGCGGATTGGCCGCGCTGGATCGGCAGGCGGACCTATTTGACCATGCAACGGTGGTCGCCGCCATCGAAGCACAGGCTCCAGCGTGGACTCTTGGCGCTGGCCATGGCTACCATCCCCGGACCTTCGGCGCACTGGTGGAGGAACCGGTGCGGCGTCTCACGGGTCAGACCTTGGGAACGTGTTGGAGGGAAAATATCGCGCTTCCGCTGGGCTTGGATTTCTGGATCGGTCTGCCGGAAAGCGAATGGCCCCGAGTCGCTCGACTCTATCCCGGCAAGGCAGTGGGTGCCGAGCATCCAGAAAATCACTTCTATCAACAACTCGCGAAGGAAGGCACTTTCACGCACAAGGCATTTTCCTCACCTCGGGGACTTCGTTCGATCCAGGAAATGAATACGCCGCGTGCTTGGTCCGCCGGATTGCCCGCACTCGGCGGCATCGGGACTGCTTCGGCGCTGGCGAAATTCTATCAGGCAGTGATCGGATCTATCAGTAGCCCGCTTTCCGCCGCAGTGCGTCGCGCGCTGGCGACGCCCCGAACTGCGGGCGAGGACCGGGTATTGCTCCGGCCCACGGTTTTCACCTGCGGCGCACAGCAGGATCCGCTCAATGAAGCGTGCGGGAAAATCCGGCAACTTTACGGCCCATCACTTTCCGCATTCGGTCATCCCGGAGCGGGTGGCAGTCATGGTTTCGGCGATCCCGAGACAGGGATCTCCTTCGCCTATGTGATGAATCAAATGGAGCTCAGCGTCATGCCGGGGGTGAGGTGCATGGAAATGGTGGAGGCGCTGTTTGAGAACGAACTTCCCAATGAAGGATGACGAATAGCAATCAGCGTTTCCGCCTTCCGCTCCCCGCTTGACCGATTCCCTGCCCGGAATCCACACTCCGCGCCATGCGAATCCTTACCGGCCTCCAGCCTAGCGGAAAACTCCACGTCGGAAATTATTTCGGTGCGATGGAGCCTGCCGTGCGCCTTCAGGACGAGGGCGAGGCGTTTTATTTCATCGCGGATTACCATGCGATGACCTCCTCACAGAATCCTGCCGCATTGCGGGAAAACGTGCGCGAGCTGGCAATCGACTTCCTCGCCTGCGGCCTTGATCCGGCGCGGGCGGTGTTTTTCCGGCAGAGCGCCGTGCCCGAAGTGAACGAACTCGCATGGCTGCTCTCCACCGTCTGCCCGATGGGCCTGCTCGCGAAGTGCCATTCCTACAAAGACAAGACCGCCCAAGGAATCGCCGCGAACCATGCCCTGTTCGCGTATCCGGTGCTGATGGCGGCGGATATTCTACTCTACGACTCTAACCAAGTCCCCGTCGGCAAGGACCAGAAACAGCACCTCGAAGTGACCCGTGATCTCGCGGGAAAATTCAACGAAACCTACGGCGACGGCACGGTGGTCATCCCTGATCCGATCATCCGCGAGGACACCGCGCTGGTGATCGGACTGGACGGACAGAAGATGAGTAAAAGCTATCACAACACGTTGCCGATCTTCGGCGAGGAAAAGCCGATGAGGAAACTCATCATGAAAATCACCACCGATTCCACTCCGGTGGAAGCACCGAAACCAACGGCCAACTCGACGATTCTTGCTCTTCACAAACTTTTCGCCAGCGCGTCCGACCATGCGGCGATGGTGGCGGACCATGAGCTAGGCGGCGTGGGATACGGGGATTTGAAAAAACGCCTCGCGGATCAATACTGGGAATTTTTCGCCCCGATGCGAGCCCTGCGGGAAGAAATCCTAACCGATCCTGGATACGTCGATCAAGTCCTCGCCGCCGGTGCATTGCGTGCTCGGGACGAGGCGGGCAAGGTGCTGGCCCGCATCCGGCGTGCCGTGGGCTTGTGCTAGGCTCAATGAGCGCTTGCCATCACGCCATCACTCGGGGATGGTCCGCAGGTCGTGCCTTCCGAGCAGCGTAAGCCATTGTGGCTCATTCCTAACTTGCTGAGCCTGGATGCTCCGCTCGTGGCGGTGGCTTGGCTGTATCTTTTCGCGAAAACTTGGCGGGTCGATTATTTGCCATGGGTGGCCTACGCCTCGCTCGGCTTGGTGGTGTGGGTGATTTACATTACAGACCGTTTGCTGGATGCAGTGATGCGCGGCGGCACCTCGGAAAAACTCGAACCTCGCCACGCCTTCCACCATCGCCATCGCCGCCTATTTCGCTCCTGTGCCGCCGGCGCGGGTATCTTGGCACTCATCCTGGTCACCACCCGCCTTCCCGTAAATATCTATACCTATGCCTTCCTCGGCGGACTGATGGTTGCTGGATTTTTCGCTCTATCAGTTTTTTCCACTCACGGCCCGCATGAGCTACCTTACGGGAAAAACATCATGGCGGGGCTGGCCTTCGCTTACGGCACGGCCATGATCGCGTTTTCCTACACGGGTTTCGACATGGCGGATTTGCTCAAATCCCGTGAACTCATGTGTTTCGCGGTTCTGTGCATCCTCAATATTTCCGCCATCGACTTGTGGGAACACGCCAATCGTTCCGCCGATCCAGAAATCAAGGCATCCAACGAATTGGCGCTCACTCTGCCACTGACCTTGTTAGCCGCCGCTTCATTGCTATTTGCCTTGCAGGATAGAGAAATCACCAAAGATGGAGAATTCACCACTCGTCCGTTTTTTTATGCCATTCTAACTGGAGCTGCGTTGTTGTACATACTCAACCGCAGCCGCGCCCGTTTCCAGATGGATGCACTAAGGGTCCTCGCGGATGTCGCGCTGCTGGTGCCTTGCATCGTGTTCATGGCCGTGTCGCGACCGTGATCGGTGCTTGCCGTCCAGGGCCGCCAGCCTATCGTTTTCCTTCCCATGACAGCCAGCACGACCAAGCCGAAGAGGCCTGCATTTATCATCCTCGGCGCTCCCGGCTCGGGCAAAGGCACCCAAGGACAGATCCTCGGAAAAGTGCCCCGCTTCGTCCACTGTGCCTGCGGTGACGTGTTCCGCTCGCTCGATACCCGGACGCCCCTTGGGAAAAAATTTGTCGATTATTCCAGCAGAGGCGATCTCGTTCCTGACGAACTCACCATCGAGTTATGGAAAGCCCAGATCGATAACCTGGGCGAAACCCATCATTACAAACCGGACATCGACTTCCTGATTCTCGACGGGATTCCGCGCAATGTCCGCCAAGCGGAAATCCTCGACCGCTATATTGAGGTTCATCAAGTTTTCCATCTATCATGTCCTAACCGGGACGAACTCGCCCGCCGGATGAGAAAGCGCGCCCTCAAGGATAACCGCATCGACGACGCCAGCGACAAGGTCATCGACCAGCGCATCGCCACCTATGAAGCCGAAACCAAGCCCATCCTTGAATTCTATCCCGGCGACCGTGTGACTGACATCGATGCCACCCAGCCCCCGGTGAAGGTGCTGGCGGAAATGATCCAGCGCATCACTAGCCTTCCCGTTTATGCGGAAATGGCAAAACACATCGTCTAACCAAGCAAGCAATGCGCCTCATTTTCATCGCGACCGGCGACATCGCTCTGCCGTCGTTCCGCCACCTGTTGGAGAATGGGCCGCGTCCGCTTGCCCTCGTCACCCAACCGGACAAACCCGTTGGCCGCCATCAGGAGATGACTCCGCCCGCCATCAAGCTCGAGGCGCTTGCCGCCGGAATTCCGGTCTATCAGCCGGAGAAAATTGGCGACATCACCGCCGCGCTCTCCGCCTTGGAACCGGAAATCCTCGTCGTCATGGCCTACGGCCAAATCCTGCGGAAAAACATCATCACCCTCGCCAGCCTGGCAATCATCAATCTTCACGCCTCGCTCCTGCCGAAATACCGGGGTGCCGCCTGCATCCAAGGTGCCATCGACGCCGGTGACCTGGAAACCGGCATCACGGCCATGCACGTCGTTCGCGAGCTCGACGCCGGAGACATCATCCTGGCAAAATTCATCCCCATCGCCTCCGATGAAACCGGCGGCAGCCTCCACGACCGCCTCGCCGATCTATCACCCGCCGTCCTCGCTGAAACACTCGCCAAGCTAAGCGACGGCACCGCCCCCCGCATTCCGCAGGACAGCGCCGCCTCCAGCTATATTTCCAAACTCGAGCGCGACCATGGAAAACTCGACTGGTCACAGGACGACGCCGCCCTTGAACGCCGCATCCGCGCCTACGATCCCTGGCCCGGCACCTTCGCCGTGGCCATCGAAGGCGGAAAAGAAAAGCGCCTGAAAATCTTTCCGCCCACCAGGGTTCTCGATCTTGCCCTAACACCCGGCGAGATTGTCACCATCGACGGCCATCTCACCGTCGGCTGCGGCACCGGCGCACTCGTCCTTGAATCCGTTCAGCCCGAAGGCGGCAAACGCATGTCCGCCGCTGACTATCTGCGGGGCCGCAAGCCAGCCGCTTTCGAGCGCTGACCGCACGGATATACACACCTTTTCTCAAGAATTCATTGTCAAATCAACGATTCCCGGACCACCCTCCGCAAGTAGGTTCTCCGGATAGCGCCACCCGGGATGCGATGAACAACACTGTTAGGAAAGAATTCATCCATCCATGCCGATACCCGATTTTCAGTCACTGATGCGCCCACTTTTAGAAGCACACGCTGACGGGAAGGAGCATCTCAATCGTGATCTCGTCGCTCGGCTCGGCGAGCAATTTGAACTGACTGACAATGAGCGCCGTGAGATGTTGCCAAGCGGCTGAGGTGCACTGAGCCGATCTTGGAACGAAGCGAAGCTTCATCTGAGATGCTGCTAGGATTTGAAGGCCGTAAGATCCGCGTGACGCCTGATCTCGTTCACAGACTCATCCGTTGGAGCGGAGGTCTTGCCGTGACTTCAGATTGCATCACGCGTCCGTTTTGGGTTCCCATGTTGGAACGATTATTGTCGCCTCTTTCGTGGCTGAAATCCATCTTATGAGCTGTGGATGGCAACCCCCACTATTATCTATATAAGTTGGATAGGCTGCGGACACTTCTTGTTCCGACAGTAGCCCACGAAAACCCTAAGCACGCCTCTTCTTGTTTCAAAGGCTTTGGGCACTTCGAGCTCCAGCCATAGAATCTCTTCTTGTCCGTCGGGATGGTGCTCGCTATCGTGACCTTTCACTTGCGACGGAACCATGATCCGGAACACTCTTGGAACGAGAATCCCTGAGCAGAACAAGCCCGCCGCTACCGACCGTTCAGTTTCGATGATTTCGCCTTCAACCCGCTTTCGACGTGCGCCGCGGCTGGTAGCGGTGCACACGCTCATCGTTCGGCTTGGAAATAGACACTATGCTAAAGTCGATCAACGTCTGTAAAGCCTTCGATGGCTCCAATATAGGTTCCACTACAAAAAAATAGCAGCAGATGCGAGCGGTGATTCAACGGGTGCGGGAAGCGGCGGTGTCTGTGGAGGGGCGGACGGTTGCAGAAATCGGGCCGGGGCTGCTGGTCCTGCTGGGAGTCGAGGAGGGAGATGGGATGGATGACGTTTCCTGGTCGGCGGGGAAGATCGCGAAGATGCGGATTTTTCCTGACGAGGAAGGGAAGATGAACCTCTCGGTGGCGGAGGTGGCGGGCGGGATCATGGTGGTTAGCCAATTCACTCTCCATGCCTCGACGAAAAAGGGCAACCGACCGTCGTTCCTGCGGGCTGCGGCACCCGCCGTTTCCGAGCCGCTCTACAGTGAGTTCTGCGCGGCGCTGGAGGGTGAAACGGGCCAAGCGGTGGGACGCGGGATTTTCGGCGCAGAGATGCATGTGGCGTTGGTGAATGACGGGCCGGTCACGATTTTGATGGATAGCAGGCGGCGGGAATGAGCATTCGCTTGCATCGTCCGGGTGGCTTGCCTAGCTTCCGCCGCCGTGCCGATAACTGCCATTCTAGCCCTTGAAGATGGACGCTGTTTCGAAGGAAGCGCCTTCGGAGCCACCGGAACCACCACCGGAGAAATTTGTTTCAATACCTCGATGACGGGTTACCAAGAGGTCATCACCGATCCGTCCTACCGGGGCCAGATCGTTTCGATGACCTATCCGCAAATCGGCAACTACGGGATCAACCCCGAGGACGCCGAGTCAGCAGGGCCGCACATCCGCGCGTTCGTGATTGGGGAGCTGTGCGAGGTGCCGTCCAACTGGCGTGCGAACCAACCGCTGTCTGACTATTTATCGGAAAACGGTATCCTCGGCATCGAGGGTATCGACACCCGCGCCCTCACCAAGCACCTCCGTTCGCGCGGAGCGATGCGTGCCTGCGTGACGACCGAACTGGATGCGGAGGCCGCCATCGCCGCCGCGAAAGCATCGCCCTCCATGGAAGGGATGGACTACGTGCAGGAAGTTTCCACGCCGGAATCCTATCTGTGGACGGACGAGTCGCGCGAATGGGCTTTACCGAATGTTTTGACTGGGGTTACCGGCCCTTACATCAACCTGCCGCCAGCCCGCCACCGGATCGTGGCGTATGATTTCGGGCTGAAATACAATATTTTGCGCCGCCTTCGTCAGGCTGGGTTCGAGGTAGAGGTGGTGAATTCTCGCGCATCTGCTGCAGAAGTTCTGGCGAAAAAGCCGGACGGACTTTTCCTATCCAACGGCCCCGGCGATCCGTCAGCGCTCGGCTACATCCACGAGGAAATCAAGGCACTCCTCGGGAAGCTCCCGATCTTCGGAATCTGCCTAGGAAACCAGATTCTTGCCCATGCCTTCGGCGGCACGACCTTCAAGCTGAAATTTGGCCACCGCGGCGGCAACCAACCGGTCAAGGATCTCCGCACGGGGAAAATCTCGATCACCTCGCAGAACCACGGATTCGCGGTGGATCCCGATTCACTGCCGCCGGAAATCGAAGTGACCCACATCAATCTGAACGATGGCACCGTGGAAGGAATGCGCCATCGCGAGCTTCCCGTTTTTAGCGTCCAATATCATCCAGAAGCCGCCCCGGGGCCGAATGATGCGAGCTACTTCTTCGAGGAGTTCGCAGATTTGATTTCAAAAACAAAAGAAGTTTAACCGCGAATGGACGCTAACGGACGCGAATTTATTTTGAAGGATGAGGTTTATGCCATCATTTCGTGTTCGCTTGAGATTATCAAGAACGTCGGCCAAGGGCTGAATGAAAAGCCTTCCGAAAACTCTCTGGCGGTCGAGTTCCGGTATCCGGGAATCGCATCCGAACAGCAGCGGTCATTTCCCGTGGTTTGGAGAGAGAGCAAAGTCGGCGAGTTCATCCCGGATCTGATCGGCCTCCCGGGACCCATCATCAATTTCAAAAAACCAAAACTCGAATGGGAGCGCATTAACCCTTTCCTCCTAGTGTCCCGTAAAATTCACAATGACGGATGGGAAGGTGGCGAAGCATCGTTGGGGAGCACACGCGCCTCGCGTGTTGTCTTTGGCGCCCTCGCCGAAGACTTGCGTTGCAGGCCATTCCAAGCTGTTTTCGACGAGGGCGTCGAAAACCACACGCGAGGGCGCGTGTGCTCCCCAAGATTTTGAACTTTCGCGGCATCCACCAATTACTACTTTACGGGACACTAGATTCCTCTTCCATTCGCGTAAACTCGCGTCCATTCGCGGTCAGAAACATCTTATTTCAAAAATGAATACCATTATTGTTGGCCTCCAATGGGGCGATGAAGGCAAGGGAAAGATCGTTGATTACCTAACAGAGTCTGCGGATATCGTCGTTCGCGGCCAAGGCGGAAATAATGCTGGCCACACGGTCATTGCGAAGGGCGTCCGCTACATTCTCAACCTGCTTCCATCCGGCATCCTTTGGGATGGAAAAATCAACATCATCGGCAATGGTGTCGTCGTCGATCCTTCCGGACTCGTCGTGGAAATCGAACGCAATGAAGCCCTCGGAGTTTCCGTCACTCCCGAAAAACTCCTTATTTCAGATCGAGCTCACGTCGTTTTCCCGTTTCATAAGGAGCTGGACGCCGCCCGGGAAATCTCTCTGGGCGATCAAAAAATCGGCACCACCAAGCGCGGCATCGGGCCAACTTACTCGGACAAGGTGAACCGTTGCGGCATCCGCATCGCCGATCTGTTGGATGAGGAGTTCACGCGGGCCCAAGTCACCCGGCGCCTCGTCGAGGTTAACGAAGTCCTCGCGAAATATGACCTTCCTCAGTTTACTGCGGATCAAGTTCTCGAAGAAGTTTACAGCGCCTTCGCCCGCCTCCGCCCGCATGTCACGAATACGATTCCGGTCCTTCACGCCGCTTGGAAAGCCGGTAAATCCATCCTCTTTGAAGGTGCCCAAGGAACCTTGCTCGACATCGACTACGGCACCTATCCATTCGTCACCTCGTCGAATACGACTTCTGGCGGTTCCTGCACCGGTTCCGGACTTCCACCCAACGCAATCCAAAGAGTCGTAGGCGTCTGCAAGGCCTATACTACCCGCGTCGGCTCAGGTCCCTTTCCCACCGTGGACGAAGGACTCTCCGAATATCTCCACGGTTTGGGTCGGGAATTCGGTGTCGTCTCCGGTCGTCCGCGCGGCTGTGGCTGGCTGGACACCGTCCTTCTCCGCTTCGCCTGCATGGTCAACGGCGTGACTGGCCTTGCGGTCACGAATGTGGACGGTCTTGACGAATACGAGACCCTGCAAATTTGCACCGGCTACGAAATTGATGGTACGATCCACACCCTGCCACCCGCCGACCGCAAGGCATGGGATCGCGCGGTCCCCGTTTACGAATCGCTGCCCGGCTGGAAATCCGACACCACAGCTTGCACGAAATTTGAGAGCCTCCCTGCCCAAGCGAAGGCCTATCTCGCCCGTCTGGCGGACCTCTGCGGAGCGCCGGTTGCTTTCGTGGGCGTCGGTCCAGACCGCTTACAAACCTTGGTCGTCTGATTCCTCGAATTTTTCACTCAAACGCCATTCGTTCTTCAACTAGCGGGCCTTACATCGCCACCGTAACCCAACCCGCACCACCCGTGAAATCCACTTTTTTCCCATCTCCCTCCGCGATGCCCACCGCCACGGCCGAACTTCCCGAAATCCCCCGTCACATCGCCATCATCATGGATGGCAACGGTCGTTGGGCAAAGGAACGCGGACTTCCCCGGCTAGAGGGACACCGTGCGGGTGCGGAATCCGTGCGGGAAGTGATGGAAGCCTGCATCGAGCGCGGCGTGGAATATCTAACGCTCTACGCATTTTCCTCGGAAAACTGGAGCCGCCCGGTTACGGAAGTGAAGGCGTTGATGAGTCTGCTAGATCGTTTTCTCGACGAAAAAGCTAAAGATCTCGACCGGCAAAACGTCCGGCTTTTGGCCATTGGCCAACTGGACCGCCTCCCGGAAAAAACCCGAGCTTTGATCGAGCGTATCCAAGCGCGTACCGCCCACCACACCGCGATGACTTTGGTCCTCGCTCTTTCTTACGGCGGTCGCGAGGAGATTGTCTCAGCGGCGCGTTCGTTGGCCACAGACGCCGTCGCAGGAAAGATTTCTGCTTCGGACATTGACGGGGATTTATTCGCATCCCGCCTGCAAACAGCAGGTATTCCTGATCCAGATTTGCTCGTCCGCACATCCGGTGAAATGCGGATTTCCAATTTCCTGCTTTGGCAAATTAGCTACGCGGAAATCATCATCGTTAAGAAATTCTGGCCCGATTTCCGCCAAGGCGATTTGTTCGAGGCCGTCCAAGAATACCAGCGCCGGCATCGGCGTTTTGGGGCCTTGTAGAATCGCTTGGCGAGTTGGAAGATCCTACGGAAACCGGTAGCTATCTCACATGCTCGGGAGATTTACCAGTTTAGAATACTGATAGGAATTGGTCGCCAGGAATTTTGCTTTGGCATTATTATCTGCAAAGCTCCGGTTCTTGGACTGTTCCAAGCCGAAATCGGACAGCACCGTGGTTGATATTTCTACTGCGGTTAGACGACCCGCTTTCAGTTCAGCGGCACTGTAGCCTGTGATCGGCGAAGATATCACATTGCCAGTTCCTTGGATTTTGAAGTCACTCGTAGATCTGCCAGTTCCGCTGCCGACAATGACTGGAACATCGGTGGTGGTCGTGGTGCCCCCGGCCACTTTTGAAACTTGCAAATGAAAGGTTACTGTGAACTGATAAATGTTCTCACAGACGAAATTCTCCGGTTTAAGAAAACTGGCGGTGCCAACAAACGCCGCAGCTAAATCATCCTTCCCTAAATATCCAGTGGTGGGACTTGTGCCAAAGGTGACGTCTGGATTCAACAGGAGGCGCTTCAAAATAAAGGTAGGGAAGGGTCCTTTATCTACCACGGGATCGTTGTAATCCAAGTTATAGGCAACGCACGAGACATCGCCGCCTTTGTCTGCGATTGGGTCGCCAATCTTGCCGTCGTATCGATCAGTCGAAGCCGTGAAAAAAATCAATGTGCAAGCGTTCGTGCTTTTCAATTTACCTCCCGGCAACGTTGACGATACCACAGCGGAGAGCCATTCGCTGGTACCTCCCTTGCGCACGACCAGTGATTCAAAATCGCGCGACATGGTATCGATCATCGCCTTGGCTTGGCGCGAAGCCCGCAGTTCTGAACGGCTGCGATTCCAAGTATCGAGGGCAATTGAGGTGATAGAAACCAATACCGTAATAATGATAGAAGTGATGGCCATGGCCACCATCAATTCGATCAAGGTGAAGCCGCGTTTAAGCGCGAAAGTCCGCTGGATATTCATAAATGGGTTTTTGATTGTTTATCGACGGATCGCAAGATTACGGGTAAATACCGGGTTTTTCACTGACTTGAACTTGTTGGTGAATGCGGAACTTGAAAAATAGCCGGCGGATTTCGCAGGCAGGATATGGAACTCTGCGGTGAATGCGATTACCGCATCGGGATACAGATCCGCAGATCCAGCCGCCGTGCCGGTCTTGGGATCTTTGATGGTTCCTGCAGTACCCGAAACGAGCTGACCGCCCGTGAAGATGAGTTGGGTACATTTTACTAGATAGATGCCCCCTTCGATGGCGGTGATGTCTCCATTGCTCGTACTATTAAATAAAGGATCGCTAACACGTCGACACATGGAAACCACGATGTAATCTTTACCCGGCTGTTGACCCGTCAGCGCACTTACTGGAACCGGTGTTTTATCAGTAGTGCGAAGCGCGGAAATGTCGGCCCGGTATTGATAAACTACCACTGCGTCCGTGGAAGAGTTCGTCGTAGGATTCGAAGTTTTGATCCAATCATAGGCTTTTTCAAATCCCGTTTTGTAAGTGGTGTCCCGCAGAGTGACCAACTCTTGCTCCACAGTGGAAGCAAGGCGATCTGCTTGCTGGACATTGAGGGACTTGCGAATGCCCTCTGCGGCAGGCGTAAATACGATAATAAAACCGGTAAGGAGAACAGCAAGCACGCCGATGGCAATGACTGTCTCAAGCAATGTGAAACCTCGTTTGTGGGATGATCTGGCGGGTTTCATAAATTAAAATTTGCTGCCTGGTGCTAAGGATTTAAGTGCTGCGGCGATTTGCTCAGGGCTGCGGAAAACTGAAGTCCGACCATTCCGCCAGACTAGGAAACCACCAAAGTCGCGCTTGCCAGCGGAGGTAACCTTGGGCGGATCTTTTGGGGCGGCAGGACTTCTCGTTCCAGAACCCAACACAAAGCTGATTCCGGGATTAGCGCAAATCCCCTCGGCATTAAATTCATAGACGAAATAATCACCATCGTAACTTGCCTTGGCCGCAGCCGGAGATCCCGCACTATTAGCGCTTGGTGCGCTTTTGATCTGAGTTTTTGTAGCGGTGGGAATAGTCCCTGTGCCATTTACTTGATCGAGCTTACTATAGGTTTGGCTAAAGAAAGTTTGATCGGGGAGCACAACACCTCGGCTTGCAATGACCCAGTCGGGTTTGGTGTTGGTAGGGTCTTTCGCCAGGCCCGTGTCAGCCGCGTAATTTTCCGTAGCAACGAGTATTTTTCGGAGATTCTCTGAAGAGTTGGTTGTAAGATCTTTTGAAACCAGAACACAGGTTCTAAGATTCTTGCCAACGGCCAGCAACCTTGCCTCGTCAAAGAGAGACTCGGCCGAAGCCACACCACTGGTGACTCCCTTTCCTGTCATGCCGCTAAGGCCGATAGCACCAGCGGTCATCAAGATGGACATGATGGCAATCACCACCAGCATTTCCACCAGAGTAAAGCCGCCGAGACGGCGCGGTGGTTCATTTTTTGAGTCGATTGAATCCATGGGTTTTCGGGTTTTGTTGAAATAAAATGGCCCGCTTTGGCGGGAGCCGCAAGTGCAAATGTCAATACATCGCAATTACGTCGGCTTTTTATTTTGCGGGTATCTTCCGCCGTTAGCGCCACTAGTCCAGATCCAAGCTGGCCGGACCATGTCATTGATATTCTTGCGACTGGCGACCCAGCCGAGGAGTTTTTCTGCAAGGGCAGGATCGGCGACCAGCGAGGCGGGATCTCCTTCGCGGCGTGGCCCGTATTTAACTGGGACGGTCTTGCCGGTGATTTGCTCGACTGCGGAAATGATTTCTTTCACGGAAACTCCGACACCCGTGCCGAGATTGCAGGCCACGGATGCGCCACCCGCCGCCAAGTGATCGAGTGCACGGGCGTGGGCATCAGCCAAGTCTTCAACGTGGATGTAATCGCGAATGCAAGTGCCGTCCGGCGTCTCGTAATCCGTGCCGAAGACTTCCAGACAGTCGATTTCCCCGGTCACCGCCATCATCACGCGGGGAATGAGGTGGGTTTCTGGATTGTGATCTTCCCCGATCAAGCCATCTGGAGAGCAGCCGCTGGCGTTGAAGTAGCGGAGGCAGGCGCTTTTCAAGCCCCATGCCGTGCCGCAGTCCGCGAGGATCCATTCGACCATGAGCTTGCTTTTGCCGTAGGGATTGATGGGAGCTTGTCGATTTGCTTCCGTGATCGGCAATTTGTCCGGCACTCCATAGGTGGCGCAGGTAGAGGAAAAAACGAAAACCTTGCAGCCAAACTCTTCCATGACCTGAAGCAGTTTAATCGGCTCTGCGGTGTTGTTCTGGTAATACTTGAGCGGATTGGTCACCGATTCACCGACATAAGCATAGGCTGCGAAGTGAATGACCGCGCCGAATTGGTATTTCGCAAACAACGAGCGCACGAGTTCCTGATCGCCCACCTCGCCGACCACCAGCTCTACATCGGGATCAATGATGGCTTGGTCATGCCCGAACACGAGGTTGTCGAGCACGACGATTTTCTTCCCTTGCCCGGCTAACAGGCGGACCGTGTGGGAACCAATGTAACCGGCTCCTCCGGTAACAAGAATCGGCGCGTTTGAATGAGTCATAACTTGGTTCGGTGAGCAAACCGGAGAAACCACACCCATGTCAACTCATGGGAGCCTGCCGGATAAAATTCTCCCGCATGGGTTTCTCGACTCAAAAACTACCGCATCTCCTTGGACCCGACTGATTCCCGCCGTTCCCTGTCGCGCTGGAGGCTCTCGATGGTGACTCGGGGACGCAATATCCACCGCCCATACAACCATCCCGCCACGCCCCCGCCGAAGTGACAGGCATGGCCCATTTGAAACCAATACCCCATGCGATGTGCGACCAGCCATTTCCCGATACCCGAAAATGCCGGCACGCGCATGGCAGGCTCCATGAGCGCTAATATAAGGGCCGCAGCCAGCAGTCCAAGCCCCAAGCTCCTGCCCGACACCGGCAGGGGCATCATCCGCGACTGGGGTGACAGCGTGGTTAACAGCAGCAACAAGCCCATGCAGCCACCTGATAGACCGACCAGCAAGGGGGCATTCGGACCGGCGGGAGATAACATCAAATGCCCGATCCCACCACCTAACACTCCTGCTATCGTAGCTTTCACCATCACGGCACGCCCCGCCATGTGCTCGATTCTCGATCCCACTAGCAGAATAAAAAGCGCGTTTAAGCCCGCGTGCCACCAGCCTCCATGCAGGAAGCCGTAGGTGAAAATCTGCCAGAGTTTCCCGCTGAGAAATCCTCGGTGAGTAAGCCCCAAGGTCACGAACCACAACCACACGGGTTGTTTGTTCTGCCCGCCCAAGGCCGTTACCAGCGTTTGGATTCCCAAAATGACCCCGATCCACGACCATGAGGCGGGGGCGCTCCCGATCTGCCGCAAATTCCGCCCCGCATTGGAAAACGGCGCACCTTTCCCAATCATGACGGTGCAAAGTTCGGTTGGGTCACTTGACGACACGCGCACGAGGCTCGCGGCGGGCGACATCTTCCCCGCCTGCGCGCGTCACGAAAGGGCCACCTTCGAGCGGAGCCACGCCGGTAAATGCCACATCCGGCATGTCCGTGGGCCTTCCAGCTAACGGAAAATCCTTCCTCAGCGGGAAATACGGATAGCCCTCCCACATCAGGATGCGCTTCATGTTAGGATGGCCGGTGAAAGGGATGCCCATCATGTCCCAAACTTCGCGCTCATGCCAATCCGCGCCGACCCAGAGGTTCGTGACGGATGGCACTTTTTCATCCTCACTGACCTTCGCCTTGATCCGCAGATGTTTGGAATCATCCAGCGTGGCGATTTCATAAACCATCTCGAAGCGCGGATCATCGCCGAAGTGGTCGAGGCTGGAAATATCCAGAATCATCTCATAGCCAAGGTCGTTTTTGCATTTTGCTAACACCTCATGCAGCGAGCCTAGGTCGACACGGACGGTGTGCTCGCCCCGGAATTCGAGGGTTTCCCAAATTTTTTCTCCGAACAATTCACGGAGCTTGGTGGCATCGGCTGCGGCTGACATTTTAAAATTCAGTTAGGAAAAATTTCAGGCGTTCTCTTCCATGAAGGTCCGCTTCTGATCCATCGTGGAGCCTTCGCCCTCGATCTTCGTTTGCAGCTTCATCAAGCCCTCGATCAGAGCCTCAGGCCGCGGCGGGCAGCCGGAAATGTAAACATCCACCGGGATCAACTTGTCGATGCCCTGAAGCACCGCGTAGCTACGATACATCCCGCCGGACGACGCGCAGGCTCCCATGGCGATGCACCATTTCGGCTCCGGCATCTGGTCCCAGACCCGCTTAACGGC
>JANYFB010000252.1 GCA_025362955.1 Akkermansiaceae bacterium
TTACCGAGTGGCAGCCGCCGGATTTTTCCCGCAGATGTTAGACCTGTTGCGTAACTCGCCATGAAAGCGAAGGGAAACCCAGCATCTCCCTTGTTTTCCGCGAGGTGCAGGGTCACCCGCCCCACCCTCGCCCAACGCGGCGCATAAGCCTCGAAAAATGCTGCCAGACCGCCCGCTGCCGCCACCCGCGCCGCTGTCCAAGCTACCATGCGCTTCCACAATGCAGCGAGAACACCCGGCGTGAGATACTCGCCTCCCTGCATCGGCGGCGCATTGAGCGTCCACTCGGCCAAGCGAGCCGATGACGGTGGCTCGATCTCCGCAGACACAAATTCCACGCCCTCCGGTAGATGGCATAGTGCCCGCAAAAAATCCGCCGCCACCTCATGCCAGAAGCTCGCCGACGGTGTTGCCGCTTCCGGCAAACCCGCCGCCGCCAAGCCCACCATGCCCGCCGCCTCGTCTTCGGCAAACCGTGCCGCCAGCACACTCTGCCCCCCACCCGCAGTCACCACATGACCTTGCGGCGTCACTCTCAACTCCAAACCTGCTCCGCTCATCCGAGATCATCACCCGCCAACGTGCTCTCTGCCGCAAGCAGAAATTTTATCTCGATTCAAAGCAGGGTCCACAACGCAAAGCCGGGCTCAAGCGTTCCGCCACCCTACGAGCAGCGGTTTTCATCGGTGGAGTGTATGGCTGCTCGCGTCTTTGGTTTACAAGCATTCGTCTTACTTAGCGTTCTCGATCATCCACCACAGTTGATATATAGATCCCGATACTTAGCCATTTTCGCTATAACTCCTCCCGTTTCGCTTCCGAAGAAAAACGCCTTACTGTTTCATCCCCATAATTTTCCCCCTTGACGTCTTAGATTCATAAATCAAGTGTGGCCATCGTAATGAAAAACATAGGCAAAAAAATCACTGGAATAGTTTTGTTTGCAACAATAGCAACGGGTTTTAGCAGCATTGCTACCTACTCAGGAGTCTATAATCTCAACACAGGCCATCCTGTCTTGGCCTCGATAACCAAAGGTGGACATATTCTGACTTTTGCCGAAGGCTCCACCTTCAGCGAAGAGGCGACTCCTGCCAAAAGCACGGTGAATGCTACCGGCAAAATGGTGGCCAGTACAGTGAGCGGAGTAACGGTAGTAGGGCAGATCGCTTCGGACTTCACTGTGACCGGCACTGTCAAATCAGGTGGTACGACTAGAAGAATGACCGGGAAACGCTTCTTGAATTAAGTCTTGGTATAAAGGACTCAACCACCTTGTGAAACTTAACTCAAGCAAGTTTCCAGCCGGCTTGTTAACGCTAGTGTTGGGATGTGTAGTGCTTACTTGGATGGTGGAGCGGCGAGGAGAGAAATCTTTAACCACTGATCCTCATCATTCTTCAGGTCAGCATTTATCAGTTCAGGGATCTCTTGAGCGAAACGGAAAATTATCCCAACGATCGACAGGCGATCCACGTCGTGACGGGGAGATACAAAATGAGTTGCAACGCATCGAGGATCTCGCGAGGAATAACCATGATGCTGCGATTTCACTCTTGGATTCCTTTTCGGATCCTGAGCTACGGGCGCTTGCATTGGCCGCTATTGCTAGAGGCTGGGCGAAATCCGATCCTAAAGCTGCCGGGGCATGGGTGGCGAAGCTGGAGCCAGAAATTGACTCGACCTCCGCGGCCCTTGGGTTGATCCCGGCATGGGTGGCGGAGAGTCCGGATGATTGTTTGAAATGGGCAACGGATCTAACATCAGCTAACCTTAGAGAGCTTTCCCTCGCCCAACTCGCGGATGCATGGGTATCCAAAGATCCACAGCGAGCGGTGGCATGTTACTTTGCGCTGAAACCTGAGCCGGGTAGTGAAACCGGCTTGCATGTGATCGTTTCACAATGGGCGCTGGATGCCCCGGAAGTAGCTGTGAATTATTTTACCCAGACTGCGGATTTGGCACGGCGAGAAGAGTTTTTAGAAACGGCCTTGGTGAGCCTAACAAACAAAAATCCGGCCTTTGTGTGGAGTCACGCGGCGGCGGGATTTTCCGATTCTGTTCGTATCCTCAACGTGCGGGCGATGGCCTTGGAGGCTATTTCAGAAACGAATCCCAACGAGGCCATCCAGCTCGCGGAGTCGGTGGGTAATGATCCGGAACTTCTTATGGGCATCGCTCGGGGATGGTCGCTCAAGGACGAAGCTGCGGCGAAGGAGTGGATCAGCAGAATCACCGATCCAGAGTTGACGAAGTTACTGATGCGGCAGATTTCTCCTCCTTGAGATTTTTGGGAATTTCGCCTTTGCGCGAAGCTGGCAATCCATAAATCTGGGGTGGAATGTTAAAACCGAAACCAAAGGGAAATGCGCTGAACCATAAAGCGGATTTTCGTGATATGTTAGCAGATTGGTTTTCCGAAAATGGCATGGATTACCCGTGGCGGCGGACGCGGGAGCCGTATGCGATTCTGATTTCCGAGGTGATGCTCCAGCAGACGCAGATCGCGACGGTGCTGGGAAGGGGATTTTACACGCGGTTTCTGGAAACATTTCCAGACGTGGAATCGCTGGCGGCGGCGGACGACGAGCGCTTGCTGAAAGCGTGGGAAGGGCTGGGATACTATCGGCGTGTTAGAATGTTGCGGGAAACGGCGCGGGCCGTGATCGGGGAGCATGGCGGCGCATTTCCAACTGAGCTGGAGGCCTTGATGAAATTGCCGGGAGTGGGACGCTACACGGCGGGAGCCTTGCGGGCGTTTGCTTTCGGTTTGCCCGCAGCGGTGGTGGATGGAAATGTGGCACGGGTGCTCGCGCGAGTGATGGATTTTTCTGGTGCGGTGGACGACACGGCGGGCCAAAAGCAGATGTGGGAGTGGGCGGAACTGCTGGCAGACCCGGAGCGATCACGGATCTATAACTCAGCGCTGATGGAGCTGGGGCAGAAAATTTGCAGGCCGGGGGTGCCGGATTGTTTGAGTTGCCCGGTGGCGGGGTTTTGCAAGACGCGCGAGCCGGGATTGCTGCCGGTAAAACGGCAGAAAACGATGATCACGGCGGTGGATGAACACGCGCTATGGCTGCGGGATAAAGAAGGACGGCTGTTGTTGCACCGAGAAACGGGGAAGCGGCGCGAAGGGCTATGGAAACTTCCGACACGCGAAGCGGCGGGAATTTCATGGTTGCCCGTCCTAACAGAGCAGCGCTATACGATCACGCGCTACCGGGTGACCTTGCGGGTGCATGACGGCGCGGCGCTGAAGAAAAATTTTCGCTTGGCGGAGGATGAGATTTGGCACGAGGCGGATCAGGTTCTCGGGCTGGCGATGCCCTCGCCCTTCCGGCGGGTGATCGCACGATTGTCGGATGAAATGTGAAATGGCATGTGACGGATGGGAGTGGCTGTGCTTTGGTCCCTGTGGATGTGTAAATTTGTTCGGTTGCCGGGTCTGTTG
>JANYFB010000259.1 GCA_025362955.1 Akkermansiaceae bacterium
TCTCCCGGAATTCCCTCGTCGTTGATCCAGTTTTTCATGTAACCCGCCGCCACTTCGTGACCCTGCTCCACCAGCAGCGCCGCCGCCACCGCGCTGTCCACCCCACCGGAGAGCCCGACTAAAACCTTCGCCATGCGGGGAGATTCATCTGAAACCAGGAAAGGTAAAGAAGTGATCACTCGGCACATGCAGGGCATGTCCATTTCAGATTTGAACCACAGATGCACGGGATGGACGCAGATGGCAGAAGGGATGAGAGATGGGTTTTTAATTCTCACCCGCGCTACTTCCCCATTCTTCCTCTTCATCCCTCCTATCCGCGTGCATCCCGTTCATCTGTGGTTGAAAGAATCCAAATGTAGATGCCCTACCCGGCACTCTCTTCCCCGTTGACCAATCTCCCTTGTCCGCTGACCCTCCGCCCATGCATTCAATGACAGGATTTGTCCGTGGCTCTGCGGCGACAGACGCGTGGCAGGCCACGGTGGAAATTAGCGCCGTCAATCGCAAACAGGCCGAAGTCGTTGTGCAGGCTCCGCGTGAACTCAACGAACTCGACGCCCGCATCCGCAAGGCAGTTCTAGCAGTGGTGTCTCGGGGCCGCATCCAGGTTTCCGTCAATGTCGAACGGCCGCAGGGAGCAGCCGCCGATTTCCGGATCGACCCCTCCCTTGCCCTCGCATTTTCCGCAGCTTTCACCGAGTTGACGAAAACCGTGGGATATCCGGTGCTGCCTGCTGCCGCTGACTTCCTCCGCCACCCGGGCATCATTGCCGCAGGAAATAGCGATATCGAAGCCGAGGCCGCCTGGCTCGCCATCGAACCAGCTCTAACAGATGCTCTCACCCAGCTAGCCGCCATGCGCGAAAACGAAGGGAATCATCTCAAGGCGGACTTCATTGCCCGAGTGGATGTCCTCATTTCCTTCGCCGCGAAAATCACGGCCGAAGCCCCCGGACGGCCCGTGCGCCAGCGTGAGTTGTTAGCAAAACGCCTGCGCGACGCCGGCCTCGATCTCGATCTTGCGGATGAGCGCGTGGCCAAGGAAATCGCCCTCTTTGCCGACCGCTGCGATGTGAGCGAGGAAATCACCCGACTCGATTCCCATTTTACGAAATTCCGCGAATACCTTGACGCGGTCGAGCCACCGGGGCGGGCACTGGATTTTCTCTGTCAGGAGCTTTTCCGCGAGTTTAACACGATCGGTTCCAAGGCGAACGACGCGTCCATTGCCCAGACGATTGTCGAGGCGAAAACCGAGTTGGAAAAAATCCGCGAGCAGGTGCAGAACGTGGAGTGAGGTGAATCTAACATTCCTGGCTGACGAATGAACAAACAGGAAGTTCGACATCAAAGCTCGCCGATGCCTGCTAGATCGCGATCTTCCCGCGCGGATTCAAGAAAGGACTCATCCATTTCTATCGCTTGCTTCAAATGGCTTCGGGCGCGTGGTCCTTCGCCGAGCGTCCAGAGGTAACAGGCGAGGTTGTAATGGAAAATCGCCATTTCAAACAAAGTCTTCGGCCCGCGCAAAAGTTGGTTGCATGCTGCGAGCGTGTCGCCCGTCTCATGCAGGCAATAGGCGGCACGCAGGAAAAACGCAGGCTCATCCTCCGCTTTTATACACAGCAACCTTGCCGTCTCCGAGGCGGCGTTCCAGTGCTCGCGATTCATCTGCGCCGCAAGCCTCAGTTCCAAGGGTGCCCGCAGTCGCTGGACTTCCGCAGGAAGTGCCTGGAGTTCATAAAGAGCCTCATCGGCGAGCCCGAGTTCCAGCCAGCCAGCCGCCGCACGCAACGTTTTTGTCACCACCATTTCCGTGACGCTAAAATATCCCCGCCCCTCTGGCAATCACGCAGGCTCAGGAAATTTACTCGCCCGCGGCCGTAGGCGGAAACCGCCGTTCACAACCCACTGTCTGATAGGAGAATGCCTAACCGGTATATTGACTCCATTTCCCCATCAGACCCCAGTTGCGGACCGTCCCCGGATTCATCGCAGGTATCCGCCGATTGGTTCCGCATCGCCTCCGCCGACCAAAGTCCGCAGAGCTCCCCGGTGACGCCCGCGCCGCCTGAACCTACAACCCTGATAGACCGGTTGCGCCCCATGCTGGGATCGTCATTTGCCCCGTCTCCCAAAATAGAAATAGATTGCGTTTCCAGATCAAACACCCAACTTCATTGTCGTATGACAACATCACTTTTGTCTCCCAAATACCAAGTCGTTATCCCAAAGGAAATTCGTAAAGCGCTCAACCTCAAACCCGGTCAGCGACTCAACGTAATTGAAAAGGACGGCCACATCGAACTCCGCCCCATCCTCACGCCTGAGCAGCTCATCGGGTTCCTCAAGGACAAGGCCCACCTCACCTTCGAACGCGAAAAAACTGATCGCCCCCTGCCATGAAGCCCATCTGCCTCGATAGCTCCGGCTGGATCGAAATCACCCACGACGGGGCCAATGCCAAGTCATTCGCCAAGGCGCTTTCCTCATCCTCTCCAGTCATTGTTTCCACCATCAGCCTCTACGAAATCGCCAGATATACCCTCCGCGTCGCGGGAGAAGCAGCGACCGAGCAGCTTCTCGCGTTCCTTCATCTACACGCCATCACCCCGGTGACCCCCGAGATCGCCATCCTCGCCGCCACACTGGGAACCAGACACAAGCTCGCGATGGCAGACTCCCTCATCTACGCCACCGCCCAAAACCGCAACGCCACTCTCTGGACCCAGGATGTCAATTTCGAAGGCCTCCCCAACGTCCGCTACTTCCCGAAAATCAAACTCTGAACGATCCCCATGTCCTACGGCATCAAACTTCACATCTCCGGCGACTTCGCCAAGCGCATGCGGACGAAGGCCACCTTCGGCACGACCCCGGGCCAATACAAGGAGTTCAAGTCACTCTCCAACTGAATGCTCGTGATACAGGCATTCCTGCCTGTTCCTCGATTCCCCCATCCATCCCCTCCCCTCAATGGCCTCACCTCCCTACGCCCACACCAAAACCCAGACTGACGGCAGCCCTGCTCCCCAGAGCGAATGGGAACCGCTCTTCACCCCGTTCGGAAATGAACCGGACCAATGCCAACGAGAGCATTGTCGCAAATGCCGCGACCTCGTTCCCAGCCACGGACATCTCAACAAAGTCGCCTGGTGGACCGCCAAGTTCACCTCCGAAATGTTCCGCCCTGAATCCATAGAGTTCAAATCCGCTTGGGATTGGGGCTACCTCGCCGGCCTCTGGCATGACCTAGGAAAATTCGCCCCAGTCTGGCAAAACTACCTTAAATCCAAGGCAGACCCCCACACCGACGACATTTCAGGTAAAGTCGATCATTCCACCGCCGGAGCACAACACGCCATAAAAGCCCATCCAGTTCTCGGGCATTTGCTAGCCTACCCCATCGCTGGACACCATTCCGGCCTGCTTGATGGGAGATCAAATGGCGCTTGCCAGGACGCACGTCTGCAAAAAACCGATCTGCCCGACTACCAAAACGCCCCGTCAGAAATCACCTCCCATCCGTGCCCGAAACTTCCCGCATTTCTCCAGCGAGATCCATATTCTATCAGTCTCTTCACCCGCATGATCTTTTCATGCCTCATCAATGCCGACTTCCTCGCCACAGAGGCATTTATGAACCCGTCTCAGGCGAAGATCCGCAATCGAACACCAGCCTCCGCCCTCCCTGCAATCTCCGCACTGATCGATGCAAAAATCGACGGATTCGGCATTCCCTCTCCAGCCGACAAGGTCAATTTCCAGCGTCGCATCGTCGTAGAAAACTGCCGCAGCGCCGCAACCCACCCCGCAGGAATTTTCTCCCTCACTGTCCCCACTGGCGGCGGTAAGACTCTCTCTTCTCTCAATTTCGCGCTCCGCCATGCCCTCGCTCACGGCCAGCAGCGCATCATCTACGTCGTCCCCTACACCTCCATCATCGAACAAAACGCCGAAGAAATCCGAAAAATCCTCACCCCACTTCAGACCGACAGCTTTACACCGCTCATTGAGCATCACTCATCGCTTTCCCCGGAAAAAGAATCCACCCAGTCCCGGCTTGCTGCGGAAAATTGGGATGCTCCCATCATCATCACCACCGCCGTTCAATTCTACGAATCTCTCTACGCCGCGAAAACCTCCCGCTGCCGCAAGCTCCACAACATCGCCAACTCCGTCGTCATCCTCGACGAAGCGCAGTGCCTCCCTGCGGATTTCCTCAAACCTTGCCTCCGTGTCATCCAGGAACTCGCCGATCACTATCACACCACCACCGTCCTCTGCACCGCCACCCAACCCGCCGTCCATTTCCATGCGGAGGAATTCAAAATCGGCCTCAGAGATTCCCATGAAATCATCGCCGATACCAAATCACTCTTCGAAGCCCTAAAGCGCGTCGAAATCAAGTCTCTCGGCGACCTACCCGACACCTCACTCGTTCCACGCCTAGCAGACCACCCGCAAGTCCTTTGCATCGTCAACCGCCGCAAGCACGCGCAGCAGCTCTTTCAAGAGGGAAACTACCACCTCTCCGCCCTCATGTGTCCCGAGCATCGCAGTGAAATCCTCAAGGAAATCAGACAACGCCTCCTCACCCAAAAAACCACCCGCGTCATCTCCACCCAGCTCATCGAAGCCGGCGTCGATGTCGATTTTCCCGTCGTCTATCGCGCACTCGCCGGCCTCGACTCCATCGCCCAAGCCGCCGGACGCTGCAATCGCGAGGGCAAACTCCCCTCCACAGCACCCACCTATATTTTCCGCTCAGAGCACCAAAAAGCCGAAGCTCTCTTCCGCGAGGCCGCTCAAATCACCAACCAACTCACAGAACTCCACCCCGATCTCCTCAGCCAAGAAGCCATCCACGACTACTTCGACCATTATTACCACCAACGCAAAAATCGCTGGGACGCAAAAGGCATCCTCGACTCGGACAGCTTCAGATTAGGCGACAAAACCTTCCCCTTCCATTTCCAGTTCAAAACGGTCGCTGAAAATTTCCGTCTCATAGAAGACCACCAAGTCCCCGTCATCATCCCCTATGACGTAAAAGCCCAAGCCCTCATCGAAGAACTCAAAAACACCTTCAAGCCCCTCACTCGTGATCTATTTCGCGGCCTCCAACGCTACACCGTCCAAATCCCACCCGGCCTACGAGACGCTAACATCCGCTCCTTCGAGGTGCTGCGCGATGGTCAATTCCACGTTCTCATTTCCACCGATTTGAACTACTCGAAGCACTTCGGTCTTTGTTTCGATGGCGCTTTCTCAAACTCCCAATTTCTTCAATGCGATGGATAGCTCAATGCAAACGTAGCGGAGCACCCTTCAGGATGCTCCGCCCCTTGTCTGCAGCATTTAGCAATAGCGCAGTGTTTCAATCCGCGACGACTCGCACATGTTTAGCCATCGACAAAAATGTTTCGCTTCAAGGCATTGGTTGCACCAGCCCGGAGCATTTTCTCTCCAGCTTTCCATCCCGCGAGTAAAATGGAAGCCTCCGCGACTGACTGAGCCACACATACGCGCCATCGTAAAACGAGAGAACTCTCTCATGTGCCAGGGCTGCAATCGCCTTGGGATCGTGATCAACCGCACTCTCGCTGATCAGCATTTCAGCTTCGGCGAGAAATTCATCCATCAGCTCCTTCGACATTCGGCCACCACGCACTTCTTTCAGCAACACATGCCCAAATTCATAGCGCCAAATCACTGGCGCGATCCATTCAGGGTCCATCCTCAGCAGCTTTTCAACCGAACTCCGCATCTCTTCGGTTCCGATGAACAAATCTGCCACCACTGTGCAATCAACAACAATCATGGTGAAAACAGTATTCCCAACTTGACAAAGCGCAAGAAATTTTTAGTAATAGCGCAGTGAACCCGAATATCTACCTCCGCCCTTCATCAATGGCTTCTCGGACTTCCTCAGGGTTCAGTGTTTTCTGGAGCCCACTCCTCAGCTCTTTAGAGCGTTTTAAAAAATACTCCACCTTACTCAGGCCACTGCCAGCAAAGTTACTCGCGTCCGGTTCCACACTCGCCAGCCCTGCAATAATCTCTTGGTTCAAACTCCGCCTGTTCCGCTTGGCTCGCAGCTTCAGTTTCTCATGCAGTTCTTCCGGCACTCCACGGATGGTTAATGTTTTCATAGCAGCAATCTGACTGCAAACCGGCATCAAAACAACTAAATTTTCACCAATGAAACACGGCATCCACCTCAAAATCTCCGGCGATTACGCCCTTCTCTCCCGCCCTGAAATGAAAGTCGAGCGCGTCTCCTACAACATCATCACCCCCTCCGCTGCCCGAGGCATCATCGGACGCCATCTACTGGAAACCGCAAACCCGCTGGATCATCGACCGCATCCACATC
>JANYFB010000283.1 GCA_025362955.1 Akkermansiaceae bacterium
AGATGTGCCGTTGAGCGGCCAATCCACCTGCGGACATCCCGGACACGTCTCGGAAGTCACTTGGAAATTCCTGCGCACGGGCGACGCGGGAGACGTTTACGAAATCACCCGCA
Source organism: Akkermansiaceae bacterium (assembly GCA_025362955.1). Lineage (GTDB taxonomy): Bacteria > Verrucomicrobiota > Verrucomicrobiia > Verrucomicrobiales > Akkermansiaceae > Luteolibacter. Next base: position 114 of record JANYFB010000283.1, read on the forward strand.
AGTATCCCTCCGATACCGCCACGGCAAACACGGAAACCAAGGAGGTCACCTACGCTGGCGGGCAACAGATGCTTTGGCAGGACGATTTTCAAAAAATCACGCTGCGTCCCAAACCAACCCAGCCGGACCCATCAAAGCCGTGACCGCTTTCGAACCTGCATCGAGAAATTGCTGAGAACAGCGCATAAAAAGATCGAACAGCGTCTTCCACACTATGAAGACATGCTCGGCAGCGCAACCGACGGCGCGGTGAATGGTACACCCGGAGGGACTCGAACCCCCAACCTTCTGATTCGTAGTCAGACGATCTATCCAATTGATCTACGGGTGCCTTACGACTTGCGCGGGGCGGAAAGAAGCCGATTTTTAGGTGGCCTGTCAAGAATTTCGGCAGGAAAAATAACCAGGTTTCGGATCGGCTTAGGGGGCTACTACCTCCAAGCGGACAAACAAGGCTGGCATGGCCATGGGGACGAAGTAGAGCAACGATCCGTCAACATCAAAGGTGTCGGCGGTCACGTCGGTCCAAGTGGCGAGATTTTCCGAGATTTTCACTTTGTAGGTCACCCCGGTGGCGTTGGAGTCATGAGGCCAGGAGATCGATCCATCCACCACTTGTGGATTCCGGGTGAATGAGGAGCCCGTTTGGCCCATGAAATACTCGACGCCGTTGGCCGTGCCGTCGCGGTCGTAATCCTGGCTGGCTGGCTGGCCACCGGCGTAGCTGGCCGCCCAGAGACTGAAACTATTGGGCCGGAAAATGACCGTTGGCAGGGTCTGGGTCACGCTGTCCGGGCCGAGGTTGAAATTCCGGTTATCGCCATATTCATAGCCGAAATTGGGCGCACCGGATTTGGTATTGAAAAACTTGTATTCCCCGAAGGCGCTCCCTTCGGCACCCGAGACTGCCAGGGAGCCGGTATAAATCCCGTCGGCATCCGGGTCGGTTAGTGCGAGTTGACCGGGAGTGGGCGAGGCGACGCCGGAGAAAAAGAGAACCTTCGCCAAGGAGGTGGCTGGGTTGAAATTTCCCTTCGCGATTTCAGCGTTCATGTTGACGCTGAAAACAACATCGCGCGGGGGCGGGCCGGCGACGGAGAAGGCAAGGGTCTGAGTGCCAGACTCGGATTGGAAGTTGATGGAATTGATGCTGGTCCCGATGTCAGTGGTGGACGCTCTGGAGGCGAGGACTTGATCAGAACCGTAGTCTGAGTCGGCATTGACGAGCACCGCCATGAGTTTGACCGTCTGAGTTCCCGTTGGCACGCCGAGTGCGGCGAGACTGAGTTTCATTTCCACGCCTTTGACCACCCCCGAGGAGGGCGTGGCAACATCGGCCCAGAGCGTGCGGATTTCCTTGACGAAGCCGCTTGCCGCCGGAGTGACGGAAACAGAATCGCCGACATAGGCAGTGGTTCCCGCCTGCAGGTCGTAGCGGTTCACGAAGGCAGCGGTGCCCGCGCCATCTCCGTAAATCCGTAGTGCGTAGTCGGGATTGAAGCCGGTTTCAAACGTGAGTCCGGCGGTGGTGGAGGTTCCGAGATGATTGATCTTTTCACGATCGCCAGCGCTGCCTCCGGTGGTGATTTGGTTGTTGCTGATGAAGGATGGACCCCCGGCTCTGGAGTCGATGAAAAGCAGGATCGCATTTCCCGACGCCCTGCCGCCGATGAAAACGGAGAGGTCCGCTCCCACTTGGGCGGTGTGGAGATTGGCGAGAGCGTTGCCTGCGCCCCAGTTGGTGGCGGTGGTTTGGACCGTGCGTTCGGCGTATTCCGGTTCGGTGGCTGCGGTACGCGTGCCATCAACGGTCACTGCCGCTTGGACTGCGGAAAGGAGGAGCAGGGCGGTGCTACAGCCACCCCAACGACGGGCGATTAATAGGAGTTTCATGGATTTTTAAATATGGATTTAAGATTCGGACAAAAGCTCAATCTCAGGGAGGAAGCCGCCCGTTTGCCTCAAGCCGGGCAATTAGTTTAATGTCGTTTACGAGGGTCGGGGTTTATTCTTTTCGTAAATAGGCTTCATCCATGGACGCGCACGAACCCTTGATGTAGCATCGCCGCATGGAGCACCGGGCGGAAATGTGGAAGACTATGCGATGGGTAGTCGGCGCGGTGGCAATCATCAGCGGCTTATATTTTCTTGCCGTGCAACCTCTTGAGCGAGCGCTTTCCAACACCAAGGCCAGCGTCGTGCACGGACTGAAAGAAGTTCTCGGAGCGATTACTAACAGAGACACACATGTGGTCGAGGGGCGGGCGGAAATCGTCGAGACTGCGGAAATATCCGAGCTTGCCCTGCTGGAAATGCGGATGAGCGCCACCCGCACCATCGAGAAATCCGAGAATTTTTCCCTGCTCCCGCTCGGCACGAAGAAGCTCATCGTCCGTGGACACTACCAAGTGAAGGGTGGCTATCGGCTCAAGGATGGCGTCTCGCTGCGGATGGAAAAAGGTAAGCCTGTCGCGCGTTTTCCCAAGGCCGAGGTGCTGTCCGTGGAGTTGATCGACTTCGATGTCCTGAGTGAGGATAGCGGCTGGCTCAACAAGGTGCAGCCCGCCGACCGAGCGCAGATTTTACGCGAACTCCGCAACCAGATGCGTGAAGAAGCGGAACATAGCGGCCTGCTAGATACCGTGGAAGGCACACTCCGCACTCGCCTGCGAGATCTGCTAGGCGCGGAATACGTGACTGTCGAGCAAACGCTCCCCTAGCGCCCCGGCTTGGGCAAGGGCTCGTCGCCTAACAATTTATCGAGATCCGCCACTCGATCCCACGGCAGGCGTTTGCGTTGGTATTTTTTCCAAATAATGTCGCGCAGCTCACGCAAAACAGCCTCGGGCGGCGGCGTCATGTCCGTCCACGTCGGGTTGCGCTTCTGGGTGGTCGTCATGATCGTCCATTTCCCGCTGAGATAATAATTCGCGCGGTAGAAAACTTTTCCCTCATCGGTATTTTCAAACCACTCATGACTCTCCATGTCCCGATACTGGCGCGGCGGGAAACCCGCGACAAGTGGCGAATCTGCCATCGACTCGCCACGGTCGCAAGTCCATCGTCCCGCCATGGCGAACATCGGCGAACGCGCATCCCTGCAAATCCTCCACGAGAAAACCTTCGGGCTGTTTCTCGATGGCGGCGAACTCGGCGAAATCCTGCTCCCGCGCCGAGAAATGCCTGTCAAATGGTCGCTCGGGGAGTTCGTGGATGTTTTCCTTTACCACGATTCTGAGGACCGCCCGGTCGCCACGCTCAAGATTCCCAAGGTGATGGCAGGGCAATTCTCGCGGCTCAAATGCGTGGCCATCACCGGCGTCGGCGCCTTCTTGGATTGGGGGCTGCCGAAGGATTTGTTAGTCCCGTTCCGCGAGCAAAAAGTCCGCATGGAAATCGGAAAAAGCTATATCGTCCATGTCCATATCGACGGGCAAAACGGTCGCCTGATCGCCACCACCCGCATTGCCCGGCACATGGATCAGACGCCGCACGATTTCCGGCCCGGACAGGAAGTCGATCTCATCATTTTTGGGAAAACCGCGCTCGGTTACAAGGCCATCGTCGATGGCACTCACAGCGGGCTGATTTTTTCCAACGACGTTTTCCAAGAACTCCAGCCCGGAGAATCCCTCAGAGGTTACATCGCCACCGTTCGACCTGACGGGAAAATCGACATCACCCTCCACGCCCTGGGTCGTGCCAAGGTGGACGACCTCGAAAGCCAGATTCTAGCAGAACTTAAAGCACGCGGTGGCTTCTGGTCACTCGGAGACCACAGCCCCGCAGAGGAAATCAACAGCGAGCTGGGTGTTAGCAAGCGCACTTTCAAGCAAGCGAGCGGGGCGCTATTTAAAAAGGGGAGAATCACCATCGAAAAGAACGGCATCCGGCTGGTTCAGGAGGACTGATCTCAAATTTTTTCCGCCTCACAGCGCCCGGATTCCCCACACGGCGATCAAGCTAGGGGAAAAAAGGGGAGCACACGCGCCCTCGTCTCATTCGGGCAGCCTCAGGTTGGCTCGTTAGCTTTTTTTCATCGTCCCCATAAGGAAAATCCAATGTCCAAGGACGTAAGTTTTCGACGAGGGCGTCGAAAACAACCCGCGGGGGCGCGTGTGCTCCCCTAGCTTGATCGCCGTGCCGGATTCCCCGCACAAAGTCATCGACGGTCTTGCAGATTTTGATAGATTTGCCTCATGCGATTTGTGATGAGACAGAAATTCTGGAGCTGGGGCGATGATTTTGTAATCCAGGACGGGGAAGGCAATGATTGCTATCGCGTCGATGGCAAGGTCTTCACTCTGGGTGATAAACTCAGCTTGCAGGACATGCAGGGAAACGAGCTCGCCTTCATTTGCCAGCGGCTGCTTGCTTGGGGGCCGACCTATGAAATCCACTGTCCCGGCTCGCCGCCCACGGTGGTGAAAAAAGAGCTGTTCACGTTTTTTCACTGCAAGTTCGAGGTAGATGGTCCGGGTGACCAAGACTATGAGGCGAGCGGGAATTTCTTGGATCACGAGTACGAAATCGTCGGTATGGGCGGAGTCGCCGCGACGATTTCCAAGCGCTGGTTCACCTGGACGGATTGCTACGGCATCGAAATTGTGGGAATTGAGGATCCCGTGTTGTTATTGGCAACCGCAGTAGTGATCGACCTCGTCTGCCACGCTGATCAGCAAGGTAGCGTGAATTTTGATAGTGTCCTAATTTGAATTCAACGCTTCAGTAACGCTAGTAAGTTTTTTATGCTTGCTCGGGAAGGGTATTGACAATGCTTGCTCGGGAAGGGTATGAACCCGCTCGTGAAAATCCATTCCAGCGAGCACGCAAAGAAGTTATCGGCAAAAGGAAGCGCTAAGGGCGGCAAGGCCCGTAATAGCGTCCTGACCCCGGAGGAAAGAAAGGAAATCGCGAGCCTTGCCGGAAAAGCTCGTTGGGCCAAAGCGAAGGCCGCTAAAGAGGTTGAACCCGTGGTTATCGAAGTTCATCCCAGGGCACCACGGGCCAAATCTCTGGCGACGGATGCGACCCTACCGTTTTCGATGTTCAAGGGTAATCTTAAATTGGGACCGGAAGACATGGAGTGTTACGTTCTAAACGATGGTCGTCGCGTTTTCACCCAAACCGAAATGACCCGCGTTCTCACTGCGGGAAAAGGTTCTACTAATTTGGATGTCCATTTGCAAGGTAACCCATTGATTACCAATGAGGATTCCGTAAAAAATATTATTGAATTTAGGGTGCCTGGAAACCCTCAGATTGCGAAGGGCCGCGAAGCGACCGTCTTGATTGAGATTTGCAGCAAATACCTAGAAGCCAGAGACCAACTCCTACTTCGCACGAGTGCCCAGAAGAGGTATGCTCAACAAGCCGACATCATTATTCGCGCCTGTGCAAAGGTCGGTAT
>JANYFB010000310.1 GCA_025362955.1 Akkermansiaceae bacterium
AATGATTACAATCTTGGCAAGACGGGTCGCATCTTTGGGGATGCGAACATGATGCCGTCGCCGGTGCGCGAGGCTCTTCGCATCCACGGGGAGAAGACTTTGGAAATCGACATCAAAAATAGCCAACCATGCCTATTGAGCACTCTCTACAGAGCACCAAGCGAAGAACAGGCCCGCTACAAAAATTTGGTCGAGTCGGGACAGATTTACGAAGTGTTCGCCAAAGAATTGAAAATTAAAAGAGATAAAGCGAAGCTTCAGTTTCTAATGTTCATCTTTGGAAACACCAAAGACACCGAGGAATTTGCTGCGGTCTTTGAAAGCCAGTTTCCGATTTTAGCTGGATTAATACAAGCGGAACGAAAAAAACATTTTAAAGCTCTGGTTTACAATCTTCAAAGAATGGAAGCGAAGATTATTTTGGACGCCTGTGAAAAATTCGTAGGAGTGAGCATTCACGACGGCATTAGAGTTGTCGCTTCAAAAGCCTACGAGGCGAAAGCTTACATCGAAGGGCGCATGAAGGAGGTTCACGACCTAGAGCCGCGTCTTACTGTGGAAAAGTAAGGTGAGGTCGTTAGACTGAAGCTAGCCTCGCGTTTAATTCTTCGACCGTGATCCCGAGCTTCTTTGCAAGTGCCTCTTCGGGCGTCTCAGGAGCGGTAATCTTCACTTTCCCTCCTACGATCTTCAGGTTGAGGATGCCTGCATAATGGGTAGCCGTGACGGTCGGCGAAGAATGCCCGAGAACTCGCTGAGTCTCGAAAATGTCAGCGTTTGCTGTTATCGTGCTTCCCGCTTCTTTTCTAAGAGTCCCGACGCCCCGGACCCCGGATTGTTTCAACCAAGCATTTACCTTTTTGAACCGTCTTTCGAGGCGATTGATCCCGGTTTTGGATACTACCGGAACAAAGAAATCGTCGGTCGGGTTTGCGGCGTTTCTCAATGCAATCATCTCTGCAAACAAATCCTTATCGACGGGGAAATTTCTTTTTTTGCCAGACTTGGTTTCAAAATTCTCTGCCTCTTGCACACTGAGAAGAACGCAGTCTGCTTGTTCGCTCCACCAGCCAAGACGACAGGCTTCAATCTCAGAGCGGCGAAGTCCGCACTCGATACCAAGTAGCAGAATGAGATTCTCTTGAGGGTCAAAATCCGGGTTTTGCCTGATGTGTTCCCGAATCGTTACCGGAACAGGTGTGTATGGATCAATCTTTGGCGCAGTGGTTTCAACGTGATCGAGGGGGTTCGGTATGTTCCTGCCCTGTAACTGGTAGAAGTGAAGAGCGTTTTTCTTAAAGAGGCTTTTCGCGCCGCTGATGGTGGATCGGAAGCCTCGTTCTTGGCTCGGGGTGGGTTTTTCCGGAAGCATGGCTTGCCGGACCTTCTGCGAGTCAATTCCGGCGATGGTGGTTACCCCGCAGGCGGTCATGATGCGCTTCAGGGCCGCGAGGTTGTCATAGACGGTCTTAGGCCGGAGCGGTTTGGCCGTGGCGAGGTATTGCGCATAAAGCTCCTTCATCTGTTCAAAAGTAGGGGAGTCACCCTTTTTGAATGGTTTCCCGCCTGCCAGATGGACCTTGGCTGCCTCGAAGCCGTCAGCGTCCATGATGAGCAAAAAGCGGGTTCGCCTTTTCTTGGCGGAGGCTTCGTTGTTCCCGAGGGGAATTTGCACCTGTCGTGCCCGGTGGGTGACTTGTAGGTAAAAGCGCGATCCCTTTTTTGATTTTCGTTCGATTAAGTTTTCCTTATTTTTTTTCATAAGGGATTACCTTATCAGAATCAGTGGGACGACGCAAGCGAAAACGTCATTGATTTCGTCATTATTTTGTTCAAATCTGGCAAATGTTCGCAAATGCGAATCAACGCAACCAAAAGAAAATGAATTAGTTAATGTTTTTAGGACCGGAAAAGCAATACCCATTTTTCCGATTTGTAATCAGTAGGTCATCAGTTCGACTCTGATAGCCGGCTCCATCAGGAATGTTCCTGCAAGCCTAGCGAGGCACTAGGAACCTGCCGAGGTGTCCACCTTCTAAATAATTCGTGTATTTTCGCAGATTGGGGTGGCGATCATTTCGGATTTCTTCCATGGTCCCAGAGTAAAGCATTCAATATACTGCCTCATGTCCGACAATTCCAAGCCAGCCAAGCCCAGAATCCTGATTGTCACGCCGGAAATCACTTATTTGCCGTCAGGAATGGGAAATATGGCGCAGCGGATGTCGGCGAAGGCGGGCGGCTTGGCTGACGTTTCGGCTTCCCTTGTTTCCGCCCTATTCGAGCTAGGCGCGGACGTGCATGTGGCGATGCCAAACTACCGACGGATGTTCCAAGGCGACATTTTCAATCTACATGAGAAGGAATTGAGGAAATACCACGAAGTCCTGCCGGAAGCGCATATCCATCTGGCGGAAGACCGGATTTTCTATTATCGCGAGCAGGTTTATAGCAACCGCGCGGAAGAGGCGTTGCGAATCGCTTTAATTTTCCAGCGCGAGGTGATCAACCACATTATCCCGCGTGTCATGCCAGATTTGGTTCATTGCAATGACTGGATGACCGCCCTGATCCCCGCGATGGCTCGCCGCCGGGGGATTAAAAGTTTGTTCACGGTCCATAACATCCACACGCTGAAAGTCTCTCTCGCGCAAGTCGAGGAAGCGGGGATTGACGCCGCCGAGTTCTGGATGAACCTGTATTTCTCCGGTGCTCCCTGCAACTATGACCACGCCCGGTCGCAGGTGCCGGTGGATCTGCTAGCGTCCGGCATTTTTTCCGCTCACTATATTAATACCGTGAGTCCGCGGTTTCTCTGGGAAATCGTCGAGGGATGGCACTCGGTGGTTCCTGATTCCGTGCGCGCGGAACTCCGCGCAAAATATGTCGCAGGCTGCTCCGCCGGGATTCTCAACGCGCCCGACGTTTCCTATAATCCGGCGACCGATGACGCGCTTACGCAGAAATTTACCGTGGCGAATTTCCCGGAAGGTAAAGCGGCGAACAAGCTAGGATTGCAGCGCGAACTTCAGCTCAAGGAAGATCCAAATGCCCCGATCTTCTTCTGGCCTTCGCGGCTTGATCCGGTGCAGAAAGGTCCGCAGCTCCTAACAGAAATTCTCCACAGTCTGGTATCCGACTATTGGGATCGTGATCTGCAAGTGGTGATCGTCGCGAACGGACCTCACCAGCATTGGATCGACAAAATTGTTTGCGCCTTTGATCTGCGTGAGCGCGTGGCGATCGTGGATTTCGAGGAACGGCTTTCGCGGCTTGCCTATGCGGCTTCAGATTTCATGTTAATGCCTTCGCTCTTCGAGCCTTGCGGCCTTCCGCAGATGACGGCTCCGCTTTATGGCTCGCTGCCAGTGGTCCATTCCACAGGCGGGCTTTATGATACCATCCAGCATTTGGACGTGGATGATTCGACGGGAAATGGTTTCCGCTTCGACCACTACAACGCGGGTGCATTCCGCTGGGCGATCGACCGGGCCATGGAGTTTTATGCCCTTCCCTCGGAAATCCGCGAGCGGGAAATCCGCCGGGTGATGATCGAGAGCGAACAACAATTCAGCCATAAGGAAGTGGCCCGCCGCTACATCAATATCTACGAGGAAATGCTCGCGCGTCCCTTGGTGGAAAAGGAATCAGGAGAGGTCATCAAAGCCATCGCCGAGGGTCTGTCGGAGAGCCTCGCCGAAGTCTAACGCTATTGGCGGACCACGTTGTTCTGCCACAGCGGTGACTGCGGGACATCATTTGGACGGCAAATGATAATCCCCGTATGCTTGGCGGCAGCATCTAAATAATCGGTAATCGGCCGATCAATGATGACCATGCGTCCTTTATCATGGTCGGAGGTGGCATGGGTGAAATAAGCTCGATCCTGCACCCTAACGATCATGCCGACATGGGAGGTATAGCCTGTTAGATCGTTGGAGGTGATGGCGCAAATGTCGCCATTCTGGAGATATTTCTCCGCAGCGCGGACCTTGGATTTGGGTACCTGATAGACCGGAAGATTCGAGACTGCGGCCTCGATTTTTCCCATCGGCTCAATGAGCGCCGGATTGGACCGGAGGTAGCGGTAGTCCTTCCACTGCACCGTCATTTCATGAATTTCGCGGTGCATCCGCTCGGCTCCCGGAATGCGCGAGGTGATATTCATGGCGTAGCCGCGCCGTTGGTTGTCATAGAAAACCTCTTCCAGGTGGTGCATCCGGCTCAGGTAATTTCCGGTGCAGATCCCGTTCCGATAGCGCTCGATTTCTACCATGTGGAGCATATCCGTAGGCTTGTAAGGCGCGGGCTGATAGCGGAGCATTCTTGCGATAGCTAGGGAGTTTTCATAGTAGGTCCAACAGTCCATAGCACGGAGATTCGCCACCGGAGATTCGATCCGGTCATCGACCTCTAACGAATAGTTCACATAGGGAGTGCCCACCAATTCCCGTGCAACACGGACCACCCTTTCACCGAGCGGCAGGCTGCGCCAGTTTTCGCGTTCGGCCTTGGCGATGATCGCTTGAAATTTAGCCTCACCTTGAAACACGGTCGATAACGGCAATCTCGGGCTGGAAGGGGGAGGGACAGGTACTTGGGCCCTAGCCGCGTTAAACCCCAAGGCGGCGAATGCCACGAAAAACCCAATAAACCTCAATTTCATGGTCTCCTTATAGCCGATTTCTCAGGTGAGGGGAAGGGAACAATCTGGAAAATCATTCTGAGTTTTCAGGCACGCGCGTTAGCAAAGGCTCGAAGACATACCACTGCTGCCAATATTTTCTAACGACCCCGAGGATCGTCGCCGCCCAGATTTTTTCCGAATCGTCCGCCACGCCCCTTAATCGGGGAGGTAATTCTAACGGAGGCAAGACGACTACCCGGTATCGCCGCCAAGTGTCGCGCACGATGAACAGCGGGAAACATGGCGCATGAGTCGCCCGGGCGAGGAAAAGCGGTCCCTTGGGCAGCCGCATCATCAATCCCGGCTCCACCTCCACCAGCATGGGGGAAACGTCGAAAAGCACCCGGTCGCCCTGCACCGCCACGATGTTCCCCTCGCCTAACAGTCGTGCAAGCTCGATGCCTAACAAATTTCCGTCCTCGTTGTAGAGTGTGCGGAAATTCGGATTTCGCTCCTCCTTGAGCCGGATTTCCGCATCGCGGAGTTTCTGCGTTTCCGGTTCACGTTCCGGGGCGCGTACCGTGTAGAGAGTCCGATTGAAACGAGTCGCGAATATCGGTGCGGCGATGTCGTAGTTTCCCATGTGTGCCGTTAGAATGATGCAGCCTTCCTTGCGTTTTGCGAGATCCTCCAATTCTGCTAGCCCGTCCACCGCCCAGTCGATGGCTCCCGTGCCGGATTCGCAGCGTTTTGCATCCACGAAGGTCAGCGCGAAATTCCAAAAAACCCGCCATGCCCCAAGCCGTGCCCGCCATGCGCCCCACCCGGGATGCAATGCCCGTAGATTGCCCGCCACCGCAAGCCGCTGGGACCGGGCGATCATGAAAAACCCGAAAGTCCACCCGCCGATCAGCACCGGCTCCAGGAACCACGGGGTCACATGCAGCGCGTGCGAGAGGAAACGCGTCGGCAAATCGCCGAAAACTCCCATCCTCGCGGCCCATCGTGATTTCCTTCCTTCCGCCACTCGCCGCCAGCAAACCTGCCCGCTCCGCATCCTGCAAGCCGCGCTTTTCTAACTGTTCTTCCCCGCGAATCCCACATCCTCCAGTAAATCCTTCCCCGCCACGGCGATGTTTCCCAACTCGTCACATCGCTCGTTCTCCTTGTGCCCGGCGTGGCCCTTCACCCAGCGCCAGTCGATCTTGTGCGAACCCGCCGCCGTCAGCAAAAGCAGCCACAAATCCTTGTTTTTCACCGGTTTCTTATCCGCCGTCTGCCAGCCGCGCTTTTTCCAGCCGTCGATCCATTTTTTGGAAATCGCGTCGATCAGATATTTCGAGTCCGAGTGCAGTTCCACCTCGCACGGCTCGCTCAAGCTCTCCAACGCCGCGATCGCCGCCCGCAGTTCCATCCGGTTGTTCGTCGTCAGCCGGTAGCCGGCGGACAGTTCCTTTCGATGTTTTCCGCACACCATCACCGCCCCGAACCCGCCCGGCCCTGGGTTCCCCTTGCAGCCGCCGTCGGTATGGATGATCACGCGCTTCATGAGCGGCGAAACTGTCCACCCACCCCATCCCTGACAAGCCAAACGGACCGCGAAATTCATTCCGCCTCGTCTCTGACTCTCAACTCTCAACCATCGACCCTCAACTTCATCAGAACTTTTTTCTAAGGATCTCCCCCCATCCGTGTCTTAATCCTCGGAAAGCATGACCACGCGACCGCCGATTCATGGAAACCCGAACCGCCAACACCCGTTCCAAGGCTGACGCCGGGCGAACTCCGGTGATTCCCTACCGCCCGTTGAAACCACCCATGGAGGTAAAACCATCACTCCGGCAGGTCTTCGATGCGGAGGAATCCCCGCTGCTCCGCTACGCCTACGGCCTCGTCGGCCAAAGGGAAACGGCGGAGGATCTCGTGCAGGATGCCTTCCTCAAACTCCACGCCCACTGGGAGGAAGTCACCCACCCGCGGGCTTGGCTCTTCCGTTGCACCAGAAATCTAGCCCTCAGCCACATCCGAGATCACAAACGTGAAACCCCCATGGAACCCGGCCGCGAATGGGAAAGCTCCACCCCCGATCCCGAACAAGCCTTAGGAAAACTCGAAGCCATCGGCACCCTTCAACTGTTAGTCGCCGAACTCACCGAAGATGACCGCGCCCTCATCTCCCTCAAATACCAAGACGGCCTCAAATACGACCAAATCAGCCAGCGCACCGGCCTCAGCGTCAGCAACGTCGGCTACAAACTCCACCACGCCTTGAAAAATCTAGCCGATTCACTCCGCCGCCTCGGTGTGGAATCCGCCGAAGGCTGATGAATCTCAATTCTCTAATCTCAAATTTTAAATCCTCATGAACGACACCCCATTCGACACCGTCGGCGACGAGCCGGTCGAAGCGCGCATTGTCGCTTGGGTTCTCGGCGAGGCTTCCGCCTTCGAGGCTGCCGAGCTTGAGCGCCTCTGCGATGAGCGTCCCGAGCTGCTTGTTTTCCGCCGCCGGATGAGAGCCCTCCACGGTCTCCTCACCGAGGCCGAATCCGCCCAACCCGACGAGTCATGGAAACTCCCGCCGGAGAAACGCAGGATACTCGATGAAATTTGCGGCGTGGACAACGTCGTCCGCCTCGAACCGCAAAAGGAACTCCGTATCCGCCGCAGTGGACGCCGGGCGCTTCTCGCCATCGCCGCCTGTCTGGTGCTGACGGTGGTCGTTCTTCAATTGGTTCATCCGATCTGGAAACATCAAACGATCCGCGAACCTGAAAAGAAAGTCGACTTCATGCCCGCGAGTGGCGGAGGGGGCGAAAGTGCTGCGGAGCTCGGTAAAGCTGTCCGCGAACAGGAAGACAAGGTTGAGGAACGCCGCAAGGTTCTCGCCACTATCGTTAGAACCAAGGGCATCATCTATAAGGGACAGGACTCGTTCTATGGCCAAGCCGGAGTGGATCAGGATCAAGGAGCCCGAAATGCCCTTCAAACCTACAACCAGCTTGAACAGGAAAAAAAGCAGACGGAGAGCCAGATCGAGGGGCTGCAAAAGTATGACGGAGATCAATTGATGACCTATGCTTCAGGACTCCAATTACCTGATAATACCATCAAGACCCTCCAACCCCAATATCTGGAAGCCAAGCGTAATTTGGAAGCTCTCAAGATCAATGGATTGGCGGAAAATCATCCTTCGGTGAAGGCGGCGAGGGATCAGATTACAACAATGAAGCACCAGCTTGATGAAGGAGTCGTTAATCTGCGGGCTACTCTCCAAGTGCAAGAAGAAATGGCCACTGATCGCTTGAATAGCGTAAAGGTGGACGACACCCGGGAAGACGCCATCAAGCGTGGCCTCGATGCCCAGGATTACGCCGATGCCAAGCGCGATTTTGAAACCGACCAGCAACTTCTTCAACAGATGAAGCTCAGGCAGATCGGCCAAGTAATGACGGAAAAATCAACGCAAGAATCCGTCATTGTGCATGAAATGACCCCGCCGCTTGAATCGAAAAAATCTAAGCCAGCCAGCATCCTTCCCGCATCCTCCTCCAGCGAAATCGCATCCCATGCCTTGGCGCAAAATAACAAACCCCAGCCGTCCCTCGAACCCCCCGCACCCGCCGCGACCCCCGCACCCGTTATGGAAAAATCTCTGGCAGCACGGGGCGATGTTACCTATCAGCTTAAAGCCGGTACGGATTCTCTAACTTCCCCAACCGGCCCGAAGGAAGCGGCCAAGCGAAGCCAGCTTGCAGCCTCATCCGCCAGACGTCAGGTCGATGCGATGCCGGGGGAGTTGGCCTTTTCCAACCTCGAATTACCCGAACCTGCGGCCCCTTCAGAAATGCCTGCGTTATCAGCGGTTCCTGGTATTTCCGGCCAACTCGAGAGCGGCCACGCTTCCGGATTTGGCAGTGGTGGCGGTGGAAGTATGGCCTTTGGACGGGCCGGAGTCGATGAGTCGAAAATCGCGGATGCGAAACCTACTGTAGCCTCTCCAGCCGGACAACCGATGGCTGCGAGTGTTCCTCTGATTAGTAATCATTTGAAACTCCAAAATGAAGCCGGGAAAGATAGGAGTGGGAGAAGGGGCGGTCGGGAATTAGCAAGCGACGATACTATCACTAAGGTTGACGGGTATCGTTCCCAATCCGAGTTTGCTGAAAATGCTCCCGCCGTTCTGTTTGATGAAATTGACGGGGAAAAAGCCAAAGGTCTCAAGAAATCATTGGCCACACAGCCGCCGGTCCTCCTATCTAGGGCAAAGGAAGAGAACAATCGGCTGCCCTCCAAATCCGTTGAGCCAGCCGCAGGAGCGAACGCGAAGCAAGACTTCGGCCTACTCACACTGAATGGCGCAAATACCTACAACGGAGAAACCGCTGTTTCCGGAGGCACCTTGCAAGTCGAAAAAGAAACCCTGAATTATCTATCGAGCGACACCACTGGCGACAAAAGCCGATCCTTGGGGCCGGCAGGTGGAAAAATTCATGAGTTCGAAGGGGCCGTCAATTATGGTTCGCCCATCGCTGATTCAGCCAGTTTACAAACCCAAGGAGCCGCCGCCGATGCATTTGCTCCCGCCGATAAATCGAGCATGAATCAGTTTTCCATGCGCACTCTGAATCACATCGCACTCGGCGATTCTGATGGGAAAAAATCCGTCGATGGTCCTGTTGACAAAGACTGGGATACTCCCTCCAGGAAAATGCCACTGGAACTCGGATTCGATTTTCAAACGGGATCTTCCTCCGAATCCCAATTCGAAGGGACGGATCTCAGCCCGAAGGATGCACCCGCCCCCGCCCTAGTCGATCTGATGGAAGAAATTCCCGCCTCGGAAAATCCTTATTCGACCTTCTCCCTCAACATCAACGACGCCTCGTTCCAACTCGCCAAGGCCGCGCTTGCCAAAGGCGAACGTCCCGATCCCACAAGCATCAAGACCGAGCAGTTCTACAATGCCGTGGACTACGGCGACCCCGCGCCGACCGCAGGTGAACCGGTCGCCGCCATGGTCGAGCAATCCGCTCATCCAATCATCCCCGGCAGGAACCTCGTCCGTGTCGCCCTCCGCACCGGCTCGGCGGGACACAGTGCCGCGCAGCCATTGCGGCTCACCCTGTTAGTCGATCAATCCGGCTCGATGGTCCGCGAGGATCGCCGTGCTTCGATGGAACATGCTTTGTCCCAACTCGGAGGATTGCTAACACCTAACGATAGAGTGACGGTCATCGGATTTTCCCGCACTCCGCACCTTCTCGCCGACGGTCTAACCGGCGATCAGGCGGGAAATCTCGATGAACTCGTGAACCAAACTGCTAGCGAAGGCGGCACGAACTTGGAAGAAGCGATGAAACTCGGCGCACAAATGTCGGAGCGCCATCAACTCGCCGGTGCCCAGAACCGCATCGTCCTTTTCACCGATGGCGCGGCGAATCTCGGCGATGCCGATCCCGCGCGTCTCGCCGCACAGGTGAAATCGCTCCGTCAAGAAGGGATCGCTTTCGACATCGCAGGCATCGGCGCGGACGGCCTCAACGACCGCTTGTTGAGCGAACTGGCTCGCAATGGAAACGGCCGATACTACATCGTGGGCAGCGAGAACAACGACAGTTTCGCCCGCCAACTCGCCGGGGCTTTCCATCCGGCGGCGGAGAACGTGAAGGTGCAGGTGAACTTCAATCCGCAACGGGTCGGAAAATACAAGCTCATCGGTTTCGAGAAGGACCGTTTGAAAACCGAGGATTTCCGCAATGACTCGGTGGACGCGGCGGAACTCGCAGCGGACGAGGCTGGAGTCGCCATCTATCAGGTGGAGCCGCTCACCGATGGGACTGGAGAAATCGGCGAGGTCAGCGTGCGCTTCCACGATGCGGCAAGCGGCCAGATGGTCGAGCGCGCGTGGACGATTCCCTACGCGTCGGCAACCCCCGCCTTTGACCGCGCCACACCCTCCATGCAGCTCGCCGGCCTCTCGCTGTTAGCCGCCGAGAAGCTCAAAGGTGGCCCCTTGGCGGATGCCATCGACTTCAATGAACTCACCACCTCGGAAGCCTTGGTGAAACAATTCTACGGCAGCAGCCCGCGCATCGGGGAGATGCTCCAAGTTATCGAAAAATTGAAATAATTTACCACCTTGGACCGCAGCAGGCTGCGAGTCCAAAGCGGCAACAGGCTGCGCGCAGTCCAAGTTAACAATTTACCAAGCCTTTACCCAATCGGTCCAAAGATCGTGATAGAAAACCAACCGCTATGAAATCCGCATTGACCCAAAATAAGGAGCAGGGACATTCCTGTCCCTTCTTCCTGTGGACAAAAATGTCCACACTCCTTATCGCGCTAACAGGACTTTGTCTCGCTCAGGAACCTGACGACCGCGTCGTCCTCGTCCCACTCGGCAAGGCTCCCAAGGAAGCCCCGCTCTTCTTCTCCGCGACTGCCGATGTGGTGGCGCGCATCAGTCTGGTCCAGATCTCCAGTGAGCAGAAGATCGACTTCAAGATACTCCAGGGCAAACCGGAGACGCTGTCGCTCGGCCTAACAGGAAGTGGCGATGTGGTGTCCGTCACTGGCGATGGCCTGCGCGACTGGTCCGTCCGTGTTGCTGCCGACGGAGCGCGCTTTCTCGATTGCCGACCGGTGATTGAGGAAGGCAAGCTGCCTTCGGAACTGCACGTAAAGGTCAAGACCAAGCTCGATTTCGCGAAGGGTGTGGGAACCTTGTTGTTGCTGGCACCCGGACCCGCCAGCGGATTTGCGATGTCGGTCTCGATCATTCCCGATGCAGGCGTGGATCTCCGGGTGACCAAGGCGGACGGCCTCTATCCGGTGGATGCTTCTAGCAATCGTAAATTCCTTGGCTATGGCTCGGCGGCGGTGGAGTTCGCCGTTTCTCCCGGCGGCTCGGGATCGCGCGGGATGGAGCTGATGAATGCGGCGGTCACCGGCACCCTCGCGGCGGACGGCAGCAGCGTTTCATTCCGGCTATCAGGCACGGCGCGATCCGCAGCGGTCGGCTCGGCGGCGGAATTGTTCAGCGGCAGCGCGGCTCTATCAGGCGGCGTTTCCGGCGAGGGTTGGCATGTGGTTCTGAGAGAAAAAGATGGGGCAAAAGGCTACGACCTGGTCGCCGAGCGCGGTGGGGATTTTCCCGTGGCCATGGATTTCGTGGTGCCGGTGACCCGCCGGGGAGATTGGCGTTCGCTGGATTTCAAGCTACCTGCAGGGGTCGTCGTGCCGGTGAAAATCGCAGGTTTGGGCGATGGCGTTTCTTTTGACCGCAGCCTCGCCGTGGTCCCGGAGCGGGTAGGGGATGCCTGGCGCGGATTTCTACCAGCTAACGGAATGGCCGCCATGGCGTGGCGCTCGGCGGGCGCGGTCGCTGACGGGGCATTATTTTTCTCCAGCACGGAGTCGAGTGATGTCCGGATCGGCAGCGGCCTGATGCGGCAGTTGACGGTGGTGGATCTGCGGGTGCTGCAAGGCAAGCTTGCGACTCTATCGCTCTCGTTAGACGGACCAGGCGAGGTGCTGGCTGTCACCGGCGAGCCTGTGCTCGGCTGGTCGGTGGCGGAGGACAACGGTAAGAGGCGGCTGGAAGTGAAACTCAGCAGGCCCATCGAAGGCAGCGGGCGAATCGTCATTGAGGCGCAGGCGGCGCTCGGCGGATTTCCAGTTAGAGCGGAGGCGTTGCGGATGGTTCCCCTCGGCGCCTTGCGTCACAGCGGCTGGCTGCGGGTGGCGAACGAAGGGGCTGTTAGGATCGAGGTCGTGGATGCCAAGGGCTTGATCCAGCTTGCGCCCGGACAATTTCCCGGTGGTGTGGATGAATCGCTGAGGCAGGTTTTTGTCTATCGTTTTCCTGCGGCGGATTACAGCTATGCCATCCAGGCGGATCAGGTTTTACCGGAAGTCGCGGTGACGGAAGTGACGGTCTATGAACTCGCGGAGACGGATCGCCGGGTGTTCGCGGATCTGGAGCTGGACATCCGCGAGGCCCCCTTGCGCGATTGGGAAATGGAAATTCCCGCCGATCATGCCGTGGCATCCGTCACCGGCGCGGAAGTGGCGGATTATGCAGTGGCCAGCGAGATCAAGGACGGCAAGCGCCGCCTCAAGATTATTTTCAAGGAAGCGGTCATGAACCGCCAGCTCATCAGTGTGCGGTTAGAAAAAAACGAGGCTGCCAAGGCTGGGGAATGGAATCTCCAACCGATGGGATTTCCCGGCGTGAAATCGCGGCGCGGCTATGTCGGTGCCGTAGCGGCAGCGGGCTATCGGTTAGTCGCCGGAAAATCGAGTGGCATGGCCGAGGTGCCGGTCACGTTTTTCCCGAAGAAAACGCCCGGCCTGCAACAGGCGTTCCGTTTGCGTGAAGGGGATTGGCAGCTCGGTTTAACGGTCGAGGCGCTCGGCCAAAGCGTGCAGGCGGACGTGTTCCATCTCTACTCGCTCAAGGCGGGCGCGGCGTATGGCAGCGTACTGATCAACTATTTCGTGGTCGGCGCACCGGCGACCGAGTGGAAAATTTCCGTGCCAGACGGCATCGGCAACATCGACGTAAGCGGCCAGAATGTGGGGCGGGATTGGCGGCGTGAGGGAAACACGGTGATCGTGCCGCTGTCCCGCCCGGTCCTCGGCACCGGCACAGTTCTCCTTACCTTCGAGCAACCAATGAGCGCTCGTGGCGGCGACCTAACACCCGGCGAGGTTCGCCCGCTGGATGTCCAGGCAGAGCGCGGCTATGTCCAAGTAGTTAGTCCGCTCCAAGTGAAATTCGCCAAGCCTAACAGCGAAGGCCCGTTGCTCGCGATCGACCCGAGCGAATTGCCTGCGGAGTTCCGTTTACTTAGCAGCGCACCGACTCTAGCAGCATGGCAATACACGGCCCGCGATTTCAAGATCGGGATGAAAATCGAGTGGTTCGAGCCGGGTGAAACGGTGGAACAGGTCGTCGATTTCCTCAAGCTTTCCAGCCAGGTCTCGCGCGATGGCCAGTGGGTCACGGATGCCCGCTTTTTCGTGAAATCCCGTGCCCGCAGTTCCCTGCGTGCAAGCCTGCCCGTCGGTGCTGCCTTATGGGAAGCGAAGGTCAACGGTGAGGCCGTCAACGCCCGGGCCGATGGCGGTGAAATCCTCGTGCCGCTGCCCTCACAGACCGATCCGAACCATGCCGTGGAAGTCGCCTTGCGCTACGGAGCACGCGCCCCAAGCGCCACCCGCCTGCATCTAGCAGCACCGAAGTTGGCGGCTCCCGTGGTCATCGGCGAGTGGACGGTGACGGGCGATGAGGGCCGCCAACTCGTGCCACGCGGCGGCTCGGCGGAACTGGTGCGGCCCGTCCTTGCGGAAAGTGGTTGGGAATGGATCGCGCGGCACTCGAAAAGAGCCGGATTGTTTCTCCTGTTAGGCATCGCCACCGTAGTCCTTGGCAGCGGCCAGGCAAGCGGACTGCGGCGGGCCTTCGCCATTTTGTTAGGAATGGCCTTCATCATTTCCGCTCTCGGTCTCGGCATTTTCGCAGCAGAGTCCAGCCGGGAAAATGCAGCGGTGCTGGAATACGCCGCGCCGGTCGTGGCGGCGGGCAGCGAGGTGGCCGTGGACATCGGCAACGTCAGCCCATGGCTCGCCCGGACGGGGTGGGGTGTGTGGGTGCTTCTCCTGTTAGGCGTGGCGGTGGTCGTCCGTGGCTTGATCATCCGGGATCGCTGGTGGGCATCGTGCGGACTGGCCCTGGCGGGTGCGGCGTTCCTCTCGATTCGTGGCGGCACGGCCTTATTCTTCGGCATGGTGGCGCTGTTCGCCATCGTCTGGTGGCTGCCCCGGATCTGGCAGGCCATCCGTGACTTGCGGGCGCCCAAGATCGCAGAAGTGGCCGCGGCTCTCGTTCTGCTAACAGGGTTTTGTTATAGCGACGCCCGCGCGGCGGAAATTCCCGGCGTGAAGCCTGCGGAGTCGATGATCCACGATTGGCAGATCCGCGATGGCCGCCTGCGCGGAACCATCGACGTGACGGTTCGAGGCGAAACGGGCGACCGTTTCCTGTTGCTGCGTGCGCCCGCCGTGTTGAGCGGCTTTGAGGGCGACGGGCTGCGGATGGTGAAGGCTCCCGCAGACGGAGGCGATGCCTATTTCATGGTCGCGGAAAAGTCCGGTAAAATGACGGGTAAGGCTGTCTTTGAAATGGCGGTGAGTGATCCGGTGAAAGGCTGGAAAATGCCCGGTGGCACGGCGGCAATGCGGCAGGTGACGCTGCGATGGGACCAGAGCGGCTGGGAATTTTTCTCACCCGGCGCGGCCAAGGTGACGACGCTCGAAGGTCTGGCAGCGACTGAAAGCGGCGCGGTCATGGTGCTCGGCCCTGCTGATCCGGTGATTCTCCAAGCCCGTCCGAAACAGCGGGATGTGGGTAGCGAGGAAACCAAATTTTTCGCCGAGGTTTCCAATCTCTATCTGCCCGGTCCCGGCGTGGTCAATGGCAGGCACCGGGTCTCTATCCGCCCCGCGCAGGGCCGGGTTTCCATGCTGGTGATGAAGGTCCCCGAGGGCTTCACTGTTAGTGATGTGAGCGATGGACCCGCCGGCTCATGGCGCTTCGATCCGGAAAAGCGCGAACTCCGCATCCCGGTCGAACCCGCGCAAGATCAGGCGTTCGCCCTTACCATCGAGACCCAGCGCGGAGCCGGCACATTGCCGATGGATCTCGACCTCGCACCGGTCCGGGTGATCGGGGCCGCGGGTGAGATCGGGTTTCTCGCGCTTGCCTTCGGCGAGGAAGCGCAGCCGGAAACCGTCACCGTCGAGGGACTTTCACGGGTTAATCCCGAGGATTTCAACGACAAGTTGCTCCCGCGCGACAAGGACGGAAATCCTCTGGCGCTTCTCCAACATGCTTTCCGCTACGGCTCCGGCGAGGTCATGGCCCATGTGAAAGTCACCGCCGTCGCTCCCGAACTGCGGGCGGATTCATGGCAGTTGGTTTCGCTCGGCGAGGATCGGCTAGTCGTGGCCACGGATCTAACGGTCATGATCACCCGCTCCGGGGTGTTCCGTCTGGCGCTGGAAGTGCCGGAAGGTTTGGAAATCGAATCCGCCACCGGCGTGGGCCTGAGCCATTGGACAGAAAGCAAGATCGACGGCAAGCGCGTGGTCACCCTCCATCTAACCGGCAAGACCATGGGCAAGCGCGAATTCAGCCTCACCATGACGGGTCACCCGCCCGGAGCGCAGGAAAAGTGGCAGGTGCCGCGCCTGTCCTTGCGCGATGCCTCGCGTGAAACCGGCGTCGTCACCGTGGTCCCCGAGCGCGGCCTGCAGGTGCGGGCGGTGGAGCGGAAAAATATTTCCCAGCTCGATCCGCGCGAGCTTGCGGACGCTCCGAAGGAGTCCGCTCGCGCCGCGGCCCGGCCCGGTGCCTTGGCCTATCGGCTATTGCAGAGCGATTGGTCACTCGGCCTTGCCATCAGCCGCCTCGATCCATGGGTGACTGCCCAGGTTTTTCACGAGGCGACGCTTCGTGAAGGCCAAATGCTCAGCCACATCGTCATTGGTTATAAAATCGAAAACGCCGCGCTCAAATCCCTCCGCGTCCGCATTCCCGGGCTCGATGCCACCGCCACCGCCACCGTGCGCGCCACCGGTGCCGCCGTCGCCGATCTCGTTCCCGTCGCAGGCGAGCAAGGGCTGTGGGAAATCCGTTTCCAGCGCGCCGTCGCCGGAGAAACGAGCGTGGAACTGGAATACCAACGCGCCAGCAAGGACGACGGCGCGGAAAAAATAGAACCCGTCGTGCTGGAGCAAGTCCGCCAGCTTTCCTATTTCACCGCGATCCGTGCGGGTGGTCGGTTAGAGTTAGAGCCAGGCACGCTGCCGCGCGGTTGGCAACGGGCGGATTGGGCGGTCGTGCAATCCACCCTCGGCCAAGCTGCCGGAAATGTCGCCCCACTGCTGGCCTTCCGCGTGGCCGATCCCGAAGGACCGTTGCCCGTCCTTTTGAAACGCCACCAGCTCGCGGATCTGCAAAAACTCCGCGTTTCCGAAGGCGCTCTCACCACCCTCATGTCGCCCCGCGGCGACGCGCTAACAGCCGTGGATCTGAAAATGCAGGTCGTCGGCAAGGGCACCCTGCGCCTGAAACTGCCGAAGGGAGCAGCCCTCTTCAATGTCCTCGTCAACGATGAAGGAGCGACGCTGGTCCGCGAGGGTGACGAGTGGTTGTTCTATGTTTTCCCATCGCCCGAGGTCAGTCACCCCGCCACCGTCCGCTTCGTTTACTCCGCAGGCACGGACAAGGGCGAACGCCTCGAAGGCCCGATCCTCAACGTGCCGATGGAAAACCTGACATGGCGCGTGCTCGTCCCAGAAGGTTGGCAAATGACTCATACCGGAGGCGATTTCGACCTCAAACAAAAAGCCGCCATGGGGTCGTTCCGCCTGGAGGACTATCAATCCTTCGTCCTCAACAAGAAAGACAGCGACTCGAAAAGTGCCGTCGCCCTGTTGGATCAAGCCAACGGCTGGCTTGCCGCAGGTGATCAGGAAAAAGCCAGCCAAGCCTTCAGCAACGCCGTCCGTAGTAACCAGTTAGACGCCGCCTCCGGGGAGGATGCTCGCGTCCAGCTCCGCCAGCTCAAGACCCAGCAAGCCGTCCTCGGCCTCAACACCCGCCGCCAA
>JANYFB010000342.1 GCA_025362955.1 Akkermansiaceae bacterium
TGCCGGCAGCGAGGGCGAGTAACAGGAATCCGGCATGGGCAATGGAGGAGTAGGCAAGCAGGCGTTTGAAATTTGTTTGTGGAATGGCTGCTAGATTGCCAAACAGCAAGGTGGCGCAGGACAGGATGAGCAGCAGAGTGATGACTGGGCCACGGGTGAGTTCGCTCGACAGGAACGGCTCAAGGAAACGAATGGTGAGGATGAATCCGGCAGCTTTTGATCCAACTGAGAGAAAAGCGGTGGTGGGGGTGGGAGCACCTTGATAGACATCGGGAATCCAAACCTGCATCGGGACAGCGCCCATTTTGAAGCCGAGGCCGACCAAGACGAGAGCGACGCCGAAAAGAAGTGGAGTGAGAGGGACCGTAGAGTAGATCATACTTTCGCCGACAATCGGCGTGAGTGTGTGGGGGATGAGTGCATGGGCGATTTGGTCCAGATTCATCGTACCCGTTGCTCCATAAACCCAGGCGATACCGTAAACGAGGAAGCCGGTGCTGAGCGCGCCGAGGATCAGGTATTTCACACCCGCCTCAAGCGAGCCGACGTTGCGCCGCATGTAGGCGACGAGGATGTAAAAGGTGATTGTGACGAGTTCGAGGGCGACAAACGCACCTGCTAGATCCTTGGCGGAGGCGAGCCACATCATCCCGGCGCAGGCGAAAACGGGGAGGGCGTAGTATTCGCCGGTGCCGTTTTCCGATTCGGGACCTTCGGTGAAACGGGAGAGGATTTTCCGGTAATCGACGGCTAACAGTAGGACGAGGATGGTGGTTACGAGGGAGAAGATTTTGTAGAATTTCGCGAGGCCGTCGTAGTTATAGAAATTCCACAGTGGCCACTGGGCCCATTCGGCATCGGGCTTGGCATCAGGTCCGATGGCGATAGATGTTAGACCCAGGATTGCTGTTAGGCCAATGGCGGCGGCGATGCCGACCCAGGCTTTGTTTTTGCACGAACAAAACGCTTCGGCCATCAGCAGGATAATGCCGAGGGTGACGGTGAAGGCTTCTAGGTAGTAGGCGGGCATGGTGGAAGAAGAATAGGTCTGATAGGTCCTCTGGGACTTATTACAGGAGATTCAGGAGGAGGTTCGGATAGAGGCCGACAGCAAACAGCGCGAGGATCAGGAGCAGCGCCGGGATGCGGTCGGCACAGGTGAGATCGGCGGCGGTGGCGGTGGCTTTAACGGATGGGCCTTGGAAAATATTCCGGTAGGCGCGGAGCATATAAACGGCGGAGATGACGACGCCCCAGATGGAGAAGATGCAGGCGATTTGGACGGGACCGAGGCCGTGGGTGCCGTTGTAGCTCTTGAAGGCGGAGAGAAAGACGAGCACCTCGCCGGAGAAATTCGCAAGGCCCGGGAGGCCGATGGAGGCCATGGCGGCGATGCCGAAAAGGAAGGCGAGGCCGGGAGCTGATTTGGCGAGGCCACCGAGATCTTGAAGATCGAGGGTGCCGGTATTGCGCTCGATGCGGTCAGTTAGACCGAAGAGTAGGGCGATGGAAATGCCGTGGGCGAACATCAGGACGATGGCAGCGGAACGGGCGAGCGGATTTTCCGGAAAGGCGATGAGCGCGGCGATGGCCAGGAAGATGTAGCCCATGTGCATCACCGAGGAGTTGCCTAACATGAGATCGAGGCGCTTCTGGGAAATGGTGACCCAGCCGACCCAGAGGATATTTCCTAACAGGAGGACAAGCAGGGGAGTGAGCCAGTAATGCAGACCCTCGGGGACGAGTGGAATAGCGATGCGGAGAAGACCGTAGAGGCCGAATTTTTTCAAAACACCTGCGTGCAACATGGCGACGGGTGCTGGAGCGCTGGCATACGCCGGAGCAGCCCACGAGTGGAATGGGAAAAGGGAGACGAGCGTGCCGAAGCCGACCACGAGCAGCGCGGCGATGCTTTTTTGTGCGGCGGGATCGACTTTTTCAGCGCCCTTGACCATTTCCACCATGTTGTAAGTTCCGGTTAGATTGGCGAGCCAGACGAGGCCAGCGAGCAGGACGATGGAGCCGAGTCCGAGGTAGATGGTGATTTTCCAAGCTGCGGCACGGCGGTCGCCACGGCCTAACATGCCGATCATCAGGAAGGTTGGGACGAGCGCGAGTTCGTGGAAGGCGTAGAAGAAAAAGAGGTCAGTCGCGGCGAAGGCGCCGATGGCACCGGCCGAGATGAGGAGTGAGGAAGCGAAGTAAAGTTTTTCCTTACCTTCGGGTGCCTTGCCGGAAAGCACGGCAGCGAGGGTGACGATGACCGAAAGCAGCACCATGATCGCGCTCATCCCATCGGCGAAGCCGAAGGCGAGGTTAAGCGCAGGCTTCTCAAGGACGGGGATGGAGAAAGACCACAGCCCGGCGTTGTGCCAGGTGATGGCAGCGAAGAGGCCGAGCGCGAGATTGACCGCAGAGGCTCCGATGGCGGTCAACCGGGCGGGCGCGCCGAGAAGGATCGCGATGAAGGCGATGATTGGAAGGAAGACAAGGAGAGCGAGCATTTTGGAAGTTTGCTAGGTGCTAGTTTTCAGTTTTCAGGAAAAGTGAAGACCTCGATCAGAACGTGGTGAAATAGACGACGAGGATGACTCCGATGCCGAAGACGAACGCGTAACCTTGGAGGCTGCCGGATTGGACCTTGCGGAAAATGTTGCCGGTAGATTCGGCGGCGCGGCTGAAGCCACCGACGATGAGGCCGTTGATGATGAATTCGTCGAAGAACGCAATGATGGCGGCGAAGGCATCTTGGAAATAACGAACGAGGAAATTGTCGTAGAAGCCATCGACATAGAAACGGTTCCTAAACAGTGGGATCGAAAGGGGGTCTTTTTCCTTGCCGTTGTAGAGGACAAATCCGGTGAACAAACCAAGCACGAGAGCTGCGATGGAACAGCTTAGAATCACGAGATGGCCCTCGGCATGTTCGGGTGCGTGGATTCGAGGGTCGATGGCGTTGAGCGGCCCGGTGAGCCACGCGGAGCCGATGGCCATAGCGGCTAACAGCACGAGCGGAATCCACATGAGTGGCCCGACTTCGTGAGCATGATCCGCATTTTCCGAACGGGTCTTGCCGAGGAAGGTGACCACATAGGCCCGGGTCATGTAGAAGGTCGTTAGAAATGCGACGACGACAGCGATGCCGAAGAGGACTTTGTTATGGGTGTAAGCGGCGGTTAGAATTTCTTCCTTCGAGTAGAAACCGGAAGTCACATAAGGAACGGCGATGAGGGCCGCGGTGCCGATGGCGAAGGTGATACCGGTAATCGGCATTTTCTTGAGCAGCCCGCCCATTTTCCAGATGTCTTGTTCGTGATGGCAGGCGTAGATGAGAGCGCCGGAACCCAGGAAAAGGAGGGCCTTGAACCATGCGTGAGTGAAAAGGTGGAACATGCCTGCCTCGCCATCGACGAGACCGACGGCCATCACCATGTAACCGAGTTGGGAGAGGGTGGAATAGGCGAGGATGCGCTTGATGTCGTCCTGCTGTGTGGCCATCAGCGCGGCGGCGAGCGAGGTGAGGCCACCGGTCCAAGCGATGACGGTGCTGGCTGGAAGCGCCTCGAAGTTTTCAAATCCAAGCGACAACTGGACCCGGAAAAGCATGTAAACCCCGGCGGCGACCATGGTGGCGGCGTGGATTAATGCGGACACTGGAGTCGGGCCTTCCATGGCATCGGGAAGCCAGACATGGAGCGGAAGTTGGGCGGATTTTCCAACGGCGCCGCAAAAGACGCAAAGGATCGCTGCGGAAAGCACGCCGACGGCGATGGGGGCGTTGGCGTGTTGGAATGCTTCGAGACCGCCTTTCATTTGATCGAAGGAAAGTGCGCCGGTGATGCCCCACAACATGAGGATGCCGACCATGAATCCAAAGTCGCCCACGCGGTTGCAGAGGAATGCTTTTTTCGCGGCATCGGCGGCGGAATCCTTTTGATACCAATGGCCGATGAGTAGATAAGAACTAAGTCCGACCAACTCCCAGAAGATGAAGGTCATGATGAAATTGTTAGCTAACACGATGCCTGTCATCGAGAACATGAAAAGCGAAAGGCCGGTGAAATAGCGGGCCTTGGCCTCGTCTGCCTTCATGTAGGCAAGCGAGAAAATATGCACTAACAGGCCGACGCCGGTGACGACGATCATCATGCCGGTGGAAAGCCGGTCGAGCTTGATGCCGATGTCGATGGAGAAATCACCGATGGTCGCCCACGAGAACCAGGCGGTCTTTTCCTCACCCAATAACAACACGGCGATCACAAACGTTGCCAGCGCCGACGCGACTGAAACAATCGGGGCAAGCCCGGTTTTTTTCAGGACAAGTTGATTCGCCGCTGCGATAACGAGCGGGAGGAAGAGAAGTATCCAAGCGAGATTCATAAGTGCTAAGGAGAAAGGATATGAAGTGGTTGAAAATCCGAATTAGCCCTTCAAGCTGGTCAGCTCGTCGGTGTGAATAGTTTGCCGGGCGCGGTAGAGGGCGACGATGATCGCGAGGCCGACGGCGACTTCTGCGGCGGCGACAGTGATGACGAAGAAGACGAGCATCTGGCCGTTGTAATCAGGAAGCCCGTTAGGAGTCGGGTTGAAGCGGGAAAACGCGACGAGTGTTAGATTCGCCGCGCTTAGCATGAGTTCGAGACACATGAAAACGATGATGATGTTCCGCCGCATGACTACGCCCGCAAGGCCGATAGCGAAGAGGAGGCCGGAGACGAGGAGGTAGTCGTTGAGGGAAGCCATGGAATGGAGATTGGGAATTGGGAATTGGAAATTAGGGAGGCTTTTCGTCAGGCGAGGGCGGGTTACGAATATCGAATCTCCCATTTCTAATGTCTATTATTCAGCTTGCCGTTTGGATAGGACGACGACGCCGACAGTGGCGACGAGGAGGAGGACGCCGAGGATCTGGAGCGGGAGGTTGTAGCCAGTGAAAAGCGTGTGGCCGATGAGGTGGACGTCGGGGAGTTTTCCTTCCTTGAGAGTCGTCGCGATTTTGCCGGTGAACTCCGCGTTGTTGGCGGCGGAAATCATGGTTTCCTTATCGAGGACCGGAGCAGTCTTGTTAGGTAAGCGCGATAACACGCCGATGAGCTG
>JANYFB010000012.1 GCA_025362955.1 Akkermansiaceae bacterium
GGGAAGCTCAAGGTCACCGGCGACTGGGACGGGACGAGCGGAACCTCAAATCCTCTGGGCCAGGCTGCTAAGGCGGCCAACAATAAAAACCTCGAAATCTACGGAACCACGCTACGTTTTGGAAATGTTAATCCCTAAAAAATCGCCCCATCGGCAGGCGCGGGCGGGCTTCACCCTGCCGGCCATCCTTGTCGTGGTGGCAGCACTCCTGATCCTCGCGGTAGGCGTCCTGCTCGTCGTAAGCATCGAGCGGAATACTGCCCGATCCTTCTCCGACCGGCAACGCGCCGAACTCGCCGCCCGCGCCGGCTTGGAAGACGTCCGGGCCATTTTCACCCTTGATGCCGCCAACGATGATTTCGTGGTGATTCAGTCCTCCCTGGTGGATTCCATTACTACGGGTTTCCAAGCCGCGCCCGATCTCTTTCTTGCAAGGGGCAAGGTTGATGCGGCGGATAGCTCCAAGTATTCCTATCGCTACATTCCGCTCTTCAGCACTCTGAGCTATCCTTCCTCGAATGCTCTCCTTGCGGCTCCGGTCGTGGAACCTTTGCTTGCAAACAGCGCTACCTCGACGCCCGCCGATCAATACAAGGAGTTCACCACCTTGCCATACAACGACAAAGTCCGCGCCTCTTGGCTCCCTGTCCGGGACGAGCAAGACCGCATGATCGCACGTTATGCATACTGGGTGGAGGATCTCCAAAGCCGAGTGGACGCGGGTTCTGCTGGCAACACTAAAGATACGAACGGTGCCCACATGCGCTATGGCTGGAAAGCCGGAGATACGTCAAATTACGCAAAATTTCCTGCACCGGGTTTGAATGCCATACCTTCCAATCCTGGCAGCGACGGACGTGATAAAGAACCGCCTTTGGATCAGGTAGCATTGTATGCGCTTGATCCAGCGGTGACAGGGGCTACAGATAGTTCGGCCTTGGACAAGAAGATCATTGACGGGCGCAAGGCGCTCGTTTCCCCCGAATCCGCCCTATCAGTTTCGGGCATCGTCCCCCCGCTAACTAGAGCTTACGGACATTTCACGGATCCCAAAGCCCGCGCCGTGGAGGAAAATCTCACAGCATCCGTCCAACCCTATGACGAGCAGCCGTTGGTTCCGTTCGCCACCGGCATCGACACCTCAGTCGCCGGCAAGCCGAAGCTCAACCTCAACGCCCTCATCGCCAAAGCGCCTGCAACTGCGGTCGATGAAATGGCAGCCTGGATTACGAAAGGCCTGCCGAGGTTCGACACCCGTAAGGGAGGCTTTCCAGAAAACTATGCGAAGACGCTGGCGGCCAATGCGATCGGTTATGCAGCTACGGGTAATAAGCCGATAGTTCAGATGGGCAGCTATAGAGGACTTGGTAAAAGCCCTATGATCAGCGAAATTGTTCTTGATGTTAACTATTTGGGGCAGGGCGTGAAAAATGGTAACAAGGTGATGTATTATCAGTTTGTTCTATTTGCGGAGATGTTTAATCATACAAATCTCCCCATAGACGGCGGTGCTTCTCTCAGTTACGAAGTTGCGTTCCCCATTCCCAATATTGGGGCAGGGCCGACTGGCACCCGATTTGATGATCTCTCACTTGTTGGTGACCCGGCCCAATGCAATCATGACCTTGTATTACAAAACGGTAGATACTGGTCACAAAAGCAGAATGTTAAATTAGCGGCTGGAGAATACAAATTTTTCAAGTTTAGTAAAGTAAATTATACTATCAATGTAGGCACAGGCTCGGTTGGGGGGAATTTCAGCTTGACCGAGCCAGTTGAGGGAGCCGCTGGACTTAGTATGAAATGGAACGATGAAGATGTGGAACGAATTCCGAGCATCGTTCGTGCGCCCGAGGGTCTCACTTTCAACGCCTCATATATCAAATTTTACGGGAAGGCAGCGATTCCCGGTCATAGTTATGGGCCCTATGGTGATTTTATTAATAATATGGGGGATCCCCGGATTGCTCATTTTATTCGTTATGCGGGAAAGGGTGCGAGTTCTGCCAATGGCGTTCCACTCGGTGAAAACTCGTTTCCCGAGAACATCAGCCCGAATCGACGCAATATTCGCTACAGCACGATCTATTCTTCCGATAGTTCTGTCGGCAAGCTGAAGACCTATGGGCGGGTGATACCCTCAGAATGGCCGGACGGAGGACACGATGCACAGGTCGACCTTTGGAGTTCGGGTTGGGGTGATGACAGGCAAGGTTATGAAGGCAGCAAAACGAAGCTTCCTTACAGCGGGAAAGGACCATTTTTTGATCCGACCAATGCTTCGGTGATTGCCGGAGCCGTCCTTCCTAAAGAAGGAGAGGCTATTACATACCTTTCAGACCGGGGTCGTTATTATAGCGCAACCGAACTCGGTCGCCTTTTCGACCCAATCATGTTCTTGCCAACCTTCGATCCCGCTTCGGGGTTGAATTCGACATCGCTACGCGGTGTAGGCGAGCCGATTAAGGACGCCGGGATCTTGCCTGCCGCCGGTGTTCCTTGGCCACTTGTTCAGGTCGGAAATAGCCCAAGCCTTTACTTTGGAGGTGGCAATACCCTTCGTATAGGCCGTCCCGAGCATCCGAAATTCAATCAGGATGCAAATGGCTCTGTTGACCATGCGCCCAATGCTATGCCAGGCACCCATGCTGCGAGGCTGCTCGATCTTTTCCACACTGGAAAACCACGCTCTTCAGACGCATCGCTGCGCGAGGGGGCGGTAAGCCGTATTGAAGGCAATATGAACATCAATACTGCGTCACGGGACGCTCTTCGCACCATGGCAGCGGGACTCCTCGTTATGGATCCCAAATTGTCAAAACGCACTTCGGATACCTTTGATGGGAGAATGGCTCCTGCCATCTCAGCACTCACACTATCAGCGCCTACCGTCACCAAGCAGGCGGATATCATCGCAGATGCGATCATTCGTGGCAGGCCTTATTCCACGCCGTCTGAACTTGCCTGCGCGGTAGGCTCCGACGGGAAGCAGGTGTTTGGAAACCCTGATCTCTATGCGGAGAAGAATACGATTCAGTGGTCCGATAGCGCTGCCGAGGAAGTTTTTGGCCGGGTGTATGAGGCATCGACCGTAAGATCACGTAATTTCCGAGTATGGGTGGTCGCCCAGTCCGTTTTGCCTACTTCCTCATCCAACACCACACCCGAAATTCTGTCTGAGGTCCGCAAGGTTTACACCATATTCGCAGATCCAAGTCAACGAACAAACAACGGCAATATAGACCCTACTAAATACCGAGTCACCATCTCCAATGAAAACGATTTTTGACATACTACAATTCTTCTCAACCCTTGGTCTGTGTCGCCTGTTATTACCAATGACCCTAGCCCTCTCGTCGCAATTACTTCTTGGACAGGATAAAAAGGATGCCCCGCCCCCTGTCTGCTTTATTCGCATTGCCAACACGATCGCGCCTGGCACTGGCAACGTAAAGGTTATGGTTGATAGCAAGGATGTCTATCCGCCTGGCTATAAATTTGGGGCCGTTACTGGAGGCATCGGCCTACCACCAGGCATCCATACGGTTACTATCAGCCGAGAAGGTGTCAAAGAGGGCACCAGCAAGGTGACAGTCGAGAAAGATCAAACCGTCAGCCTTATCCCTTTTGCGGAGCTTGTCCCGGCCACCGATCAGGAACCGGTGCATTACGTTATCCACATTCTGCGCCTCAAACAAAAAGAAATTCAAGAAGGGCGAAGCGCGTCGTTTATATCCGTCTCCGGACTGCCTGAAGTTCTCGCGGAGCTTCGGGACCCTGCTGGCAAGTGGGAAAAAATCCCAGTGAAGCGACTAAAGATTGGTGAGGCTACTATCCATTACCCCGAAGGCTACGCTCCAGTCCGCGTGAATGGCAAAGGTATGAACCCAATTCCCATCGCCGACGCGGGAAATTACGTTGTGGTCCTTTATGACGATCCTGAAGGTAATATCTGCACACTGAACTTCCGGGATTTCAAATACCTCAGTGCGGATTAAATCATTTTTCAACTTCTGAACACGCATGGATCAGGTTAGAAAATCCCCATGCGCCGCCTTCGCAACGACCTCCCATACACTTTCCGCCCGCCGCAAATGCGTGCTTGGCTGCGGCCTCTCGGCCTTGCGGTGAATCGGGCTGTCCACCTTTCCAGAAAATATAAGATCGGGAAAATCGAAGGACTGGGGTTCGAGCGAGTTCGCGAATTGAACGAGGCTGGCCATGCGGTGCTTCTCGCACCAAATCATTCCGATCACTCGGACCCGCATGTGGTCATGGAGCTCGTCGCCCGCCACGGAATGCGGGCCATGTTCATGGCGGCACGGGAACTTTTCGAAGTTAATCCGGTGGCTTCGTGGGCCTTGCAGGGCATGGGCGTTTTTTCTGTGGATCGGGACGGGCCTGATCTATCAGCAATCAAAACGGCGATCATTTTGTTGGAAACGGGAGCTGATCCGCTCGTCATTTTTCCCGAGGGGGAAATCTATCATCACCATCGCCGACTCGATCCCCTCAACGAAGGGGTCGCCTCCATTTTGCTTAAGGTGGCCTCCCGCCTCCCTGCCCGGAAAAGGGCATTCCTCGTGCCGGTGGGACTGCGCTTTTTTCACGATCCCGCAGTGGAGGCCACCTTCCGTGACCGACTCTCCAGACTGGAAGACCGCATTGGCTGGACGCCGAAACCGCTGTTGCCAGTGGACGACCGCATCCTGCGCCTAGGAGCCGGAATCCTCGCCCTCAAGGAAACGGAATATCTCGGTTACGCTGGCACGGGAAACGTTCATGAACGCCTCGCGTATCTTTGTGAAACGCTCCTCGCCGTGGTGGAAGACCGCTACCCTCGCGACGCCAAGGCTGTCACTCCGCCAGAACGTGTTAGAGCGCTGCGCTATCGTATCCGCCGCCGCTTGCTCGATGCGGAAAAACTGCCATCGGCCGGTGAAAAGGAACTTCTACTCGATGACCTCGACCGAGTCTTCACCGCGCTCCAAGCGCACAGCTACATTGGGGATTATCTCTTGGAAGACCCGTCGCTTGACCGTCGGGCTGAGACAATCATGAAGCTTGAGGAGGATTTGTTAGGATTTCCCATCTACCCGGTCAACCGAACCGCCCGGGTCATTGCCGGCGAGCCGATTCCCGTCAGTGAAATGCTAGCTAAAGGAACGCTCCCCGCGAAAGGGGGCGCGATTTCTCTAACCGAACTACTGGAATCGCGGCTCAGCGAGCTGCTTAAATAAGGATAGCTGATTAGCAAATCGTCAACTTCAAGCGCCCTCAGTAATTCGGTAATGTGTTGGAGTAGCCGTTCTGATAGTTTTGCATCTGGTTGCGGTAATTTTGTTCCTGCACGGCCCGCAGGTTCGCTTCACGGGCAGCGTTCTGTTGTTCGTAAAACGAATCCGTCCCGCTGCTCTGATAGGTCTGCTGGGAACCGGGTTCCACATCCCGGCCATAAAAGTGATCGAGGTCATCCTGTGCACACCCGGAAACCAGAGCCGAGGCGGTGAGGGAAAGAGCGATAAGAAAAATGCGTTTAGATATTTTCATGGAGGAAGGGGGATGAAATGCTCGGAATTTTTTGAATTGTTTGGATTATCGGGATCATTGCCTGAGTCCTGCTTTCGTTGCTCGGTCTCCGATGCTGATTTACATCAGCTCGGGTTGCGTCGGGGAATCAGAAGAAGGAGAGAGAAACGGTGAAATCTTGTCGATGGTTTCGTCAACTCAGAATGTCGAAGAGCGAAAATAGCGGACCCGCCCCAAATTCGTTCGACCGCTCCGGTCCGCGCGGAGGGGTGAAATCCGCACCGTGTTTATGAGTGTTGTCGAAAGTTCGAAAAAGATGGAGCACGTCAAAATTTCAGGAAGCCTCTGATTAAAGGCCTGTCCCTCTGTTTCTCCCTCTGTTTCTTCTGGAAGCGGTCGCCACCACACCTAGCTCTAGCAGACCGTGTCAGGCAGAATTGGCTGCGGGACGGATGAGCCACCCTAGGCAAGTTCTGAAGAGCCAAGGGCAAAAAGCAGCGCTTTGCGGAAGAACCTACGCTTGTCCCAGCCATCGTAGAAACTTTTCCGCGTTCTTCCGGTGCTCGTCCTGTTTCGCCGGCCCCAGTTTTTCCCACGTCCTTACCATCATC
>JANYFB010000006.1 GCA_025362955.1 Akkermansiaceae bacterium
CCGCCCAACCGCACAACCAGAGAGTGAGAAAGGCCATAATAAACACATTGCGCTTGGCCGGGATGCGAATAGCTAGGCCGTACGGTTGTTCCGTTGCCGTGTGTCTTGGGCCTGGTGGTTTTACGAACATGGAGTGTGCGCTGAGTCGCCTAACATGTTATTCGATGACGAGTCGTGATGTTTTACGACTCGTCGCATAGCAAACTGGTTTTTGCCGATTCATAGGCGGAAACTGCGTGACTCAGCGTTTCCCGGCAAGGATAAATTTGCCGGGGAGTAACGATATCGAGCGGTGATTTCGGGCGACGCGTGCGGGTCTAGTGGCGGAGGCTCGAGGCGGGGCGGTGAACATCGGACTCTAAACTTCGAACATCGAAGGGAAGAGGCCGGGATGCACCTGTCCGTCACCTGAAAGTTGGCACGCTGGCAGGTCGCTGGAGTCGGGGCGAGCGGAGAAGGCACAAGGCAAACTCTACTCCCCGCGGTTTTCGATCATTCTTCCAGCGGACTGCGGACGCCGAGGCCGGGTTTGTTGATGAGGTGGAGGTAAATCTGGGTCGTTTTGATGTGGGTGTGACCAAGCAGCTCTTGAACGGTGCGTAGGTCGTAGTGATTTTCCAAGAGATGGGTGACGAGGGCGTGGCGCAAGGTGTGGGTGGAGGCGGCTTTGGTTATTCCCGCAGCGGCAAGGGCGGCTCTGACTGGACGTTGAAAAACGTGTTCGCCTTGTTGATGCCGCCGGACGATTTTTGAGCGCGGATCGGTGGAAAGTCCATCGGCGGGGAACACCCATTGCCACGGCCCTTGTTTGCCAGCGTTGGGATCTTTGGCGCGGGCCATGAGTAGGGGAAGGTCATCGAGATGCTGGAAGTGAGTTGGTCCCATCAATCTCCTGACGGGGATCTCCGCATGGACTTTTTCTGCGAGAGATTCCGTTTATCCGCCACGCTACGGTTTTTCGAATTCCGCGATCTGGGACGGTTCGTGCGGCGCATTTTTTCGATGGCCTGGGTCTTGGCGACGGCCCTGCCTTCGCGGATCGCATCGAGCTGATCGCACAGCTCCCGCCTTGCTAGAAAACGATTCATCTCCCGCGAGCGGTCCATCTGGCACTTGATACAGACGCCGGTGGGAAGATGTTTGAGGAAGACGCAGTTGGAGGTTTTGTTAATTTTCTGTCCGCCGGAACCGGAACCACGAACGAATTTCTCCAGCAGATTCGCATCGGAAATCCCTAGCGCCGCCATGCGCTCCTCCAGCGCAGCCAGTTTGTCGGACGTGATTGGATTTTCCATGGCGCAGAAGTGCGGGTAAAAAATCCGAAATTACAAGTCTGGAAAGAAGGGCGTCCTCTTCGCGTGGCTCTGATAGATCCAGTCGGATTGCCCGCGCCTCAGTGGGCCCGGAGCGCTGCTTGGGGCGCGGGGCAGTCTGCGGCGGTGACGGATTCGGCAGCGTGGAGGGCGGCGATTCGGCTGGGGCGGATGTGCGAGCGCTCGTTAAGGAAGTCTAGCAGGTGATTGCGGATTTCCAAATAACGGGGATCGGACATGACCTCGGTGCGGATGCGGGGACGCGCGAAGGGGATGGTGAGAATATCTCCAACCTCGGCCTCGGGGCCGTCGGTCATCATGACCACGCGGTCCGAGAGGAAGATGGCCTCGTCCACATCATGGGTGACCATGAGGGTGGTGAGTTTGTTTCTCCGCCACAGCTCTAGCAGGACTTCCTGAAGCTCCATCTTCGTAAGGGAATCCAACATGCCGAAGGGTTCGTCTAACAATAACATCTTGGGTTGTAAGGCAAACGCGCGGGCGATGCCGACACGCTGGCGCATCCCTTGGGAGAGATCGCCGGGGAATTTGTGCATGGCATTTCCCAATCCGACGACGGATAGATAATACTCGGCGAGTTCGCGGCGGTCCTTTTTCGAGGCGGTGAAATAGACTTGGTTCACTCCGAGCATGACATTTTCAAACGCGGTCATCCATGGCAGGAGGCAAGGGGATTGAAAAACGACGCCGCGGTCGGGACCGGCTTCGTTGGTTTCCTTGCCGGCGAGGATCATGGCACCACCGGTGGCGTCGGTGAGACCGGCGACCATGGAGAGGACGGTGGATTTCCCGCAGCCGGAGTGGCCAATGAGAGTGATAAATTCTCCGGCGGCGAAGTTGAGGGTGAACTCCTTGACGATGACGGCGGGACCTTTCGCTGAAGGGTATGCCTTGGAGAGTTTGAAAAGTTCGAGGACGGGGGCGTGGGCGGTGTTCATGAGGCTTCGATTTTGAGTTCCTCGCGCTCAAGCTGGGAGCGGCGGCGGGGTGTGGGGCGGTCAAAAACCGTGAATTTCCGCGGGTTTCTGAGGTCTTCAGGCAGGATGTCTGGGGCCGCGAGTTTTTTGCTGACGGTGGGGCTTGTGTCCTTTTTAGCGTCGATGAGGGTTTGGACTAACCCGAGCTTGAGATCCTTAAACTCCGCAGTTTTCAACACATCATTGCGGAAACGCGGGCGGGGGATGCTCACGGAAATCTCGCTCCCAAGGGTTGCTCCTTCGCGACCCGGCAGCAACGGGATGACCCGGTCAGCCACGAGGATGGCTTCGTCTGGATCGTTAGTGATCCAGATGACGGTGGTGCGGTTCTTATGCCAGATGTCGGCGATTTCATCCTGGAGGGTGGCGCGTGTGAGAGCGTCGAGCGCGGAGAGCGGTTCATCTAGCAGAAGGATGCGCGGATTGATGGCAAGGGTGCGGGCCACAGACACCCGCTGTCTCATGCCACCTGAAAGTTCCTTGGGATATTTGGCGGAGGCGGGTGTGAGTTTCACCATATCCACATACTTGGCAGTGTATTCCTTGCGTTCCTGATCGGACATGGTGGGGAAAATCTGGTCCACAGCGAGACGGACATTTTCGGTAACGGTCAGCCACGGAAGCAGCGAGTAGTTTTGGAAAACAATCCCGCGCTCGGGGCCGGGACCATCGATAGGCTTGCCATCCATCATGGCACTGCCGGTGCTAGGTTTCAACAGTCCGGCGATGAGATTGATAAGTGTGCTTTTTCCTGAACCCGAATAGCCGATGATGGAAACGAAATCGCCCTCTTGAACAGTGAGATTCACGTCGTGCAAGATTGTCGCCAGTTCGTGTGCCCGACCAAAGGTTTTGGAAACGCCGGTTAGTTCAAGAATAGGTCTCATAATTCGTATAGGTCATATAAAGCCCGATTTCCTCAAGCAGAGCGGAAGCGGCCCTCGATCATGCTCATGGCGCGATCAAGAATGTAACCAATCACTCCGATGGTTAGAATAGAAAGTATAATATGAGCGTAGCTATTCGCATTGTACTGCTGCCAAAGAAACCCACCCACTCCGGGCTTTCCGATGAGCATTTCCACCGCAACAATGACGAGCCAAGCAATCCCTAACGAGAGCCGGAAGCCCGTGAACATGTAAGGAAGTGCAGAAGGGATGAGAATTTTGAAAAGGGTTTTGATTTTCGAAAGTTTAAGAACCTTGGCGACGTTGAGGTAATCTTGTGGCACAGCGCGCACACCCACGGCGGTATTGAGAACGGTGGGCCACATGGCACAAATCGCAATCGTGAACAGAGCAGCGGCATCCGAGGTGCCAAACACAGAGCGTCCGTTACCATCCACGATTTTCAACCCACTGAAGAGGACCATTCCAAGAGGCAACCATGCGAGCGGGGAGACAGGGCGGAGAATCTGAATGATGGGATCGAAAGCGCGGCTGAAATTTTTCGATAGTCCGAGGAAAAATCCGATGGGTGTGCCGAGAATGAGGGCGATGGCATAGCCTTGGGCGACGAGCTTGAGAGAGAGCCACGCGAAGCGGAGAATGCCTTGGTCAAGCTCGCCACGCTTGGCAAATGGCTCCATGATGTAAGGTTTGCTTGCTGTCCACGTTTCCGCAGGGGAGGGCAGGTTTTTGGAGAGGCCAAAGCGCTCCGTCTTCGTGACCTTGTCTCCCCAGTCGTCCACCGACGTGGTAGTTTTGCCATGGCCTGCAATGATTGCCCAACCGCCGAGACAGATGAGTAGGGCAATAACGGGGAGCAAAATAGCATCGAGCTTGAGCTGATAGAAGAGTTTCATGACACCGGGTTGATTGGTTTGTGAATTTTGATAGATAATGGGGCGGACCGAGGTGATGGTCCGCCCCCCCGAATTTGCGCGGAATGAATTGATTAGCCTTTTAATGTTTTGACCGCGAATGATCTGGCGTATGCCTCAAGGTCGGTGGTGGGATCGAAGGACATGCCGTCGAAGAAAGTTTCCTTGGCGGTGCTGACTCCACCGTGCGTATAGCCGATTTCCTTCATTGCTTCCTCGTAGATGTCGGCTCGCATAACTTGTTTGGCGATTCCTTCATAGTCAGGAGCACCATCGGTGAAGCCCCAGCGGCGGAGTTGGGTAAGCCACCATTTGGCATACTTGGGTTGCGGATAGTTACAATTCCGATCACTGAAAATCATATAGTTCGGATCGCGGACTTTACGCCCATCACCCATATCATATTTGCCTTGCAAGCGCGGTAGGATGGCTTCCGGCGGGCAGTTGATATAAGTTGCGGCACTGACGATTTTCGCCTGCTCGGGTCTGTTCTCCATCACGTCAAGCCAGACACTGGCTTCGTGAAGAGCCTTGAGGATGGCCTTGACGGTCTTGGGATTTTTCGCGGCAAATTCTTCTGCAAAGGCACAGACTTTTTCAGGATGATCCTTCCAGATGTCTTGGGTGTTGATGGCGGTGAAGCCGATATCGTCCTTGATGGCCTTACCGTTCCATGGCTCACCCACGCAGTATCCGTCCATTTTCCCAGCTTGCATGTTAGCAACCATTTGAGGGGGCGGGATGGTGATGAGGGAAATATCGGAACCGGCACCTGCCGCGTCGCCTGGGTTAATGCCACCGGCGGCGAGCCAATAGCGGAGCCACATGGCATGGGTGCCAGGCGGGAATGTCATGGCGAAGGACAGCGGCGTGCCTGTCGCTTTTGCGGCATCGACCAGAGGTTTGAGGGCTTTGGGATCGGCAGCGACTTTTCCTTTAAGCGAATTTGCAAGCGTGATGCCTTGTCCGTTGCGATTGAGAATCCAAGGGGCAATCATCGGCTTCTTCGGTGCACCGCCGAGGCCCATGGTGGAGGCGATGGGCATGCCCAGCAGCATGTGTGTCGCCTGAATGTCACCGTTAGAAAGTGAGTCACGGATGGCTGCCCAGCTTGCGCCTTTCGTGACCGTGGAAATAATTCCGTATTTTTTGAATAACCCTTTTTCGTGGGCGACGACGATCGGGGAGCAATCCGTTAGGGCGATGATGCCGAAATTCACATTCGGTGCTTCGGGCGCTTCACTGGCGGTTTGCGCTCCGACCCAGCCGACGGGCAAGCCCGAGGCGAGGAGTCCGAGAGCGGTGGTCTTGGTGGAGACGGAAAGAAATTTCCGACGGGATAATGATTGGTTTGTTTCCATGGTCGATTTGGATGTGTCGTTTGTTGATATAGCGGTATGGGTGCCAAATCGGATTTTATGGAAAACGGATTAGGGATGAAGGTTCATTGCCGGGATGAAGAAAACTCATGCGCCTTGAGAGCAGAGTGTGGCGGCGTGATACAGATCTTCTCGATAGATACGTGACAGTGATCCGCAGGTGACATCCGGGAGAATGCCGATGCTGCGGAGTCCTGCCAGAACCCAGGACGCTTTTTCGACGGTAGGACGATTCACACCCTCGCCGTGAAACAAGTGAAAGGCCGAGGCGTTAGCAAAGCCCGAACCCGTATTAAACTGGTTTCCCAAGCTATTTCTGAGGACTTCTTCAGAAGAGCCTGTGTATTCCTTCATGGAGAGAATTGATATCATTTCATCCCGAAAGCTAGGCTCTTGGCAGAGTTTGCAAGCATCGAGGAGAGCGGCGGAAAGCGCGATGGATTCATCTTTCCGCTCTCTCAAGAATTTTCCTGATAGTAACAATACTTTTTCGGGATGACCGTGAGAAAGATCGGCTGAGGTGGCAGGGCACCATCCCGTCCCAGCCATGATCGCTTCGGAATTCCATGGCTCGCCGACACAGTATCCATCAATGTGTCCCGCCTTGAGGTGGCGCGGCATCAACTGCGGGGGAAGGAAAATAATCTCGGCATCTGCCGGGGGCGAAAGACCATAACGGCGGAGCCATTGATAGAGTAATATGTGATGTGATGAAAAGCGATGGGTGGCGGCCAAAGTAAATGGCCGGTCTTTTTTCCAAGACTGCGTGAGGTAGGATTGTAAACCCTCGCCCTTGCCGATTTGGGCGGGTTTTAAATCATTGGAAAGAGTGATGGCGTTCCCGTGGAGATTCAGTATCAATGGGACGGCAATTTCACACCGAAGTTCGCTAAACCCCATCCCGAGGGCAAATGCGATACCAGCGATGGACTGAGCGGCATCCAGATCCCCATAAAACATTTTATCCCTAACACTTGCCCAACCCAGTTCTCGACTAAGCAGAACATTCAATCCATAACGGCCAAAAATCCCGGTTTCCATGGCCACCGCAAGGGGAGCGCTGTCACTCAGGGGCACGAAACCCAAACGGACGGGGAAACCGCCATTTTGATTTCGTCCAAGAAGAACCATGAAGAATGCATAAGCCCGTGGAATGCCAAAGATGATAATTTGGCACAAGCACTGCTCATCTGAAAATGACTTTCAATGAAAGCGATTCATTATGGATTGGGTTCCAGATTTGAGACAGATAAGGGCGTTTGTCGCCGTGGTGGAGGAAGGCAGTTTCACGCTCGCTGCACGGCGGATCTATGTCACGCAATCCGCTGTAAGTCACTCTCTGAGAACTCTTGAAGAGCAACTTTCATGCCGCTTGCTTGACCGAACCGGAAAAAGGGTGGCGGTTACGGCTGAAGGAGAGTTGCTTTTGCGCCGGTGCAAACGCGTGATTTTTGAACTCGAGCAGGCGAGCCGCGATCTCGATGGATTGCGACGTTGGGGACAAACACGTATTAGAATCGGCGCGCCTCACAGCCTTTGCCATTTTTTAATTCCCTCCGTTCTGCGGGAGTTCCGCGATTGTTTTCCGCGCTGCGAACCTGTCATCGAGGCAGGGGATACCACGGTGCTGCTAGACCGCTTGTCCGGTGCCGATCTCGATCTGATCGTCGGCCTGAAGCCGCGTGGGCGAGGTGATGAAGGATACCGTCCGATGTTCAAGGACCGCTTGGCTTTCGTGGTTTCCCCGTTCCACCCATGGGCGATTGATAGTTCTTCAGTCCTAACATCTATCAACGATCAACAATTCATTATCTATGCGAAGGCGACTGAAACGCACCGCTTGATTGAAGAATGGCTGGAGCATAAGGGAGGCCGAGGAAAAAAGCCGCTGGTGCTTGGAGATATGCAAGCGATCAAGGAAATGGCGAAACTCGGAATCGGAGTGGGTATTGTTGCACCGTGGGTGGCAGCCCGGGAAATCTCGGATGGCAGTTTGAAAGTTGTTAGTATTGAGGAACCGGGAATTGAACGCGAGTGGGGGGTTTTTCACTCATCCAAGCGGGAGCCGAGTCTTGTAGAGGAAGCATTCATCGGTCTGTGTGAAATGGCATTTGCCGCCATGCCGTCTAACTTGACAGAATGAGAAGCGGGTCATTTCCTAGAGGAAGAAATAACCCGCATCATGCAACAACCTAAGACCAAATCTTAGAAAGTATAGTCCAACTCAACCGAGAGGCGTGTGGTGGTGGGAACTTTCAAACCATGGGCACCGCCGGTGTAGGCGTCCCCTTCGGTTTCAAATTGTGCGAACTTCGCAAGGGCCGTGAAGTTATCGTCGAACTTTTTGGTCAGCACACTGTCGTATTCCCAACCATATCCGGTTGAGATGGAATCATCTCCGAACGCATGGAGCGCGTTCATCCATTTGATACCGCAAAAGATGGGGACCGTGTAAGTTACATATAAATCTGTAAGTCCATTTTGGGCACCAGAGATCCGACCGCCATCGGTGCCATCCGCAAATCCGTTGAAGGCGTGAACCGTGGCAAGCGGTGTCTTGAATCCTGCATCAAGATGCTCCAATCCGAGTGTAACTGATTGTGAGCCAAACGCTTTAGTTGCCGTGGCATGAGCATAAAACGCATCTTCCTTGCCCATCAGACCAGCCTTATCTTGATAGGCTGCTTCTCCATAAAGAACGATACCACCCAAGGTTCCTTTCGCACTGAGACCGAAGGTGTTATTGTCCCATGCACCGATATCATTGAAGTTCATGATATAGGCATATCCTCCAAGAGTGAGTCCTGCGATACCGGTGTAGGATGCGTTGAACAAATGAACTTCCGCATCAACATCTTGGACGTTAGTAAATCCCGGAACGATACCAATGGGCGAGTCAGCGTCCGAGCCGAAGATTCGGTTTACCTGGGTGATGTAGGCATAATTGAGCGTGAGTCCGTCGATTGACTTATTGGCAATGGAAATTGCGTCGAATGTTTGTTCGTTTTGTCTCCAGCCGACGTTGCCGATGAAAGCGGCATTATCATAAATAATGCGTTGGCGTCCGACTTTGAAGGTCGTGTCGAAACCATCGTATTGAATATATCCTTGATTGAGTTCGTTAGTTTCAGGATCCGCAATGGTCGTATGGGTCGGATCAAATGGATTGGCGTTCGGGCCCGCGCCGCCATTATAGTCGTCGATCGCAGCTTGGCTGAATTCCCCTTCGATGAGGGCACTGAATCCGTTCCAAGCCTTGGTTTTCAATCCGAGGCGCTCACGGACGGTGAAAGCGTTGGAAACGTCCAAACCGTCAATATCGCCGAATTCGTAGCGGGCACGGATGTCGATGACCGGTTGAATCCACGGCTCGGGTTTGGGAGCGAGAGTGGTTTCCAGATCGGGAGCGCCCGCGTGAAGCAGGCTGGCGGTGGAAAAAAACAGTGCTAGTTTCGTTTTCATGATTGGTTCTGTTGGATGAGCTTCATATCGCTCGTTAGCTTCTATCAAAGCGCGTGGCTTGCCACATTCGTTTGCCCCGCAGCTTATGGGGTGAAGTGTTTTCGTCCCGAGCATGAGACGTAGTCATGGGTTTCCTGTGAGGATTCACCTCCAGCGTCCCAGCTCAAACCAGACGAATGCAAAACGGATAGCGGTGCCACTCGCCGTTTGCGGCCGCGACCGCAGCCATGATCTCCGCAACGATCGCCAAGATTTGCAGAACGATGATAACGGGAATTAAAAAAATCCCGACGAATATAAACATCAGGACAAACGTGACCGCTGCTAGAGACATGAGCACCAACAGCACCGTAAGTTGAAAATTCAGAGCCTCCCTCCCATGATGATCGAGAAACGGGCTGCTATCCTTTTTCACCAACCAGATGACGAGCGGTCCCAGAAATCCGGTAAAAATTCCTAACACATGGCAGAGTGCTGCTAGGGTTTTATCCTCATCGGTCACTCCGTGCGTAGCCTGATAGGACATCGCTAAAACTGGCAGCGGTGGAGGTGCGGCCGCCGCAGATGCTATCG
Organism: Akkermansiaceae bacterium; assembly: GCA_025362955.1. Taxonomy (GTDB): domain Bacteria; phylum Verrucomicrobiota; class Verrucomicrobiia; order Verrucomicrobiales; family Akkermansiaceae; genus Luteolibacter. The sequence goes on from JANYFB010000006.1 coordinate 9,548, forward strand.
GAGGTGGGGTGGGGGACTCGTCGGCGAATGGTTCGTGCATGGGGTTCAGGGTTTCCCGGCCTGGATAAAGTTGACGATGTCCGATCTGCATTTGATGAGATCGGGAGGATTCAGATAGAACATGTGTCCACCGTCGAAATAGGTGGTAGAGATGTTTTTCCGCACATTTTCCGGGAGATTCAGCATGTGCCGAACCGAGTAGGCCACCCCTTCCGGCGGAGTCGCGAGATCCGTGCGCCCGCTCATCACGAGAACTCGGAGATGCGGATTATCCCTCATGGCGCTCGCCAGGCGGCCACTGAGATTGACCACTTCGTTGTTTGCGTCCCACTTCCATGGCTGGACTTTTCCAGTTAGAATTTCGTAGGGTTGGTCCTCTTTGTAGCCCAAGTCCCGCCCGAGGTAATCGAGCATGGCAGTGGAAAACGCCCCGTAGGCCAGGGCATACGAAGGATCGTAGTCAGGAACCTCTGCCGCTTTGTCTGTCGTATCCCATGCGACACGCCCGTCGAACCGGCCGAGAACCTTGCCTTCCTTGCGCAGCAATTCACCCCGGAAAAATGTCGCGTCCAGCCGTAAATCATGAGCAATCCAAGTGGAGGCGGCGATGCCGGTTAAGTGTTCGAGCTTGCCCGCTAAAGCGGTAGTTGTCGCAGCATCGAGGTCATTTCCTTTAAGCAACGCAGCCGCGTAATCTCCGAAAGCGAAGGCCGCGCTTTCTTTAACGAGCGCATCACGATCTCCCTGGATTTTCTTGTGGAAATGGGCCACTCCAGTGAGGGAAGGAAGGTAAACTTCATACGCGAGATCATTTCCCTGCGACGGCTGCAGCGTCGAAAAATCCAGCAGCGAGGAAAGCAATACCACGCCGTTCAAGCTCATCCCATAGCGCGATTGAAGGTGGCTCGAAAGACCTGCCACTCGGATGCCGCCGTAAGATTCTCCGAGGATGTATTTTGGTGAGGCCCATCGGTCGTGCTCGCTGACCCATCGGCGGATGAAATCACCAACCGACTCGATGTCCTCATCAACCCCATGAAAATCCCCGGGTTTCACGTCTTTTTCGGCGCGGCTGTATCCCGTGGAAACCGGGTCCACGAACACCAGATCACACACATCCAGAATGCTCAGCGGATTTTCCATCACCCTAACAGGCGGGAAGGGGGCTGCCGTGCCGTCGCCGGGAAGCTTGATAATTTTCGGGCCAAGAACTCCGATGTGTAACCAAACCGCCGAGGAACCTGGACCGCCGTTGAAGGCGAACATCACAGGTCGGCTCGTCAGATCCTTGGTATCCGTGCGCTCGTAACTCACATGGAAAATTGAGGCCCGCGCTTTTCCGTCATCCTCTTTTAACTGCAATTTGCCGGTTGTGACCTTATAGGGAACTTTCTTTCCATCAATCGTTACGGTCGATTCCCGGACTACCGGTTCGATCATTTTAGGCAAAGGCGGATCCTTCTGCGCGGCTTCCGCAGGTTTTTCTGCATCGGTTGCGCCGGATGCGTTCATACACAGGCACATCACAACAGGGAGGATAAAACGGCGCATGGCGTGGATCGTAAGAATGAAAAGCGCCTTTGTCGATGGCTCTTGAGCGCCTGCTTTTTTATCCGCACATTGCTGCAACTTCTTTAAAGACTATTCTCAGGAGTTCGGGAGGGGACAGCGCCTTTGCTTGGCTACCGAAACTTAGAAACCGACGCAGGACCCCTTCAAGCCGACCGACCTCGAAGCGGATTTCCACTCGGGTGGCCTTCGCACTCAGGACGGAATTTCCTGAGTCGGGTGCCAACGGCGCTCTTGGGCGACTCGGGCGGCATCATTGATGAACTCTACTCCACCACTTGGCGGGAATAATCTCCAGCCACATTCCAAACGCCAACGATCGTTTCAATTACTCATTTCCAGCGAATCCCTGCGGCCGCTGAAATGTATCCTGAGGCGTAAAATACCACCCGTCATCGACCTCGCCAAGATGCAACGGATGGACCCGCCGAAGCTCGGAAAAGTCCGATTCGAGTTTTCTATAATTAAATAGTGTAACTATCTGACTTAAAATAGATTCAGCGACTACCCCAAAGGTTTCTACATCTCTAGGACGCCGCTCCACAACCTTGCGGGAAAACGCCTTGTCCAAATCGTTCCAATCGAATTGAATTTTGCCATCCAAGCCTCGAGTGAGCTTGGCGAAAGTTTTCTGCAAGACCTCAGCCAAGGAAGTTCCACGAACGGATTCCAATGGAGTTCGTGCCAGAAACAAACAGGCCAATTCTTCGGCAGTAGTCGGGAAGACCGGAAATCGGAGACGTCTTCGTCATAGCAAATCCCATGTAGATTTGACCAGCGAGTGGAGTTCCGCATGAACTCAATATCCCATCGAATCGTTATCCGCTGCACACCGAGTAGCTCGGCGAGCTTCGAGCAGTTCGGATAATTCGTTTTCAATCCATACATCCATCCGGATAATTGCGGAATACAACTTGTGACAATATATGTAATGCGGAATAGCGAGGCGGTGGATCAGTTTGAATTTTATTTTTCCCCATATTGAATCCCCGGCTTTTTCATCGCTGGATTTCGACCGCCGCACTCTAGGTCGAGTTACCACTACCCATTAGAATTTATGATTTGTTGAACCCCATTGTTCGTGGTGGGGTCTGCCTACTTCCCCGCCAATTTTGCGGCGGTGCTGGGATCTACGTTGAAAGTTCCTGTGCCAAATGGCTTCACGGCGTCACC
>JANYFB010000047.1 GCA_025362955.1 Akkermansiaceae bacterium
ATGCAGTAGGTGTTCACATCGCAGGTGAGAAATTGCATCGTATCATACATTGCAAGACCGGCGGTGACCGAGCCGCCAGGGGAGTTGATGTAAATGTGGATGTCCTTTTTCGGATCCTGCATTTGTAAAAAGAGAAGTTGCGCGATTACCGAATTGGCCACGAAATCATCGATAGGAACGCCGATAAAAATAATGCGATCCTTTAGCAAGCGGGAGTAAATGTCGAACGAGCGTTCGCCTCTGCCGTCCTGCTCCACGACGACGGGGACATAGTAATTTTTAGGAGAGCTAGGTGAACTCATGGAAGGTGATTGGAAATTAGGCATCGAGTGGGGTTTCAGTTGATTCGACAACGTTCGCGTGCTCGACCAGGAAGTCAATGGTCTTGCCGATGGCCATCGAGCTGCGGATGTTCTGAAGGCGTCCCGCGCGTTGCATGTCTTTGATGAATTTCTTTGGCGCGATCTTGCGAGAGTTGGCGATCTGGATCAAATGATTGACCAGTTCCGAATCTGCAACCGTAATTTTTTCGACCCGGGCGATTTCCTGAAGGATGAAATTCGTGCGGAGGTTAGAGATGGCTTGGTGACCGGCGCTGGCGAAAATTTCGTTCTGTTGGGATTCGATTTCTCCCTCGCTCATGCCGGACTGGACGCCGCGCTTCACCATGGCATCCGCCTGGCTTTGGGTTTCCTGAATGACGAGATCTTCAGGAAGCTCGAAATCGACCTGCGCGTTAAAATGAGCGACGATTTGATTGACCTTCATGTCGTCGATTTTCCGGCGGCGTTCGCCCTCCATATTCTCGCGGATGATACCTTTGATTTCCTCCATCGTCTTACCGGGGGCAAGGCGGTGAGCCATCTCGTCGTTGAGTTCGGGAAGGACTGCGGTCTTGAGTTCCTTGACGGTGGTTTGGAAAACGACCGCTTTTTTCCGAAGTTCCTCCACCGGGAAATCCTCGGGAAGGGTGACGGTGATTTCGCGGGATTCCTCAGCATTCATCCCCACGAGTTGCACAGCGAAGCCGGGGAGGAATGCCTTTTCATCCAAGCGCACCCAGAAGCCATTGCGACCGGCGAGGTAACTTGCCGCACTGCCGAAGGCCTCTTCGGTCGGTGTGCCATCGACCGTGGAAGTGTAGTCGATGACGGCGAAATCGCCCATTTCGGCGGGCCGACCTTCGATGGCGTTGAAATCCGCGAAACGCTCTTGAAGTGCGGTGAGCTGGGCTTCAATCTCGTCGTCAGGAACGGCATACGGCGGCACGGTGACCGAGACGCCCTTGTAGTCAGGGAGCTTCACATCGGGGGCGAGTGTTAGTTTCGAGACAAAAGTGATATTTCCGTTAGGAAGCGTGGTGACATCCTCCGGCACGCCGAAGTCCAAGACGTGCAATGATTCCTGTTTGAGTGCCTCGTCATAGGCTTCATTGAAAAGAGCGCCGTTGAGCTCCTCAGTGATTTCCTTTTGAAAGCGCTTTTCCACGACAGCACGCGGAGCCTTGCCGGGGCGAAATCCGGGCACACGGGCCTTGCTGGCATAGCCTTTGACGATCTCATCGCGCTGGCCGTTGACCTTGTCCGCTGGAATTTCAACGCGCAGGGTAGCGACGCACTTTGGCTGCTTCTCGACAACAATGTTCATGATAAATGGGACCGACATCGGCGTCGGGAGGGGCAACCTAGTGGAAACCCCCGCCGCTTGTCAAACGAGGCTTGAAAATTGTCTTGAGGCCTCGGTCTGGCTTAAGATGGGCTATTCTCAAAAGACCGCGCGTCACTTGGCTTCTCGAATTGCCACATCACCCTTTTGTGTCTGAAAGAATGGTGACCTCAGCATCGATTTCTTTTCTGATTCCGACGAAATTCCTCAAATTCTATGAAAAACTTTCTCCCGACCAGTGCCTTAGGGCTGACATTCTTTTTGCTGGCAGTGCGCCCGGCGACTGCTGCGGAAGGGTTTACCCCACGTCCGGAAGGGATCAGTGGGCCAGGCAAACCTCTCCCACCAGGCTGGAACTACGAATCGCCAAGCGCGGGAGGCCGCCCCGGTGGCAAGGCTACCGTGGTGAAAAATGGCAAACTTCCGCCCATCAAGCCATTGTTAGATCTGCACATTCGCGACACAGTCATCACCCTGGGCGGGGATGGGAATTATTACATGACCGGCTCGACTGGCAAGGACATCTGGGCTTTCAACGACGGCGTGGAACTGTGGCGTTCCCCCGATTTGAAAAAATGGGACTACCTGGGCCTCGTCTGGGTCACCTCGCGGGATGGCACTTGGGAAAAAGAACCCCGCGATCTTCATGGCAAGCCGACCGTTACGATTTGGGCACCCGAGATTCACTATCTAAAAAAACTCGACACCTACGCGATCGTCTTAAGCATGGCCCCGGCTGGAATTTCCATCCTCAAAAGCAGCACCGGAAAACCGGAGGGCCCGTACGTCAATCCGGTTCCAGAGGGTAAGCCACTCCGCAGCGGCGGCATCGACGCTACGCTTTTCGAGGACGACGACGGCAAGGTCTATTTCACCTGCGGCGCGGGTGGCACCATTAATCTGATGAAGGAGGATCTCAGCGGTTTCGCGGAATCTAGGCCCGTCGTTTTGGAAAATCCCGATCTTAAACCGACCCACCACGCCGAGAAAGTCGTGAAGCGTGGGATGAAAGGATTCGGCCACGAGGGGGCGGTCCTCTTCAAAGCAAACGGCAAATACTACCATGGCGCAGTCGATGATTTCGAGGGCCGCTACTCAAGCTGTGTCGCGATTTCCGACAGCATCTGGGGACCGTATAAGGACTGGCATGAAACTGTCCCTTGCTCCGGTGGGACTGGGTTTTTCAAGGACAAGGACGGGAATTGGTGGACCACCTATTTTGGTAACGAAAACAACGCTCCTTTCCGGGAAATGCCTGCGATTATCAAGGTCGATTTCGCCGCCGATGGGAAAATCCTCGTAGCGAAAGAGCAGCCGGATTTCGTGTTGCTGGACAAGCCCGTCGAGGTGTCTGGAAAACATTGACACTTCCAAGTGTTTGTTCTGAATCGGGAACACATGACCGCACCCGTCGCCGGAACCCGTCCAAAAAAAATCCGATCCGGGTTAATGCAAGAGGTGGGATTGGCCGTAGTGGTGGTCCTGCTCGCTACCATTCTTGGCGTCTATGGCTGGAATGACGCCGCTCCCGGCCGGCCTAACACGTTTTTCAATGTGGATAACCTCATCGACGGCATCGCCACACCGATGTCGTATTACGCGATCATGGCCATCGGAGTCACGCTGGTCATCATCACTGGCGGCATCGATATTTCCGTTGGCTCGGTGATGGCGCTTTCCGCGCTCGGTGGAGCCGCAGCCTTACAGACCCTCCCGGTCGATGCTGGAGCCTTCCATGTCTTGTCCCTCGCCTTCGTTGTCCCGCTCGCGATCGGCCTGATCTGTGGCTTGATCAACGGCGGCCTGATTGTCGGACTGAAGCTTCACCCGTTCATCGTCACGCTTGGGACCATGAGCATCTTCCGAGGCCTGGCAAACGTCCTGCCCGCCGAGAAAACGCTGCCCTCCGCTGGCAAACAACTACCCACCGCTTTCACCACCAACTTCATGCGTTTGGAAATCGGGGGCCTGCAACCGATGCCGTTGATTATCATGTTAATTTGCGTCGCGTTCGGTTGGTTTTATCTGAGGATGCTCATCGCCGGTCGGGAAACCTACGCCATCGGCGGAAATGAAGAGGCTGCTAGATTTAGCGGCATGAGAGTCGGCTGGGTTAAGCTGAGGACCTACTCGCTTGCCGGCCTCGCCGCAGGACTCGCCGGCATGGTGTCGCTCGGCCGTTTTGGCACCGCCTCCACCAGCACGGCCTCCGGCTACGAACTCACCGTCATCGCCTCCGCAGTCGTAGGTGGCGCAAGCCTCATCGGTGGCAGGGGAACCGCCATTGGAGCCTTGCTGGGCACGCTCATTATCGCGCTGATTGAAAATGGCATCATCATTCTCCGTCTCGCCCAAGAATACCGGCTGGTCATCATCGGCCTAGCCATCATCATCGCCGTCTCACTTGACCGGCTCAGTTCGATTTTCCGCAACCGCTCCAGTCACTAAAACCCTAACAGAAATCCAAATGAAAAAACGCTATTTCCTCACCTTGGCCACCACCGCCATCGTTTCGCTAGGCCTATCTAACTGCACCAAGAAAACTGCCACCACGGCAGAAGGCGGCAAGCGCAAGGTCGTCATCGGCTTCATCTGCAAGAGCCTCACCAACGATGTATTCCAAGCCGCACAGACCGGTGCAAAAGCCGCCGCCAAGGAGCTCGGTGCGAAATACAACGTGGATGTGGAGGTCGAAATCCGCACGCCGAACGACGAGGACGCCACCAAACAAGCCGAAGCCGTCGAGGCTCTCGTCCGCCGTGGCGTGGATGGCATCGCCATTTCCTGCTCGGAGGCGAACACCGTCACCCCGTCCATCGATAAAGCCGTCTCCAAGGGCGTGGCCGTCATGTGCTTCGATTCAGATGCCCCTAACAGCAAGCGCTTCGCTTTCTACGGCACCGAGGACAAATCCTGTGGCGCACGCACCATCGATGAACTCGCAAAGGCGATGGGTGAAAAAGGCACTGTCGCCATTCTCGCAGGGAATCAAAGCGCACCCAATCTCCAGAACCGGGTGGCCGGGGCAAAAGCCGCCCTCGCGAAATATCCGAACATGAAGCTCAATGATCCCGGCGTTTTCTATCATGCAGAAACCCCCGAGAAAGCCGCCGAGGCCGTCGGCACCGCCCAGAACGCGAATCCCGGCATCCAAGGCTGGGCGTTCATCGGCGGTTGGCCGCTGTTCACGGCAGATGCTTTGAAATGGGCACCCGGCAGCATCAAGGTCGTCTCTGTGGATGGCCTTCCCGCCCAACTCGGTTACCTCAAGAGCGGCCACGTCGAAGTCCTGTTAGCCCAGGACAGCTACGGCTGGGGAACCAAGTCGGTGGAAATTCTGTTGGAAAAAATCCTCAATAACAAGGTGCCAGCCGAGCTGAAGGTCGTCGATCCACTCACCCGCGTCTCGAAGGAGAATGTGGACGAGTTTTCCAAGAACTGGGAAAAATGGCTCGCCAAGTGATCCGCTGATGTCCGCGCCCTTCATCCAGTTCCGTTCAATTACGAAAACCTTCGGTGGAGTCGCCGCTCTCACCGATGTCACGCTCTCGATCCCACGCGGCGAGTGCCACGGCCTGATGGGTGAGAACGGCGCGGGGAAATCCACCCTCGGCAAGATCCTCGCGGGCATTCACAAACCGGAGAAGGGCGAGATGGAAATCGACGGCCACCTCCATGTTTTTTCCTCCCCCCGCGATGCCCTCGCGGCGGGTGTGGCGATGGTCCATCAGGAACTCGCATTCTGCCCGGAACTCAGCGTCGCGGAAAATCTCAGCATGGGGCGCTACCCCAAGAAATTCGGCGCAATTCTGGATCGGGCGAAAATGAACGCGCAGGCGGAGGAACTCCTCGCCGCCATCGGGGTGAAACTCGATGTCCGCTCGAAAATGGGCGATCTTTCCACCGCCCAAGAACAGATCGTCCAAATCGCCGCCGCCGTCGGGACGAACCCGCGCATCCTCATTTTTGACGAGCCGACGAGTTCTCTATCAGCCCCCGAAGCGGAACGGCTGTTCGAGCTGATCGAGTCCTTGAAAGTGCGCGGTATCACGATGATTTACGTCTCGCATCGGATGCCCGAACTTTTCCGGCTCTGCGATAAAATCAGCATTCTCCGCGATGGTCGCTACGTCGGCGAACTCTCCGGCCCTGAGATGACCGAGTCCGCCGTCGTGCGGATGATGATTGGCCGCGATGTGGAAAGCTACTTCCCAAACCATCTTGATGGAGCACCCGGCGAGATTGTCTTAAAAGTTCGCAATCTCTCGTCGCCCGGACGTTTCCGCGAGGTGAATTTCGAGCTGCGCGCCGGGGAAATTCTTGGTTTCGCAGGACTCGTTGGCGCGGGCCGCAGCGAGATTGCCAAAGCCATCTTCGGCCTCGATCCCCAAGCAAAAGGACACGTCGAGCTGGATGGGAAGAACCTCCCACTGGGCTCCATCCGCACCTCGCTCGATGCCGGCATCAGCCTCGTCCCGGAAGACCGCAAGCGCCAAGGCTGCATCCTCGGGATGGCTTGCTCCGCAAACATCAGCATGGCCGTTCTGCCCGCACTAACCAAGGCCGGAATGTTAGACCGCACGCGCGAGAAACAGATCTCGGAAAAATATTTTGCGGAACTCTCGATCAAAGCCGCCTCTCCGGAAGCCCCTGTCAATTCCCTCAGCGGTGGCAACCAGCAGAAAGTCGTCCTCGCCAAATGGCTCGCCAAAGGAGGTCGCGTCCTCATCGTCGATGAACCGACCCGCGGGGTGGACGTGGGCGCGAAAGCCGCCATCCACGCCCTGATCGACCAACTCGCCCGCCAAGGTCTCGCCGTGATCCTCATTTCCTCCGAGCTTCCCGAACTCATTAACCTTTCCTCGCGCGTCATCGTCATGCGTGAGGGCCGCTTGGTCGGAGAAATTCCTCGTACACAGCTCGATCAAGAAAGCGTCCTCCGCCTGATGGCAGGGGTGGCTTCGGCGAACTAACAGATTAGGTTGCCTTACGGCGCATTCGGCGGAACCTGAATTTCCCCGCGGATGGAAAAAGCGCTTTCAGTCGGGAAATCCGTAGGTACCGGTGGCATTTCATTTCTACGGGCAAGCCATAAAAGCGCCCGCGACATCAAGGTTTGCACTCCGGCACAACGGATGCGCTCAGGCTGGGTGTCATCCTTCCAGACGTGGCCATAAGTCGCGGTATAAATCCTGCCTTTCCCATAGGCAACCGTCCACTCGATCGGCCAGCGCATCTGCGTCTCCGGGTCCAAGGCATAGGACAGCACCTCTACAAGTTCCGCAGGGCCGCGGGCATAATGATAGATTTCAATGTCAGGCGTCTTCCATTTCCTTGGCAATCCCTGATGGATCGGATGATCGCCGAGGCGGGTAATCACGGCATCGACCCTCGCACCATGGCCGGTGCCTTTGCCTTCGCCCGAGGGAATGCGGATGATGGATTCATCTTCGCCGATTGCCAGTGCGACGCCCTTGTCCGCCCCGCGCCATCCAAGACCGATGATGTGATTGTAAGCGTCCCAATTCGCGAAGGCGTTGTTTGCGGAGTGATAGATAAAAACTCCGCCGCCCCCGCTGACATACGCCTCGAAGTCTTTCTTCACTTCCTCTGGCCACGAAGGCCCGCCGTTGATGTCATTACAGGTCTGGAGAACCACATCGTAATCAGAAAATTTCGGCCGCCATTGGTCCCACCCGGGCGAATCCTTTTTCGGCGGCGAGGTGGAAACACTGATGTCGAAAAGTCCCATCGGCTGCAGAATGCCACGCAGCAAAGCAGTGTTGAGCTGCCAATTGTGATTGCTGAAGCCATCCACAATCAGGACTTTCACATTTGAGTGAGAATCTGGAGCGGCAGCGGCGGGCAAGACGGCGGCGGCGATGAGCGAGAGAATCAAGATTTTCATGGGAGTATTACGAGGAGAGGTGAGAGTGCGAATCAGTAATTCCTGACCATGACCACAGGCCGGGATCAAGCTCAATGCGGGCGGCGGAGGCGAGGACGTTTGCATCCGCTAAATTTTTCAGAACGGCAAAGACAGTGGAACCAGAACCACTCATCAGGGCGGCGGTCGTTTCCCGGCGGGCGAGAAGCCATTGCTTAAGCTCGGCGAGGAAGCGGTGCTTTTCAAAAACAGGGCGTTCAAGATCGTTAACTAAAGAAATTCCGTTAACTTCCTGCGAGCTATAACGGATACCAGGAAGTTCAAACGATTGTTTCCATCGTTTGTAAGCATCCGGCGTTTCAACGCTGAAGGATGGCTTGAGGAGGAGAACGGGAAAGGCGGGCGGGCAGGGGACCGCTTCGATTTTTTCACCTCGTCCGGTACAGCGGGTGGCTCCGGAGCTGAGAAAGCAGGGGATGTCGGAGCCGAGAGAAGCGGCGACTTCTCCGAGCTTTTTAACTCCCAGTTGGTAATTATGGAGGGAGTTAAGTGTCAATAGGGTGATCGCCGCATCGCTACTGCCCCCGCCGAGTCCAGCGCCGTGGGGGATTTTCTTTTTGAGCGAGATCGACCAATTGCAAGGAACCCCGGCGGCGGCTTCGTACGCTCGGACCGCTTTTACGACGAGATTCCGTTCATCCGCAGGCACCTCGGGATCGTCGCAATGGAACGAGAAGCCGTTGCTTTCGCTAAATTCCAAATCATCGGCAAGGCCCGGCAATTTCACGATAAGGGTGTCGATTTCATGGAATCCATCATCCCGTTTGCCCAAAACGCGGAGCGAGAGGTTCAATTTGGCAGGGGCGAATGCGGTGACCACGTGAGTTGAAAAGGGAAAATGTTTCAGAGATGGATTCTAGTTCTAGCGCTTCGCTGGATTCGCCAGATTCGCGGTGCCTTTTTCTTCATCTCAGATGGTTTTATCAATCGCGGACGATCATCGCCATCATTCTTCCGGTTTTCCCGAGTTCTTTGCGGTAGCTATAAAATCGTCTAAGATCAGATGCTGTATTCAGCCCGCAGTCGAGGAAATTTCCGATTCCGGCGCGACTGGCCTGCTCGCCGATTTCCGCAGCGAAGTCGATTTCGTAATCCGGTGGCCGGATGCACGGGCTGAGCACGGCGGTCACGTTTTCCGGGCGGGTGCCGAATTCTGAAGCCATCACGCGCAGGGCGTTGGCGAGGATGTTACCCTCGGTGCCTTTTTTCCCGGAATGGAGCAGGCCGATGGCTCCGGATTTTCTGTCTGCTAGCCAGATGGCGCCGCAGTCGGCGGTGTAAATGGCGAGGACGATTCCCGGTTGGCAGGTGACCAGGCCATCGGCATCGGGGACGATCGGCAACCCGTCGGGAGCGATGATTTGTGGGCTGCCCGGAATAACGGCCACGGAATTCCCGTGAATTTGTTCAGCTCGCCACCATCGGGCGTTTCCTCCGGCGAAATCAATGATGGCCCTTTCGTGATAAGGGCGCAGTAACTTCATCACTTCATCCCGGTCGCCGCAAATGGGCAGATCCGGCACCCGTTCGATCCAACCGGCGCGGACACCGGGGATGGAATTCAAGGAATCCAGAAAGGGGAACACCTCCGTCACCCGGGGACGGTAACGGAGGCGCTGAGGATTCGCCAAGCTGGTTTATTGAGAAGGGAAACCTAAATGATCAAGCGATTGCACGGCCATGGATGGCGCGCTTCGTATGTTCAACGGCTTCCGCTTGGTCTTCATCCATACCGGCAAGAATGCCAGCCAGATCGTTCGCGATTTCCGTGCGCATCTTCGAAACGAGTTCGATTCCTTTTGAGGTGATGCGGACCATGATTTTGCGGCGATCATCTGCGGCGTGCACTCGCTCAACATAGGACAATTTTTCCAACCGATCAACTAAGCCGGTGGCAGCGGCGGTCGAGTGGCCCATCTTCTTCGCAATGTCGGACATCGTGAGATATTCTTCGCTGGATAGGTAGGTTAGGAGGAAGAACTGCGGAAACGAGATGTTTCCTTTATTGAGTTCTGTTGACAGGTTTAGGATGCAGCTTCGTTGTGTAAATAAGACGAAGTCAGCAAGACGGTCCGCATCGGCTTTCACCGAAGCGCCCGAGGCGTTCATTGTTTTCATTATGGCTGGTTGTAGTGTTCATGTTTCGGGACATGTAAGGGGGCACAGCCATTGCAAAAGAGAAGCTACCCGGTTTCCCGGATAGTAATCAACTCTAAAATTTACTATTTATGACTGTGCCTATATTCTCAAGCGGGACTTTTTGAAAATACACAAACCAAATTGGTATTGGAAGCAAAGAATTTCACAAAAGTTAATTATTTTTTTTTTTGAACGGTTTCGAGCTTTGATTTATTTTGATTTTGAGAGACTTCGGTAGTCGTGGGTAGGGCGGGAGGCTTGTTGACCGATTGGAAATAGACCGCATCACCTACTTGGACTTCGCCAGATTGCAGGTCGGCGGCGGCGAATTCGCCAAGTGACTCGCCTGTCGTTTTTAGGTTGGCTGCCCGATCATCTGGGCCACGGGTGGTGAGTATCTGCCCGGATTCCACATTCCATTTGCCGTAACTCTGGATCAAAACGAAACGTTTGTCGGAAGGTATCGAGGCGATGATCCCCACCAACTTGGGTCCTTCTACCGGATTCTTTTTTTCCTCCGCCTTCGGTTTATCCGGGTTGGTCCCTGCACAAGAGACAAAGCAAACCCAGAACGAGCTCGCTAGTAGGATGGCAGAGATCGCTTTCATGTAGGAATTCTGGCGGCATTTTTCAAAAAAGGAAATCCACGATTTCACGGAGCCAGCAATCGCACTTCATCAGCCTGGATCAAGCGTTCTAGCCCGCTTGCAGTGCGAAACAACAATTCGCCCCCGGCTGCGATCCCCTCCACGGTTCCGACCATTTGCCCTTTTGCGGTAACTAAGCCAACCCGTTTTCCCGTCAAGACACAACGCAGCCGGACGGCGGAAAGCAAATCGTCGAAATCATTTCCAATTTGAATCCTTCGTCTGGCGAATCTGCGGATGATTTCCCCCAAAACCTCGGAGCGGGAAATGTATTGCGTAGTCTCGATCCGCAGCGAGGTCGCGATTTCCGCGACTTCGGGAGGAAATAGGGTGGTATTTATGTTGAGCCCGATCCCAACCACTGCGAAATCGGCTCCGGCCTCGACAAGGATGCCCGCGACTTTTCGCTGGTTGATCCAAACATCGTTCGGCCATTTGATGCCTGCTGGTGGCCCGAATGATTCGACGGCCTCCGCCACCGCGAGTCCTGCGGCCAGTGCCAGCCGCGGCCACAGGGCTTTGGGCTCCTCAGGGCGCAACAGAATGGACAATGCCAACGACTCTCCGGCGGGGGAAAACCAAGCAGCTCCCCGTCGTCCGCGTCCAGCGGTTTGGTGCTCGGCGAGGACAATCAGACCGTCAGCCGCTCCGGCTTGGGCGAGGATCCGGACCTCGTCGTTGGTGGACTCCACCGATTCACAGACTAACAGACGGAACGGCTCGGGAAATCCCGCCGCAGCTTCGATGAAATTTTCGCTCCCCATCGGTTGTTAGGTAGGCTCAAAATCCAATCCGATGTCGAGGGCGGGGGCCGAGTGGGTAAGTGCGCCGGAGGAAATGAAATCCACGCCTGTATTCGCAATTTCCAGCAGTGCTTGGAAAGTGATCCCGCCGCTGGCTTCGAGCTGCGGCTTAGTGATTTCCCCGCGCAGGGCAACTGCTTCGCGTAGTTGCTCCAAGCTCATATTATCCAGTAAAATGTAGTCGACGCCTTCCAGGCTGAGGAATCGTCGGAGTTGTTCCAGACTATCAACTTCCAGCTCTACCTCAACACCCGGCTTCTCGAGTTTTAACCGTTGGATGGCTGCTTGGAGCAATTCCAGCCCGCCCTCTGTGGCGAGGTGGTTGTCCTTCACCATCGCACGGTCATAGAGCCCGAGACGGTGATTGGTTCCGCCGCCATGCAACACCGCTTGTTTTTCTAACAATCGGTAGCCTGGAGTTGTCTTCCGCGTGTCGAGAATTTGGGTGCGGGTGCCCTTGACCTGCTCGACGTATCGGGCCGTTAGTGTTGCCACACCGCTGAGGCGTTGGAGAAAATTCAGGGCCACCCGTTCCGCTGTTAGAATGGATCGTGCGGAGCCTTCCACGCGGATCAAAAGAGCCCCGGCGGCGACGCGACTTCCATCGGCAATGAGGATTTCCACATCCAGCGCGGAATCGACAACGCGGAAGACACGGGCCGCGAGCTCGACTCCGGAAACCACTCCGTCATCACGCACTGCGACGAATGCACAGGCTTGGCGTTCCTCGGGGATGAAATAGAGTGATGTGACATCGCCCTCACCAATGTCTTCGGCGAGCGCGAGTTCGATAAGTATAGCGGAGTGGTCCTGCATCGGAAATTGGAGGGTTAGGTTTTGAAAATTCATTTCATTCGCCGACGACACTAACCGCGATTTCCCGCTGATGGGGATCGCGCCGGTGCTCGAACAGGAAAATTCCCTGCCAAGTCCCGAGCGTCATCCGCCCGGCCATGATCGGTATGATTTCACTGGTCCTCGTCAGCGCCATGCGGATGTGGCTGGGCATATCGTCCGGGCCTTCCTGCGTGTGACTGAACCAAGGGGTGCTCTCGGGTACGAGTTTTTCAAAAAACATTTCAAGATCGCGCCGGGCACTGGGATCGGCGTTTTCCATGATCACCAGACTCGCGCTGGTGTGGCGGACGAAAACAGTCACGGTCCCGTTCCTAACACCAGAACGGGAGGCGATTCCCGCCACCTCGCGAGTGATTTCGGTCGTCCCCTTGCCATGGGTTCTAACGGTGAATGTTTCGGTGTGGGCGCTCATACGATTTCACCACCTTGATAGAACCCATTTCCCGTGCGCCGTGCCGTTTTCCATCGCCGCATGGGCCTCTTGGAGATTTGCGGCGGAAATCCTCTCGAACTCGCGGGTCATAATGTTAGGAAAATTCCCAGTGTCGCAACGGCTGGCGAGTTCTGCTAGAATCTCCCCTTGGCGGTGCATGTCCGCCGTTTGAAATCGTGATCGTGTGGGCATATATTCCCACACGATTCGTGGACTTTTCAAACGGAATGGATTCCCAATGTCTAACGACCCCTTTGTCTCGACGATCAATCCCAGCGTCCCGAGCGGTGCTAACAAATCCGCCGTCGTCTCCCAATATGCCTCCGTGTTGTGAAGATTCGCGATGTAAGGAAATTCCGAAATCCCCAGCGCCTCGGCCTGCGGGCGCAACGGCTCGCGGTGGTTGATCACCTCATCCGCGCCCAGCGACTTGCACCACGCTACTGTTTCCGGTCGCGATGCCGTCGCTACCACCCGCAGCCCGACAGAGCGGGCGAGGGGAATCAACGCCGATCCGACACCGCCCGCGCCATTGATCACTAAAATCGCTTTCCCTCCGTCGGCACCGTTAGGCGCGATGCCCATCCGCTCGAAAAGCAGCTCCCAAGCAGTCAGCCCCACGAGCGGAAGCGCGGCGGATTCGGCGAATGACCACCTCGCGGGCTTCTTCGCGACCAAGCGCGCATCGACAGCGTGAAACTCCGCGTTGCTACCGGAGCGCGTCACGTCCCCCGAATAGAAAACCTCATCGCCGGGGGAAAAACCGGAAACGTTCGCCCCGACCGCCTCCACGATCCCCGCCGCATCAAAGCCAAGAACACGCGGCGGATCATGCGGACCCTCTCCCAGCAATTTCCGGACCTTCGTGTCCACCGGATTGACTGATACGGCCATGACTTTCACCAGTAAATCCCTTGCTCCTAAAGTCGGCATTTCCGCCTCGAACTCCACCAGACAGGCTGGATCACTCGCTGGCAAAAATTGACGGGCACCGATGGCTTTCATGGCAGCGATTGAACGACAGTCCGTGCGGGGATGGCAACAAACGTTTCTGCCTAAAAGCC
>JANYFB010000048.1 GCA_025362955.1 Akkermansiaceae bacterium
CTCCGTTGATAACAAAAGGCTTCGTGTTGTTGATCGTCCAAGTCTGAGAGGCGGTCATGACCAGCGGGACATTGAACGTGACTCCGTTTGTGGCGCCCGATGTCGCTTGGGCGATGCCGCCGGAGCCAATTTGCAGCTTATCGGTGCCTGTATTTCCGTTGAAGATCCACTGGCCAGCGGCATTGCCGAAGATGATCCCCGCAGTCCCTACCTGGCCGTTCGTAGCATCGTTAATCGTGACGATATAACCTGTTCCGCCGCCGGATAGGTTGAAGTTGGCGGTATCCGCGTTGCTCGTCCATTTGACGGTGCTTCCAGTCCAAGCTGCGGTGGTGTTGAGATCCCAAGTGATCGTTCCGGTCGTATCGGCAAGCGTCGCCGCCTGCGCGGACTGCCCGCCCAGCAGTGCGGCGATGGAGCCCACGACGATGAGAGTGGCGGTGCGATGGCAGGCGAATAAGGACGACAGGAACGGATTATTGCGGGTTTTCATGAGAATTGGAGTGGCTAAAGATGCGGAGCAGGAGCCAAATTAGAACTTTCTTAGGGAAAAATTGGTTCAATCTTCTGAGCAAGTCAAGAAATTAGAAAGGATGAACCGGGTTTGCCTATCCCTCAGGGCATCTACATTTGGATCCAATCAACCACAGATGAACAGGATTGACGCAGATAAGAGGGATGAAGATGCGGGTTTCTGCGGTGATTTATGGCTGACAACTCAACGACCAAACTCTTATCCCTTCTTCCATCTGCGTTTTTAACGTCTATCTGCGGTTAAATTTTCTAATGTAGATGCCCTGGCCTATCCCTCATTTGAGGGATTTATATGAGGGATAGGGGCGATGGTTAGGATCGATTAGGGAAGTTTGACGGCCTGAAGGCGTCCGAAGAGCTTGACGTTGGTTCCCTTGGGGACGGTCACGGTAATCGCGTCCGCGCTGGTGCCATTTTCGACGACGGCTACCGTGACGCCGTTGCCATCCGGTCCAGAACTTACCGCGCCGATGGTGACGTTCGTCCATCCAGTTAGATCAGTGCCATATTGGAAGATTTGGGTGGTATCCGTTTCCGAAGCATCGCTGCGGGTGAAGGTGAACACGAGGTTGGCACCCGAACTATCTTGGGTAGGTAGGATAGATTGAGAGGAAACTGTAGGATTACCACCGAGGACATATTCCAACAGGTTCTTGATGCCATCGTTATCAGGATCGGCACCCGGCAGGGCGTCCGCGCCGGTAAGTCCGAAGCTGGAAGTCCATGAGTCATACCCAGACTTGACGAGTGCGATTTGAGTTCCGCTGTTATAGGCATAGTTGATGGCGTAGCCGGTGGGGATGCTGCCAATGATCGAGCCGAAAGTGGCGGTCCCGCTGATGCTTCCATAGGTGGCGAGCACATAGGCAGGGGCGGTGAGGGAGCCGGTCGTGTTGAAGGTCACGGCAGACCCGTTAATGACAAGGGCTTGGCCGGCAGCGTTGATCTTACCGCTGGTTCCGGATGTGGCATTGATTGCCAGCGTGAGGGCGGTTGGCAGAGTGTAGGTCGCCTTGGCGGTGGTATCGAGCACCGCGCCTGCGGCCACACTCACGGTGGTGCTGGCGATGGAACCGGAGGCATCCAGTGCCAGCGTGCCGGCGTTGATGGCGGTTGGTCCGGTGTAGGTGTTCGTGCCGGAGAGGGTCAGCGTGCCGCTGCCGGTCTTGGTCAAGGCAAGCGTCCCGGTGCCGCTGGTGTTATTGGCGATGGATCCCGCGTAGTTGCCGCCAGTGCTGTTATTGTTGCCGATGGTCAGGGTCTTGTTGGTCCCGGTGGCGTTGTTGATGATGGTGCCGCCGGTTCCCGTGAAGTTGCCCACGCCAAGATCGTTGCCGTTCAGGTCCAGCGTGCTGCCGGTGCCAGTATTGACTGTCAGCGTGCCGCTGGTGGAGCCGAGCGAGCTGCCCGAGCCGATTTGCAGAGTGCCTGCGGAAATGGTCGTGCCCCCGGTGTAGGTGTTTGTGCCGGAGAGGGTCAGCGTGCCGCTGCCGGTCTTGGTCAAGGCAAGGGTGCCGGTGCCGCTGGTGTTATTGGCGATGGCACCCGCATAGTTTCCACCGGTGCTGTTATTGTTGCCGATGGTCAGGGTCTTGTTAGTCCCGGTGGCGTTGTTGACGATGGTGCCGCCGGTGCCCGTGAAGTTGCCCACGCCAAGATCGTTGCCGTTTAGGTCCAAGGTGCTGCCGGTGCCAGTATTGACTGTCAGCGTGCCGCTGGTGGAGCCTAGCGAGCTGCCCGAGCCGATTTGCAGAGTGCCTGCGGAAATGGTCGTGCCCCCGGTGTAGGTGTTTGTCCCGCTGAGGAGCATTGTCCCCACGCCGGACTTGATCAGGCCAGCGGCAGCGAGGGTATTGCTCGTGTTGATCAACGTGCCCGAGACCGTAAGATCGACTGCAGAGGTGCCGGTGGCATCCGCGACGTTGAATGTCGTGCCAGCGGCGGCGAGATGGTAGCCGCCAAAGGTCGGGCCACCAGCAGCCGGGCCCGAAATGGTGGAGGCGACTGTGCCGCCCACGGTGATGGTTCCCAACAAATTATACATCTGAAAACCGCCAATCGCACCGCTCGGGCCAGTGAGGGTGCCGCCATTGAGGCTGACCGGTCCCAGCGTGGTAAATATAAGGCCGTTATTCGTCACGATGCCGCCGCTGTTGATCACCAGCGTGGAAAGGACGGCGGTGGTCGCTCCGCCAAACGTATCCCCTTGGGAAAACTTGAGCGTGACGCCATTATTCACGGTGATGTTGCGAACGGCCCGCGGATTACCCAAGGCGCTACTCGTCGGGTTGAAGAAGTTGTTGCTCCGGCTAGCCACCAACGTGCCGTCGTTGATATCGATGTTGCCGGTGAAGGAATTGGCACCCGAAAAGGCCCATGTGCCGGCACCATCTTTCTGTACAGCGGCAGTTGAAGCGCCGTTAGAAACTACACCGGAAACCAAACCATTTCCCGCGCCGCCGAAATCAAAAATACGGGTTCCGGTCAGTCCCGTTCCAACCGAAAACAGCGCCGCTCAGTTCCAAGTTGCCAGCGTCCGAGGTAATGTTCACCCAGGTTCCGCCGAAATTGCTGAAGGTAATGGCGCCGCTAATTTTATTGAACCCGGAGGCATTTTGAATCTGGGAAAATCCACCTCCGTTCAGTGCACTTTGTCCACCCAAGTTGAAGGCATTGGTAATTACGTTGGGAGTCGCTATGCTGCTGCCGGCTCCCGAACCTGGCGTGGTAAAGGCGAGCTGGAGCGTTCCTTGAGTGGTCGCGGCGTTGGTGGTGGCATTCACTACCGCACCGGTTCCCAGCGCGCCAGCGTTCGTAATCTTGAGGATGCCACCGTTCAGGGCGATTGTGGTGCCCCCGCTGTAGGTGTTCG
>JANYFB010000011.1 GCA_025362955.1 Akkermansiaceae bacterium
TACCCGCAAGCTGGAGGAAATCGGCATCCGTTATAGGGTCAGCGGGAGCGTGGCCGCCATTTTTTATGGTGAACCCCGGATGACCAATGACGTGGACATCATTGTCTTCATGCACGCCAAGGATGCGCCGATTCTCGAAGCCGCCTTTTCCGGCGATGAATTCTATTGTCCTCCCCGTGAGATCATCCAAATCGAAATCGCTCGCAGCCAGCGGGGACATTTTAAACTCATTCACCACGAAACCGGCTTCAAGGCAAACATCTATCCGGTTTGCGATTCCCTCCACCGCTGGGGCCTCTCCCATGCTCTCACCCAGTGGGTGAGACGCCAAGATTGATAACTGTTTGTTTATCTGCGGCCATCTGCGGTTCTATTTCTCTCCCTAGGATAAGCTAAGCGGGAGATTCTGTGTTAGGACGGAACTTCCGAGCAGCTTCTATTTCCTCCCGCGAGGGCCGGTATTTTTTTTCGCAGGGCGTCCGGCGGGTTTGGCGGACTTCTTCGCCTCCATGTCGCGGGTGCGTTTCCGCCAGTCACGGCGTGGTGCTTTTTCACCCGGCGTGGGTGCCGGAACGGGCGCATGATAGTCGAAACCTCTCAAACGCTTCCGATCCAAACGCTGGCCGATGAACATTTCTAAAATGTCTAGCAGATTGAGATCCTGCTTGGGGACGAAGCTGATCGCCTCGCCCTCCGCCTCCGCCCGCCCGGTGCGACCAATCCGGTGCACATAATCCTCGGGATTCACTGGGAAATCAAAGTTTACGACCTGAGATACGCCTTCGATGTCGATGCCGCGTGCCACGATGTCGGTAGCGACGAGCACGCGAATCTTTCCGTCTTTGAAGTCCTGGAGCGCCTGGAGCCGTTGTTCTTGAGAGCGGCTGGAGTGCAATCTAGCAACTTTCACCCCGGAGAGTTTGAGAAAATTCGTGAGCACATTTGCGCCATCCTTCATCCGGACGAAGACTAGGACACGAGTGAATTTAGGCTGGCGGAGGAGCTCTAGCAGGAGAGCATTTTTTAAATGCGCGGGCACTTCATAGACGCATTGGTCCACGGTATCTGCCGGGTTTGCGCGCTTTCCGATCTGGACCATTTTGGGCTGATGGAGGAACCGCCGGGCAAGTGACTCGATCTCTTTGGAAAGGGTCGCGGAGAACATAAGAGTCTGTCGTCGTTTGGGCACGCCAGCGACGATTTTCTCAATGTCTGGCAGAAATCCCATGTGCAGCATCCGATCCGCTTCATCGAGGACGAGCAATTCTAGCAGGCTGAAATCGAGCTTCTGGCGTCCGATTAGATCGAGCAAACGGCCCGGTGTCGCGACGATGATGTCCACGCCTCGGTGCAAGGATTTGATCTGGGCTGCCTCTTCCACGCCGCCGAAAATCGCGGCCACCCGGATGGGGAGTCCATTTCCAAAAGCCCGGATGTTTTCCATGATTTGCACCGCCAGTTCCCTTGTGGGCGCGAGGATCAAAGACTTGATGCCGCGAGCTTGAGTTTGGTGGTTTCCGAGTAAAAGCCGATGGAGCATCGGCAGGACAAAAGCCGCCGTCTTGCCCGTGCCAGTCTGAGCAATCGCAATCAAGTCATTTCCCTGCATCACTTTGGGAATAGCAGCCGCCTGCACCGCAGTCGGGCGAGTGTAACCGGCTTTTTGAATGGCCCGAAGAATCCCGGTATCAAGTCCCAAGTGGCTGAACGGCATGGGCGGATTGTACCTCACAGAGGCCGAGGAAGACACGGATATAAAATTCAAAATCCACTGGCGAAGGCATTAAAGTAAGGCCGTCGCGATCTCCAACCACTCGTCCGCAGATGAAGTTTTCTGAGCGGGCATCGGCTTTCCCGCGCGGGCATACCAGTAGGCTGCGTTTGTTAGGTCACCCTCCTGGCGGTGAAGATAAGCGTGAATCCACGATCCCGCGCTGCCGGTGATTTCTTGGCTGAGATCGTGCGCGGCGTCCCATTTTCCGGCCTTCGCGAACCAGAGTGCTCGGGCAGTGGCGGAGATTTCGGTAGGCGGCACAGCATCGGATGCGGCGGAAAGCACGAGATCGGCGGCGGTCATGGAGCGAGTCTTAAGGCTTTGCCTCTTCACGGCAATCCGGGTTAGAGAAGCCGCTTAAAATCCGCGGGGTTGACGTCTTGTCAAATACCACCCGACACAGTATCAATCTCTCGCTGCCATAACCTCGAAGAATTCTTCCCCTTTGTCTGGATCTCGGGCAATTCCTATTTTGACATCCTTATGATCGACCTGTTTCTCCGCGGTGGCCCGGTGATGTGGCCACTTCTCATCACTTCGCTCGTCGCTTTGACGGTGATTTTCGAGCGGCTTTATTTCGTGATCCGGGAAGGTGTCCGGCGTGATCCCGCCGAAGTCGGGAAAATTTTGCATTGTGCGGAAACCGGCGATTTCCAAGGTGCTTACCAGGCGGGAATAAGCTCGCGTGACTATGTCGCCCGTGCGCTCACTCATGCGCTGGAACATCGGGACGTTTCGTTTTCTAACGCCTTGCTGCGCGCATCGAGCGTCGAGCTGCAGCATTTTAATCGCGGCATCTCAGTGCTTGATACCATCATCACGCTGGCGCCCTTGCTCGGACTTTTTGGCACCGTCACTGGAATGATCCACGCCTTCGGGCTACTGGGAGCAAGCGAACTGGGCGCACCCGCCGCCATCACCGGCGGCATCGCCGAGGCCTTGATCGCGACGGCCTTCGGGCTGGTGATTGCGATGGTGGCACTGCTGCCCTTCAACTTCCTCAACGCGCGCCTCGAACAAGCCCGCCAAGAAATCCAGAACTCCGCCGCACAGTTGGAAATGTGCCTCCTCAAACTCCATCAGACCGCTGGATGACAACTATTCCATCACCCCGCAGCAAGCGGCACGCACGGATCGAGATCATCCCGTTGATCGACATCATTTTTTTTCTGTTAGCAACCTTTGTAATGGTGTCGGTGGCAATGGTGAAAAATAACGGGATCGCGCTCAATCTCCCCGTTGCCTCAACCGGTTCCGCCCAGCCGCACGATAATCTAACAACCGTTTCCATCAACTCCGGCGGCGCCTTGTTTCTCGATAAGCAGGAGGTCACCATGGCGGAGCTCTCTGCGGCTTTAGGCAGTCTGGCAGCCCGCGGCAACGATCCGCATGTTTCTCTATCAGGCGATGTGAAATCCGAGTTCGGCACGGCGATGGCGGTGCTCGATGAAATCCGCGGGAAGGGAATTACCAAGATCAGCATTGAAACCCGCGCCAAGCCGAAATGAAGGGAAATCTGATCATTGCCGGGATATTCGCGATGGCGTGTCATGCCGCCGCGTTGTTCGGGCCATTTCGAGGGACACCTCCCAAGCCGCTGCCGATCGCAGAGGATAGTGTGGAGGTCGAACTGACGACCGCAGCAGAAGAAGCCGCCGCACCGCCGGATCGTCCAGCCGAGCCGCCACCTGAACCGCCGCCCGTCCCAGACCCGGTCCCCCCGCCCGAGGAAATACCCACACCTCTGCCAGAACCCGTGTCCGAGATCGTGAAAAAACCTGAGCTAGAAAAGCCGCCGGTCATTCCACCGAAAGCGAGGCCGCCAAGTGCAAAAGTAAAACTCAAACCCGCCTCGACATCGGCTCCTAACGGAACGGCAACAACGTCGCCGTCGGCAAAGTCCGGCCCCACGACGGGGGTCCGCATCCGCAGCAATCCCAAGCCTCTTTATCCGTTAGAGGCGAGGCGAGCCCGGCAAGAGGGAACTGTTATTTTGGACGTCCAAGTGAGCGCCGATGGGATTCCTCTCAGCGTGAGTTTAGCCCACAGTTCAGGATTCCCGTCGCTGGACCGAGCGGCGGTCGCGGCGGCGCGGGCTTGGCGCTTCGAGCCTGCCCAAACTGCCGGGGTGGCCATCCGCAGTCGGGTGCAGGTGCCGGTTCGGTTTCAACTGCACTGAGCTCCAAGCCATTCTGAACAAGGGAACTGGGAGGCGAGACCGTCACTTCCACCGGCTTGACCAAAGTGCGGAATTATAGATCATCCTGACCGCACTATGAATTCCGATGACCAACCCAAGTCGGTGCCGCCGATTCCGCGACATTGGGAGCCAGGCGAAGAAATGCCGCGCGAACGCTTTGCCAGAATGCCAGGGACGGGATTGCCGAAAGGTGCCAGGCGGAAAAAAATGAAAGTGGATAGTAGCCGGAATTCCACACAGCGGCGGGACGGGAACCGCATCATCAGGATTTGGTCCGCCCTGTTGTTCGGCCTGGTCGTGGCGGTGTTAGGGGGCGCGCTCTGGCTGTGGATGAGCCCCAAAATCGATCCGGAGGAAAAGGAGGCGGTTCATAAAGTTCCGACCAGAGCAGTGGTGGTGAGACGGGCGATTTCGAAATTTCCCTCTCCCAGTTCGCCCGAGGCGCTGGCCTTGGTGAAGCAGGCGCTGTCGATTCGCGAGCCGGAGCGCATCGCGGAGTATTTCCGACTGGAGGGGACCAGCCCGCAGGAGGCGGTGACATTCCTCCAAGCTGTGGATGCCCGCGAAGGGAAAGTAGATCGCATGATGTGGCTCAGCAGCTTGAATACCGTCAGCATACCGCTGGACGGAGTGCTCGTGAGCTTTAAAAACAAGGACCAGCAGAGCAGCCGGGTGGCGCTTCTCACTCCAGATGCCATGGGAAAATGGCAGCTCGACTATGCGGCATTTGCCCGCACCGGCAGTCTCTCATGGGATGAATTGATGAGCACAAAGGCGCCGATGGCGTCGGTGCGCGTCTATATCAAGAAGGACGTTTACTATAACGGGCCGTTCTTGGACGACAAGCAATGGACTTGCTATCAGATCGGTTCACCGGACACGGATGAAATTTTTCTAGCTTATAGCAGGGTCGGTTCGGCACAAGGGAAGGCAATGGCATGGATGCTCTCCCGAGAGCGGAAGCTGATCCGCGCGATCCTGGAAATCCGGCGAGTGGAGGGCGGGGAATCCCGTCAATTTGAAATTTCTAGGGTGCTTGCCGAAGACTGGGTGATGGGAGAAACGCCTTTTGACGACGGTTTCAAATGAGTTGAAAAAATGCTCGTCCGCTTGACCCCTGTAGGTTCTGGGTGCATGGTCCGGCGCATGACGAAATGTTTCAAATCAACCCTTTCTAACTATCTTCCGCTCCTGGGGTGGGCGGCGATGATCTTGAGTTCCTGCGGCCCCACGGGTCCGGGGCATTCGGACTATCTCGCGGGACTCGGTGGGACGGAGCGTCAACAGACATCCGGCAGTGCGGGGCATCCGGCTCCAGCGATTCCAGATGACGTTTCATATTGGGATGGCGACGGAGCGACGGGCAGCCCGCTGATCAAGATCAACCGCGAGCAGCAAAAAGCGATGTTCTACAAAGGCGGCGTGTTAGTAGGGATTTCCCGCATTTCCAGCGGCAAGGAAGACCACGGGACGCCGGCGGGAAATTACAAGATCATGGAAAAGGACAAGAACCATGCGTCCTCGGTCTATGGAGTTTTCAAGGACAAGGCGACGGGCCAAACCACCAACGACAACGTGGACATCCGGGTGGACAAGCCGAAAGCAACTGAAGTTTTCTACAATGCGCCGATGCCGAATTTCATGCAGATCATGCCGGGGATCGGGATGCACACGGGCTATCTGCCAGGATATGCAGCCTCTCACGGTTGTATCCGGATGCCTCACCACATGTCGGAGCATTTCTTCAATAATGTGCAAGTCGGCACGCCCGTCATTATCGAGTGAGTGAGGAGGATATAAGCACAGGCAGGAATGCCTCTATCACGCTGCCGGATGCCGCGTGGACTCAAGAAATCAGCCCGGAAATGGTCGCGGAGTGGGTTCATCTTCCGCGTGATCAAAGGCCCCGGTTAATCGACTGCCGGGAGGAGGATGAGCTGGCGGTTTGCCAGATCGCGGGGAATGAATGGTTTCCGTTAGGGACGTTTCCGCAGAGGGTGGCAGTTCTAACGGAAGATGCGGAGCGCGGGGCGATCGTCTATTGCCACCACGGGATGCGCTCGCTGCGGGGCGCGGCATTTTTACGAGCGCATGGGGTGGAAAAATCGTTCTCCATGAAAGGTGGGATCGATGCCTGGTCGCGGCTTATTGATCCTGAGGTAAGACGTTATTGAGGACAAGGTTTGCTAGAGATTCCCCAGTTTTTCCAGTATTCCCTGAACCTCTATACCTTTGCTCTTGATAAGCTCAATCAACTCCGCAGGCGTCCGGGTATCTTCCTCAGTCTTCGCATTTGGATTCACGGCCTTAAGGTCAAACGCGTTGTCCTCGATTGATTGCGCCTTTGAATCGATCTCCCGAATCTGTCGCTCACAATCCTTGATGAGCTGCTTCACCGGCTCCTGCTTCTCGGGTTTAGCCTTGGATTTCTTGAGTTTATCAAGCTCTTCCTGGTGTTTCTTGAGGCGCGACTTCGGTTCGCTGGCAGTGGCTCGCAGCGTGTCAGCTTCGTGTTTCGCTATGTTACGTCGGGCAGCGATGTCGATGGTCCAACTCCTATCGCTATCCGCGCGGGACGGGAGAAGTTCGAAGAACTGCGCGAGTTGCTTGCGGGTGAAAGGTGTCTTCTTAGCGACTTTCACGTCAGACATGTCGAAATACCAGATCTTCTTCGTTGGCAGACCTTTGGTGAAGAAAAGCACGTTCGTCTTCACACCGGCACCGGTCGCGGTGAAGACACCTCCGGGGAGGCTGAGCACGCACCAGAGATCGCAGGTATCTAGCAGGCGGCGTTTGGTTTTAACGAAGGCGTCCTGATTCGTTTGGAAAAGAATCCCTTCGGGCAGAACGATGGCACAGCGGCCGCCGGACTTGAGCGTTTCCATCACATCCTGGAGGAAGAGAACTTCCGTGGCTCGCGACTTGAAGGGAAAGCGGGTCTGTGCATCCTCGCCTTCCTTTCCCCCGAACGGCGGATTGGTGATGATGACGTCAAACTGGCCTGGCGCGTTCTGATACAGACCGCTGTAGATTTCCTCCCGAGTCAGGGTATTGCCATGCCAAAGGTGCGGCTCGTCGATCCCGTGAAGGACCAGATTCGCCAGCGCGATCGGATAGACCAGATTCTCTTTCTCCCGCCCGTAGTAAGTCTTGTGTTTCAGCGTTTCGATCTGATCACCCGTGGCACTTTCTCCTAACGCACCCCGCATGAACTCATACGCCTGCGCGAGGAAACCACCCGTGCCGCAGCAGGGATCACAAACCGTCTCCCCAACCTTCGGAGCCACCGCTTCCACAATGGCGCGGATGACTTCACGCGGCGTGAAAAATTGCCCGCCGTCGTTGCCCTTTTCACCCATCTTGAGCAACAGACCTTCGTAAATCTGGCTGAGCGTGAAGACATGCGTGTCGTCCACCGTGTCGAGGCTGATCTCATGAATCTTGTCGAGCGCATCAAGCAGGTTCCGTTGCGTGTCCACCCGTGTCCGGTCCACGCTGGACATGATCTCGCTCATCACCTTTTGGCGTGGGGTGGCGTTCGGCTGCTCCCTTAACGACTTGAGATGCGGGATCAGCTTCGTATTCACGAAGTCGTAAAAGGCATTCGAGGTGGATTCCACCATGCGCTTGCGCTCCGGAGCTTCGGGCGCGGCCCAGTCCCGCCAGCGATACGGACTCTGCAGTGAAGGTTTGAAATCCGCGCCGACCGCTTTCGCATTCGTGGCTTCGACTTCCTCCGTTTCATCAAGGATGCGGAGAAACAGAATCCAAGTGAGCTCCGGCACATACTGCAAGGCTCCCGCGCAATTGGAGCGGCGCAGGATGTCGCAGACGCTCCAGATGGCGCTGTCGAGTCCGGCGCGGGTCGATTTGGATTTCGCTTTGGTTTTGGCTGCCATGAGTAGTGCTACAGGGAAAGCACCTTGCCGTGCAGTCGGATCTCTTGTTCCAAGTCTCCCAAGGTCTCGGGAGTGAAGAGCTTCACTTGATACTCGTGAAACAATTCTTTTACGGCGGCCGCTCCGTCACGGCCGGTGCGTTGGAAATCCGCAACAACGATCAGTTGCAGCTCTCCCAGATTCGGATCGGGATTTTGATAGAGCGAATCACCTTCCACCGCGAATCGGCAAGCGGCATCGCGCAGCTTGGTGATCGATCCCTGGATAAAGCTGGCAGGCTGGATCAGGTTGAACCGGCCGTTCTGGAAACCGAAAGGCATCACCACTTCTTTTTTCAGCACCGGCACCCGCACATGGATGCTCTTGCGAATTTTCGGAATGAGGTCCGGCATCACCAGCACCTGATTCAGGCGCTTCCTCAGTGGCATATCCGCCAACTCGAATCCTTCGGTCAAATTAGCACTGGACGAGTCGGCCACCAATGTCGCGAAAAGCGCTTCAAGGTCGCTCTCCGGATTCTCCACCCGGACCGCTTTCGGCGGAGTCAGGATGATCCGGTTCGCCCGTGTCTGCACGAACAAGCTCAGATCCTCCAGTGTGGCGAACTCCGCCTTCTCCACCCGCAGTCGCTCGGTGAATGCTTCCTTCATCGCGGTCACATGCTTGGCATGGTCCGCGTGTTTTCCGAAAAATCGGGTCACGCGATGATTGTCGCTTACCAGCCGGGCCTCCAGGAAGTCATGCTCGGGCGAGAAAAGGAGCACTCCGACATTCGCCACCTCCCGCCGTGCGAGATCGGGGCAGTATTGGACGAGGCTGAAATAGCCTTTTACGGGGTGGTTCATGGCGTGCTTAGGGTTGGATTAAAGATGCGGCGTGATCAATGAAAGAAATTGGCTGTGGATGAACCCGGCCCGGTCGCAGATTTGTTCGACCAGTGCCGTCCGGGCGGCAGGTTCCACCTCCCATTCTTCCGGGATACTGAAGTTGGTGCTCATGCCAGCAAGGCTTCAAACAACCAATCCTGGGCCACGGCCCGGTTACGCAGCAAAATGGCGATTTCCTTTTTCTCCTTCTTCGATTTTCCGGTGAAGTCGATGACGGCGTGTTCAGGAAATGGCTCGGGATCAGGACGGCAGGGTAAGCCTTCCTCCTGACATTCCGCCACTGTAAGTGATAGCACACCTGCCGAGCGCAAGCCGAGCTGCTGGTTGTAGTGAGTCCAAGCGGCCTCCGCTCCAATCATATCGCCATCGTAGGCTGATAGGAGATCCTGATCCTTCGGGGTGGGGTGAAACGCCTGCGAAGTGACCCGGCCCGCGTGCAGGAAGGACGGGCTGATCTGGCGGAGTAACGGCGTGGCAGGAGTCATGAAAACCTATGCGGAAGCTTCAAGCTGCGTGACGAAACAGGCCATCTTCGCCCATCCTTCCGGCACAGAAAGATCGGCCACGTCAGCTTTGGAAGCTCGGGTGGTCACATTTATCGCAAGGAGTTCTGCCGTCAGATGATCCAGTTCCACTTCGGCGGAAATTTCCCAATCGCCAAGGCACCATTCCATCTGGATGCCTCCCTCTGGAGTCGGGTAGATGAAGGGCAGAGGCAGGGACTCGGCGCTGGTGGCACCCCAGGCCTTCTGCAGGCTGGCCAGTCCCTCTCGGCTCGGGGCCTTACCCTCACCGTCCAGCCAGCCGTCTTTGAGCTGGGCCAATTCCTCACAGCGGGCGGTGACATCGTTCGGGTCCAGCATTTCCAAGTGCTGGGTTTCCGCCACCCTCAACGCCTGATCGTTCAAGTCATAGTCGGTCAATCCGCGTACCAACACCTTACAACTTTGAAATTTCTCACGCTGAAACTCGCTCAAAGCTACAAGCACATGATTCGCCAACTCACGGGGATAGCCACCCAAGAGCTTCGGCCCCCCGATGAGCTTGATCGTATAACTGTTCTTCTCCGCGTTTACCTCAGTGATCCATCCGCGCAGATCCGCCGCTGCCTGATAGCTTTTCGCCCCGGTCAGCACCAATTTCTTGCGGGTGCTGCGATCATACACGACAGCCTGGCTCGAACCCGCCACGTTCCACTCGACCCGCTCTCCCTCGCGCAGCGAACTCCCGAAACGGTTGAAATAGCCCAAATACTCACGGGGAAACTCCACCGGCACCGCTTGCCCTACATTCACCGCGATGATGGCTGCCTGCACCAGCGCCAGCGCACGGTCGAAGTGATCTGAAAATGGCAGATTCTCACCGCTGAAGTATCGCTTCAACACAGGAATGGCACTGCCCGGCTCCACGGCGGTCAGGTGCAAGCTGAACTCATCGGTGAAACCACGGGGCGCACGCTTCCGTTCCTTGTTCTCCTTCAGGTAAATATCCTTGGCGATCTCGATCACCAATTCCTCAAATGCCGACCAGTCCTTCAACACATCCAGCGGCAACGAGTGCTCTTCAAAGCGTCCGCCGATGAGTCTGGGTTTGAGAAAATCCTGCTGCATGAGTGGATAGAGTTTCGTGAGCGAGAGAGGAATGTCAATCCGCCAAACTCCCAAACGCCTCCCGCAGGTAGGCTCCGGGGAGCCTGTCCAAAGCAGCGAGTTGCTCGGTCAGGGCGGACTTGAGCTGTTGGAGTTTTTCAAATTGCTCGCGCAGACGGGCGGCGATGCGGCGCTGGATTTCGAGGGGCGGGATGGGCAATGGAACCTTCGCGAGATTTCCGAGGTTGATCTTGTAGATGCCGGATGAAGTCATGGACCGTAATTCGATTTCATGCCGTACGGAGGGAGCGTCCCAAGCCCAGCGGAGGTAGTTAATGTCCAATAGTCCTGGATTGGGATTCACCTCAATGAGCAGGTCAGGAAATATCATTTCGTCGCCCACTTCATCGGGTGCTATAGCTCCCCGAGCGACGAGGTTTACATTGCCATTACCACGGACCACATAAAAAGCACCGGGCATGATGCGATTTCGCAATGCCTCCGCATCCGTAAGGTCGATAGGCTTCGATGCCGTCAAATCAAGGCGACCATTGCGCACCGCAGAAAGTCCCAGACAGCGGTGCTTTGCGGGAGAAGTTCCTTGTTTGGAGATCCCGGTCCGCAGTGACGATGAAAGCAAATCTCCCAGACAGAACTCACTCCACGTTCCGTCACGATGACCATTAAAGGCATAAACAAGCATCTTTTCCCAAAGAGCCGAGGTGGCCGTCGACTGATTCTCCACCCTCTTCCGAGCATGCTCCACGGTGGCCATCTGTTCCTTTAGTCGAGAAGCGATGCGACGCTGATCTTTCGTAGGCGGAACTTCAACTTGCCATAAAAACAAATGTTCCATATCAGCGCGAGGCATTCGCGCCCCTGTGTTTGAAGAACTCGCGTGAGCAACCGCCGACGGCGAGCGAAGTAGAAATCCGAGAAAATCACGATCAATGCCAGTGGCTGGCAATAATGGAATCAACTCGGTGGTGCACCGTCCTTCATGTTCCGGTAGAACCACCTTGTTTAAATAAGGGCGCAATTTGCTATAGAGCACATGACGGGCGTCGAAACGGAATGCCACACCTGCGCCTGCGCTGGAATCACCTAACGGACGAACACTGAGGATTCGTCCCGTCTGTGATTCAACTTGTTCCAGCCCAAGATAGGGCAGAGAGGCAGACTCCGAAGACCCAGGAGAAACCATCTTCCGATCTTGAATACATATATCCCTCAGATTCATGCCGCAAATAATCTCTCCTTGGTATCGACCAACAACACCGCCGGTTCACCGAACATCTGCAACGCAAGAATGCCACCTGCTTTCACCACTTCCGGCGTGCTGAAGATGTGCGGGGTTTCCAGCGCCTCGGTGCCCGCTTTCGCAAACTGGCTGGCGAGGGCTTTCACGGTGGCGGCGGTCGGTGGAGGCATGGAGTCGAGCCAGGTCTTGTGTTTGTAGGTGAAGGCGTAGGCGCGGTTGGAGCGGGTTTGGCGCACGAGGCCGTAACCCACCTCGCCCAGCACGTCGTA